>LFSQ01000130.1 GCA_001512785.1 Syntrophomonas sp. DTU019
CGTTTTTGAGGTCTCTTTTCTATCTCTGACCCCTTTTTACCTACTAAAACTTTACACTACCAATATGGTACTTTCCCGCCAAAATATCAATAAGTGCATAGGTGTGGTGCCTGGCACCACAGTTATGGCACCACAGTTAATTTGTACGTCGGGAGCGGTGTTTTCTGTAAATGTAGCGCAGCAGCAGGAACAGTAAAAACAATACCAATGCCCAGGGCAGGATGACGAATATCGCCACAACAGTGTGGCTGGCGAAATTGATCAGGCCGTTGATGCTGGAAATCAAGCCCTGCACAGCTTTCCCCATGGTTCCCTGGGGCGCTTTCACGGCTCCGGGAATCGCCTGGCGAAGCTCTATCTCGATAAGGCTGTACGCGGTGGCATTGTCGAGGTATTTAAGCCGTCCGGACAGCACCTCTATCTCCGCGCGGGTTTTGCCCAGTTCGTTTTCAATGCTGATGATATCGTTGATATTGCCGGCCTGGCTCATCAAGCCCAACAGGCGTTCTTCCTTGGCCTTCATTGCCTTCAGCCGCGCATCGGCATCATAGTATTCTTCGGTAACATCTTGTGTTGAAATAACCTTATAGGTTACTTCACCTAGCTGGGAAATAGAGGCTATAATATCGTGCAGCTTTTCCTGCGGGACCTTGATGGACAGCCGCGCGGAAAAGCGCTGATCGTTTCTGGATAAATGGCTGTTGACGGTGTATCCCCCGTTTTCAATGCATATGGCATTGATCCTGTCCATTGCCTGAGCGACATCCTCAACCTCCAGGTCAAGGTTGGCATTCTGTATTATCTTGCGTTCCATCTCAGGAGCTGTCGGGGCAGGGGCGGATTGTGAGTACGCTTCCGGGCTGCCAGCCGCGTCTTCTTTCACGGATTCGGTGCGCTGGTTCTGGACCAGGTCTTGCGACTTGGCGCCGCATCCAGTCATTGAGCAGAATAAGAGCAGTATGAGCAACGAAATAATTATGCCAGGCGAGCGTTTCAACCTGATCCTCCCCCTTCCCGTCATATCAAATGACACCGTCAATACAAAGTAAACCCAGCACTTCCCTACATGACCCAGTGGCAACCACGGCCCGTTAGCGGTCATTGGCCACGAATGCATACTCTGTGTTTATAAGTCCCCATGAACACCTCTTTGCCCGTTTTACCTGGGAACACCAGCATACAATAATCATTACGCTATTATGGCAGCCAAACATTCACATGCGCATGGTTAAAGTGCAACAAATGGCATCTTTATCCCTGGAATAAACACGAGGTTTTCTCGCCAAGATTATATGAAATCTGCTATTTCAAGCCACCTTACCCCTCTTGATGCTTGATCAAGCCAAAGGCTTTGGAGAACTCAAGCACCGCTATCGGAACCACAGCCAGGCCTACTGCCAGGAGATATAAAGAAGCGGGCAGCAGCACCAATCCGAAGGCCCTGGCCACAGCTGGTATAAAGGCAATAACCGCCATCAAGGCGATGGAGATTACAGCCGCGCCATTGAGATGCTTGTTGGTAAAAAACCCGATCGAGAACAGGGAATGGTTGGAGCGCATATTGAATGCATGAAATATCTGGGCCAATGCCAGGACCAGGAAGGCCAAGGTACGGCCCGCTTCTATCTCACCCTGGCTGTTCCACCCGATATGGAAGCCGATCAGGGTCAAAACCGCGAACATCGCTCCCTGCAGAATGATGCGCATTCCCAGCCCGTGGGCAAAAATGCTCTCATTCTTGGGCTTGGGCTTGCGCTGCATGACATCATTGTCAGCGGCTTCCATGCCCAAAGCTATAGCCGGCAGACTGTCAGTGATGAGGTTGATCCATAACAGGTGTACTGCCAATAGCGGTGAGGTCTTCCATAAGAGCATAGCGCAGAATACGGTAAAAACCTCGCCGATATTGGTCCCCAATAGGAATCCCACGGTTTTCCTGATGTTGTCATAAATGCAGCGCCCTTCGCGCACCGCGTCCACAATGGTGGCGAAATTGTCATCGGTCAACACCATGTCGGAGGCCCCTTTGGCAACATCAGTGCCGGTGATGCCCATCGCACACCCGATATCGGCAGCTTTAAGGCCTGGCGCGTCATTTACCCCGTCTCCGGTCATAGCCACCACCGCGCCCTGTCGCTGCCAGGCCCGCACGATGCGAATCTTGTCTTCCGGCGCCACCCGGGCATAAACCGCTATGCGACCGACCCGCTGATCGAGTTCCTCATTTGACATCGTCGCCAGATCGCTGCCGGTGATGGCGTCATCCCCTTCTTCCAAAATACCCAGGTCCCTGGCGATAGCGGAAGCGGTCACCACATGATCGCCGGTGATCATTACCGGTTTGATGCCGGCGTTGCGGCACACCGCCACCGCATCCCGGGCTTCCGGGCGGGGCGGATCGATCATGCCCACCAGGCCCATGAAATGCAGGTCGCTTTCCAACTCTTCCGGAGTCGGGTCATCAGGCACCGTATCTATGTTTTTGTAAGCCACTGCCAGAACCCGCAAGGCCTGGCGGCTGAGCTCTTCAATATATTTTCGCCCGGCCTCCACATCACCTGAGGTACACTTCCCGGCCAGCACGTCAAAGGCGCCTTTGACAATGACTACATTTTGACCGTCAATGGCATTCACCGTGGTCATCAGCTTGCGCTCGGAATCGAAAGGCAGTACCGCCAGACGCGGGTAGCTGCAGTTAAGCTGCTCTTTGGGCATGCCGTTTTTGTAGGCTGCCAGTACAATCGAGGTCTCGGTAGGGTCGCCGATATGCTTTTCCTCCCCGCCCTCGAACTCGACCACCCCGTCAGAGCACAGGGCTGCATACTTCAGCAGTTGTTTGATGGGAGCGGAATTACCGGCCTGTATAGCCTCCATTACCGCATGATCCGCATTGTAGGCCGTGACCAGGGTCATCTTGTTCTGGGTAAGGGTGCCGGTTTTGTCCGAACAGATCACCGAGGCGCTGCCCAGGGTCTCCACGGCGGACAGCTTTCTGATAATAGCATTGCGTTTGGCCATGCGCTGCACGCCGATAGCCAGGACAATGGTGACAATAGCGGGGAGTCCTTCCGGTATGGCTGAAACCGCCAGAGCTACCGCGATCATGAAGATTTCCATTATAGGCATGCCGTCCCACAGCCCGATGGCGAAAATGACGGCACAAACCACCAGGGCCAGCACGCCCAAATTTTTACCCAATATATGCAGCTTGTGCTGCAGGGGGGTTTGCATATCAGCTTCGGATTCCAGGAGATCGGCTATCTTTCCCATTTCGGTTTTCATGCCAGTGGCGGTAACCACCGCCATGCCGGTTCCATAGGTAATGCTGCATCCCGTATAAAGCATATTATGCCTGTCACCCAGGGGGTCATTAGCGGCCACATCCGCATGAGCATCCTTCTCGCTGGGCACCGATTCCCCGGTTAAAGCCGCTTCCTCCGATTTGAGGCTGGCGCTTTCTATTATCCTGGCATCAGCCGGGATATAATCGCCGGCTTCCAGTTTAATAATATCGCCCGGCACCAATTGCGAGGCATCAATGATGGCCTCTTTACCGTCACGTATCACCCGGGCATGAGGCGCGGAAAGCTTCTGCAGGGCCTCCAGGGCCTGCTCGGCCTTGCTTTCCTGCACCACTCCCATGATGGCATTGAGCACTACGATGAACAGGATCAGGACCGGCTCAAAAAAGCCTTCGCCTTCGTAGACAGCCACTACAAAAGATATGATCGCGGCGATAATCAAAATGACGATCATCACATCTTTGAATTGGTCCAAAAAGCGTTTGAAGAGGCTTCGCTTGGGTTTGGCCTTCAGCTGATTGGGTCCGTACTCCTGCAGGCGCCGCGAGGCCTCATCGGAACTCAAGCCCTGCTCCGGCTCAACCCCCAATTGCTGCAATATTTCTTCAATAGCGTCGCTGTGCGGTATCAAACCGTCCTGCCCCCCTGTTTTTCTCATACTCAAAACGGATTCTGCACCTGTCAGCGCAGAAAAGCAGGCGTACATCCTTCGCTGCTTTTAGGAAGTAAAAAATGCACACCTGCTTTCCGACGATTTTATCCTGCATCGATGTTTGCCCTCTCGTGTATAAAGCCCTTAATATTCTGGTTACCAAGTAGTTTTGGTAATTGTGTTATGACTATACGGTCTGCTTCTATTTTCCCGGCTGTATGCTTAACTGTATGTCAGTATAGAGCATTACAGGCATATTGTCTTTTATTTAATGTATAACAGCCGCTCAAATATCACGATATACCATCAGCTGGAGGCAGCGGTCGATTTCACGCCCTCATTTCCATTATTATACACCAGCATTATCGACACCCCAAACCAAGAAATCAACCCCGCTTTGCTACAACTTACCATTGGTGGGGTATCTGTAGCATTTTTGGACATCCCTGTGTCAACCACAGTATATCAGGGTTTATTAGCAAATGCAGGTTGTTTGCCCGGCTTAGCGGTTTTGCGGTATGATGAATAGGTTTTTATAATTGTAAAAATAATAGCTTATGCGTGATTTTTTAAAGAAAACGCAGATTATAGAGCAACATAAAGGAGGTAGATCTTATTCGAAAACGCACTGTAAGTATGATCGTAATCCTGGCGCTTTTTATGCTGGCAGCGGTTATCCCGCCGCAGTGCACACAGGCGGCTTATTTGGGGGATAGAGTCCTGGCGTATGGCTCACGAGGTTACGATGTACAGCAACTGCAAAAGGATTTGGCTTACCTGGGTTTCAACCCGGGCAGTATTGACGGTATATTTGGTCCCCAGACCCTGGCTGCGGTGACGCGATTTCAAGCTCACTACGGCCTCAATGTAGACGGTGTGGTAGGAAAACAAACCGCCTATGCCATCATACGAGAGGTCAGCAAGCCGGTAAATACCTCAGTTGCACCGCTACAAGCCGCTTCATACACTACCCCCTCCAGGTCCTTATCAATTACCAGCCGGGACATAGAAAACCTGGCCCGGCTTATCCACGGAGAGGCCCGGGGTGAGCCTTTCGAAGGCAAGGTGGCTGTGGCTGCAGTGGCCTTGAATCGTCTGGCCTCACAGAAATTCGGCAGGTCGCTGAGCGAGGTTATCTTTCAGCCCGGTGCATTCACTGCGGTGAGTGACGGCCAGTTTTACCTGCAGCCGGATGCCTCAGCTTACCAGGCCGCCCAAGCCGCTTTGAGCGGATGGGACCCGACCGGAGGAGCAATTTATTATTGGAATCCGGTCACAGCTACCAATAAATGGGTATGGTCGCGGCAGTTGATCAAGACCATCGGGCGGCATGTTTTTGCCATATAGTGCCAATATGGACGTGGAAAAACACGTACCCGACAACCAGCCTCAGGATTGGAACCAGGTGACATATTTGCTAAATTCAACAATATAGCACCTCGTTGGGATCGAGATATTTGATATCACTGCCTGATAATGCTTACATAAGGTGACAAATGGGGACGGTCCGAGACCACTGAAAAAGTACCCTTATCAAGCCGCTATTGAGTACTTTTTGAACCGGTCC
>LFSQ01000075.1:0-1331 GCA_001512785.1 Syntrophomonas sp. DTU019
AGCACATTATGCATACCGGCAGCAGCTGCCATCAGTGCTCTTTTGGCAGTCTCCTGGCCTCGCACTTCGGCAAAATCATGGGTTATATGGTGGACCCCCGGATTATTCAGGTTTAAGGGAACAACAGGAGCAATGGTCTGGGTACCTTCCAGGTGATCCGCAACCTGTTTCAGACTGGTGACCGGAATTATGGTGATGTCGTCAACAACAGCCGCTTCCAGGCTGTTGTCTTTTGGAACCATGAATATGCTTCTGGACAGGTCCTGGGCGAGTTTTAAGGACATGGGGAGAATACCAGGTACAGGGCGTAGTGTTCCGTCTAAGGATAATTCTCCAGCCAGGAAAGCATTTTCGGGCAGACAGGTGTTCAACTGCGATGAAGCCAGGAGTATGCCGNNNAATTCGTAGCCGGAGTTTTTCACCGCCGCCCGCACCCTTTCCCGGGCTTCCTTGATGGCCATGGAGGCCAGGCCAACAATATCAAAACTGGGCAGTCCTCTGTGTATGTCTACCTCCACTTTAACCGGCAGGGCTTCCACACCGGCTATCACCAGGGTATTTACACTTGCCAGCATTGAATTAAACCTCGGCTTAAAGCAAATCGGATAAGACTACCAATATTCTACCATAATTATCCAGCTATTCGCCAAAGATTACCAGGAAAAATCATAATGGCCAGGACAACAGGAGTAAGGCCGGACGTGCAGAGGACTTGATTAAAAGCCGGTGAGGGATGGGTTTGCTAACCTGGGCTTGAATCTGCTTGTAAAAACTTAGCCTATAAGACACAATCATGCATGATGCAGGCGCATATTCCCGGTTAGGCCAATTATCGATAGGAAAGTGGTTTGCGGAACTATCCCGTATTATATTGCGGAGCAGGAAGAGCGGGCATCCCTGAAGTATTCCAGGGCTGAAGGAATGCTCATATGTAAGCCTGCGCAGAGGAAGCTTGTACAGTTTGAAGCAGTATCAGGCTTGATTACTTGCCTGTCACTACAGGACTGGCTTCTTTATCACGAAAAGAACACATTGAAGCCAGAAGCAACGCTGGACCTCCGGAAAGATCGCTGCGGATCTTTCCCGCTTAGCCCTTATTAACCGCACTGCAGCCAATCACCACATCAGGCAGATAGGCATGATCAGCAGCAGTGGGTTTATATATTCGGCTGAAATTAACGGTTCAGCCCATTGGCATGTTTCATGAGCACGATTATTTTCAATTATTAGAAGGATATATAAATTGCAAGTCAAATGCGTTAGTGCAGCCGTGCGCAGTATAAGGGCTGAAATCTCGTGCTTAAGCTTAAGCACATACACGTTTATTAACG
>LFSQ01000075.1:1414-2705 GCA_001512785.1 Syntrophomonas sp. DTU019
AGAACCACAAATAATGAGCCTTTGAACAGGTAATAAATAAAGGTGCCGAATAAGAACATTTCCTGTAATTCAGTCATTTTTACCCTCCTTCCGGGTCATTCTACTCTTCCCAGCTATCCATGGCAAAAAGACCAATTACCACTAAGTGTCCAAGTAAAACCTGGTAAAAACATATAAAACACTCAACATTCCGGATATAAGTGAAACCATAATGCCAAGTGCCACTAGTAACCCACTCATACGTTAGCCCCCTTTACTTAAAGCTTTTAATCTTACCACCACCCCTTCTATGTTAACTTTTTGAAACTCGTAGGGAAAAAAAAGCCCATTATAAGGACTTCCGGATCAATGAATCGGGATTTGCCTCTAGTATTTTACATATTAGAACGAATTCTTCCAGGGTGAATTGCCTTTTTCCGTTTTCCTTATGGTTGTATCCGGTTGCCGAGAGTCCCAGCCTTCGAGCCATTTCCCGCTGAGTGAATCCACATTTGACCCGTGCAGCCCGAATGTTACGCCCAATGGAAAAAGTCATTAGCGTCTCCCCTTCGCCGGTTAACTTTTTGCAACTTTTGATACTACAAAGCTACCAGAAAGGTGAATAGATGTCAATAACTTTTGTTAACAAAAATGATTATTTGTTGCGCAAAAAGTTAATTCATGTTATATGTGTATTAGACTGTGTAAGAGGGTGGTAAAAGTGAATACAAGCGCAAAGCAGATTAGAGAGATTTTTGCCCAACGCCTGAAAGAGATTAGAGAAGAAAGGGGATTATCGCAGGAGGACGTTGGCAGGATGGCGGGAGTTTCAAAGGCTACCATATCAAAATACGAGGCAGCCTGTCATCCACCCAAACTGGTCCACGCCATCGCCATAGCCGAGGCCTTGAACGTAGGTTTCAGCTATCTGATCGGGTTCAGCGACAACCGCTATGTTCAAGAAACTGATGCTATAGCAGACGTATTTATGTCGCTGCCGGACGATGGTAAAAAAGAGCTTCTAAATTATGCTAAATACTTAGAGGCAAGGTCTAAGGATTTAGGTCTCTAGATTAAGGCTGCAAAGCCCGCTGGGAAGATTGGGTAGTATTATCCCCGTGGCTCGGGCAACAATAGAAGTATGCTCAGGCAAAAAATACTTAAAGGGTGCCAGCTATAGATTTAAACCCATTGCATTATATAGCCATTTATAAATAAGTAGCAGGTGCTTAGCATAAGTATTTTTCATGTATTCTTACCAAATGAAGGTGCACAGTTAAGAAAGATATAGCCAAACCATATACCGGCTGTT
>LFSQ01000036.1 GCA_001512785.1 Syntrophomonas sp. DTU019
TTCAGGACCAGATGGTACAGGGCCGGGTCAGACCAGTCCCGGTTGTAGATAGTCGAGATATAGCGCCGGTGCTTGCGATCGGTAAGCTCCAGGAAGCGTTCCGCATCCTTTTCCCCCAGGCTGTGGGTCTGCATCACCCGCATGATCCGCTTCTCCAGCGGGGCCACAATCTTAACATGCAGGGCGCCGGGGTGCCGGGCAAATATGATCTGTGATCCTAAACCGAGAATAATAGCCGGCTGCCGGGATACATAGTCTTTGAGCTTGTTTTCCAGCACTTCGGCAAAAGTGATGCCCTGTGATGAGGTTTTTAGAAAAAAGGCAGGGCTTTCGGTGAGCATATGCTGCTCATGCTTGCTGGCCAATTCAGCAAACCATTGATTTAACACCAGATCGCGGGTGATGACCGGTAAATCCAGCTCTTTGGCAAGCAGCTGGGTAATTTCATCGCCCAGGCTTCCAGTCTGTCGAGATATTGTGATTAGCACGACCCAAGCACCTCTTGATAATTGTTGGGACCCTACATGTCCCGGAATTATCCAGTATTATATCATAAATAATATACCGGGCTAAGCGTGCGGGCAAACTCCCCCCGGTGCAGGTCCTAATGTTTGCCAGGGAAGTAAGCCCCGGGTGTTACGCCTCATCAGCTATATATGAATGTTTTAATAATGTTATGAATTTGTTAAGGAAATGTTAAAAAAATATTTACAGTAAGCTAGATGGAGGAATAGGCGAAAAAACCGATATAATAACTGAATATAGGTGTATACGCTGATATTTAGCCCTGGATTAGGTAAGACATTCTATGTATTATGTAAGTAAGCTCCAAGGAATTCCTAAGATGGAATCCTGTCAGAGCCGGAAGATGGAGACGGAACGTCGAGTTGGAATACAGGTACCGGTGAATTACAAGGGTTCACTATATCTAGGAAGTCAGACAGAAAGTAGTTTGCAGCAGGACTGACGACATCGAAGCGATTACTTGAACATCAGCAATGATGACGGGTAAAAGCGGAAGTGGAGTAAAGCTGGTGTAGACTATGAGTAAGGAAGACGGAATAGACGAAGGGCTTGTAGGAAGGCGAGATGGGAAACGGGAGTTGGAAGGTAATGGTGGGAGGAAGTTGATAAAGGTTCGTTGGAGCTTACTTTATATAAAACCGGGGGTTTTCCCCCGGTATTTTATTGCCTCAGCGTGGGCTTTGGCCATGATCTGCGCCATCAGATCAGTGTTTTGTATCATCACCGCTTGTAAGGTGATGGCGATGACAGGTGCAGCCGTCCTGGCAGACATGAGCTTTGGGCTTGATGCCGGCGGCTTCCAACTGAGCAGTAATTTGTTGCTTTACAGCATCCAGATAGATACGATAGAGCTTTTGCTGCTCCACCTGTTCCTCCGGGGTTAACCTCTGGCTTTTCTTTTTGCGGGCCAACTCATTTATGCGCTGAATCAATTCGTCAGTTATCATGGTATTCTCCTTTAAAGATGGTTTTGAGCTATTTTATCACAGTATTTAGGAATAAGTTGCCCAAATCTATGGTCATATCAAGCACAATATATTAAAATCAGGCATGAATAAGCAAAAAATATGTCGTAGTGGGGGAATTTAGCGAATGAAAAGAATATTAGTTTGCCTGCTGGTTCTGGCCGCCGCGTTTAATCTGCTCGGCTGTGCTCCCAAAGATCCTGCTCCCGCGGAGCAAAAAACGATCAACATCGGCGTGATGCCCGATGTGGAATCGATTCCCTTTATTATAGCGGAAAAGAACGGTTTTTTTGAGAAGCACGGGGTAAACGTAAAAATAATCCATTTCAAAAGCGCCCAGGACAGGGATAGTGCCATGCAGAGCGGGCAGCTGGACGGGTTGATCACTGACCATCTGGCGGTGGTATTCGCCAATGAAGGCGGCTTTAAGCAGAAGATTATCGCCAAAAATGATGGCAATGTCTTAATGCTGGCCGGTAAGGACTCGGGGATTGAGTCCATGCAGGATCTAAAAGGCAGAACCGTCGGCCTGTCGACCAATACCATCATGGAGTATATGGTTGATAAAATGCTGGAAGCCCATCAGGTGAAACCGGAAGATGTTAAAAAAGTAGCCATTCCTGCCTTGCCCACCCGCCTGGAGATGCTCGAGGAGGGCAAAATCGATGCCTGCATTTTGCCTGAACCGCTGGCCGGCCTGGCGGTCAAAAACGGGGCCAAAGTATTGAGCAGCACCGATGAACTGGCCAATAAACCCGGCGCCATAGCCTTTACCGAGAAAAGCCTGCAGGAAAACCCTGAAGCAATAAAGGCAATTTTCCGCGCTTACAACGATAGTGTGGCTTATTTGCAGTCTGAACCGGCCGAAAGCTATTTGGACTTTGTGATCGAAGCACAGGGCTTTCCCGCCACTATAAGGGATTCCCTGGTTTTACCCCAATACTCCCATGCGGTTAAACCGGACGAGAAGATAGTCAATGACGTAGTACAGTGGATGAAAGACAGAAGCCTTATAAAAGGTGATTATGCATACCAGGACCTGGTGGATGAATCAATACTGAGGTAATACTTGTGATTAAGATTGAGGATTTATCGGTCTATTATAAATGGAAAGACCAGGAGATAATGGCCCTGGACCGTCTGAGCATAGACATCAAAAGCGGGGAAATCTATACCTTTATCGGTCCTTCTGGTTGCGGCAAATCGACCCTGCTGTATGTGCTGTCAGGGATTAAAAAGGAATATGAGGGCCGGGTTTCCATAAACGGGCGGGACATAGACCCCAAAGCGCAGCGCATCGGGCTGATCCTGCAGAACTACGGGCTGGTACCCTGGAAAACGGTCTACCAGAACGCCATGCTGGGCCGCAAGATCAAGAAAGAGCCGACCGTTATGGATGAGTACAGCCGCTATATTTTTCAGCGTCTGGGGATCGATGATTTGCTGCACCGCTACCCCAAGGAACTGAGCGGGGGGCAGCAGCAGCGGGTGGCTATTGCCCGGGCTTTTCTGTTGAAACCGGATCTCTTGCTGATGGATGAGCCGTTTTCCGCCCTGGATGCCATCACCAGGGAAGAGATTCAGGAGCTGTTTCTGAACATCTGGAAAGAGCATCAGGTAACCACGGTTTTCATAACCCACAGTGTTGACGAAGCCCTGTATCTGGGCAGCAACATCGTAGTCCTGTCTCCAGCCCCGGGACGGGTGCTGGGAAATATCAAGAATCCCTGTTTTATGATGGATAACCTGCGCTCCCGGGACGAATACCAGCTCATGTCCAACCAGCTGCGCAACAGCATCAAGCACTAAAATAAGTGTGGTGCCATAAGTGTGGTGCCATAAGTGTGGTGCCATAAGTGTGGTGCCATAAGTGTGGTGCCTGGCACCACACTTATTATTGGATTTTAATCTTTTTGGACAGCAGGAATATGGCGATGCCGGCGGCAAATCCTACGGCCGGGTTAAGGGCGATACTTAACACTACCACAGCGGCGAATAAGAATATATCCTTACTATCAGTGCTCTTGAGCGGGTGAATCAGGTCCAACCCGCTGTAAAAGAGCATCCCGCCCAGGACCGCCGGGGGAATGATCTGCAATAGCTGCAGCCCGGAGGAGCCCAGGAACAGGCCGATGATGAGCAGAAACCCACCGATGAATACCAGGGCATATTCGCTCCTGGCGCCAAACCGGTAATGAGCCGCCAAACCGCCGCTGCCGTGACATACCGGGATCATCCCCAGCGGTGCGCCGATAAGGTTGCCGATTCCCAGGGTCAGGCACAGGTTTTTATGGTTGACGCGTTGGGAGGATTCCGGGAAAAGCTGAGCAGCCAGATAGGCGGTCACCAGCACTGAGTTGGTCAGGGTTAAGGGCAGCTGGGGCAAAGCACCCTGTAAAAAACCGCGGTTAAAATCAGCCCAGGATGGCCAGATGGTATGGGGTAAGGTAAGCTGCCAATTGAGGACGGGAAGTGTTGTTCCCGGATGCAAAAACAGATAAAGGGCAGTGCCTCCCACCAGGGCGACGATGGAGGCCGGCAAATAGCGGTTGTTGAGCAGCAACAACATCACCACCAGTATGGGCAGCCCTAGCGTCCAGTCACTGCCAGCCATCTCAATGCCCAGTATGGCCAGGCTGATACCAAGTCCGGTCTGAATACCCATGGTTACTGGGACAGGCGTGAGCTGGGCGATTTTGTCGATCAGTCCGCTCAGGCCGATGGCCAGCAGAATTGCCCCGGTAAGCATCCCGGTGGCAGCAATCTCAGCAGGGGTGAAATGATGAATGATAATGGCCGCCCCGATCACCTTCATGGGCTGAACTGGCACCGGTACACGGTAGAACCAGGCGGTGAAGAGGTACATCAGGCCGAACATCACCAGTACTCTGGTAACGTCCAGGCTGGCTATGGTAATAGCCCCGATCACATAAGGCAGAAAAGTGCCCAGGTCTCCAATCGAACCCGCCAGATCTCCGCCGATATTTCTTACTTTTGAAAACGTCATCTCATTGCCTCGTTATACAAATATGTCAGCCTATCTTTTAAATCTATATCATTTTATAACGTATCATCTCAGCGAGGAGTTGTTAAGGGCTGCAGGTACCGCAAGGCTCATAGCCGGCTGCAGCTGCCTCGCTCGGGGAGCTAAACCAGATTTGCCGCTCAGGCGCAATCTGTTGTGCCCATTTACAATCCGGGAAATGATACTTGTTGGATTGAAGGCTGCCCACATAGGTCTTCTTACCATCAACATTCGCCTGGTTCTCCTGGCTCCACAGGCCATGGCCATTTTGTATCGCGATCTGCTGGGCGGAGCGGAAGCGCTCTGTGTACTTCACATTGGGCGGAAAAGTGACCACCTGGGCATATCCTTCTTTGAGCAGGGTTTCGTTGAACAATTCATCGCCCAGCCAGATATAGCCCAACAGGCGTCCATATTGATCCGTCTTCTCTACATCGAATTCCAGCCTGATGGTTTGACCGGCAAGTCGTGTGCGGGTAAAATCACGGGCAGATGAAGCCAAAGGCTCTTCACCGCGAGCGGGGTGATTGAGTTCGGGCGAGTCTACCCCGATAAAACGGAGTTTTTGCACCCGGCCTCCCAGTAATATTTTGATAGTATCCCCATCAATGACCTCTACGACCTCAACCTCGGTAATGCCATCTTCAACAACTGGATTTTGCGTGTCCGCCTGGTATGGGGAGGAATCAGCACCCCCGGGTAAACTTGACGGTATTGAATTGCCCGGTACTGATGCGGATTCCTGACCGGTGCCAGAGCATCCCGGCAGCACGGCCAGGCACACCCATAACAGCACCAAAACCATGATCTTATCCAGGATAAAACTGGTGAGTTTACTGCTTTGCATAAGGATATTATACTTCATTAGGCCATCATGTGACGGAAAACATCATCACGGGAAGAGTCTGGTTTATTGTGGTAATAAGTTGCGTAACAATCTGGTTTTATGAGCTATGATATATTAAAATCGTGCATGGGTGAGTAATTATGTTTTCTAAAGAGAAAACCCTGGGGGCGATGTTAGGCGGCATTATTCTGATGTTAGCCTGGTATCTGTTGGCCCTGCTGGTCGATAGGCCTATCATACCTAACCCTATTGATGTTTTTATACAGATCGGGGAGATTTTTCAGGTCAAGATGGCTGTGCACGTAGCCTACAGCCTGATGCGCATCGTGGAAGGCGTAGCCATCGCTTTTCTGATCGGAGTACCCCTGGGGTTCATGATGGGCTATTTCGAAAAGGCAGACCGGATTCTGGCCCCTCTGATATATTTTTCTTACCCCATTCCCAAAATAGCCCTTCTGCCCATAATCATGGTGTTGTTCGGCTTGGGGGAAACCTCTAAGATTATCATGATTGTTTTGATAATCGTGTTTCAGATCATCATCACGGCGCGCGATGCGGTCAAAGACATCCCTGCGCAGACCTTTTACTCTCTGCAGTCCCTGGGAGCCGGTAAATTACAGATATTTACCGAGATTGTGGCTCCAGCCGCACTGCCTGAGGTATTGACCGCCACCCGGCTGGCCCTGGGAACGGCCATCTCCATACTCTTTTTTACCGAGACCTTCGGCACTCAGTACGGTATGGGGTTTTTCATCATGGATTCCTGGCTGAGGGTCAATTATCTGGATATGTATGCCGGGATTGTGGTCTTAAGCTTTATAGGATTCTGCCTGTTTGTATCCATCGATTATCTGGAGAGAAAGATCTGCTCCTGGAGATAGGCCTCCTATTGGGCTTACCCCGCCTTTATGGTCAATCCGGCTTTTTCCCACCAGTCAAATATGAGCATTGCCAAACCGTTTATGGACAATATGTGGTCCAGTGCTTCCAGTAGCAGTTTTCGGTCCATATCAAAATTTCCTGATCAGATTAAGCATATAAAAGGTGCCCAATACCAGGCTGAACAAAACTACCAATCCATAAACACCCAACATAGGGTAGTCCAGGGGCAGGCCGTAGAAAGGGGCCACAGCTGTGCCCAGGGCTACGGAAAGGATCAGGGTCAGCGATTTTAACAAGGCTACCCCGGCTAAAATGTTGCCGAAAGGGATGCCCCGCAACAGCATATAAGCAGTTATTCCCAATGCAGGCATAACCACGGCTAGATCCAACACCAGGACCGCATAGGCATCAGGGCGCACCTGCTGGGCTGCACTTTGTGCAAGCATCGATAACCACAGGGGCAGGAATACCGCTATTATCAATATCAGGAAACCGGCAATGGTTTTTCTCATGCCATTGGGCAGGTTCGTCTGACATACCGCAGCCGGCCTAAAGCTGCTCAGCCCCAGTATAAGGCTGTATATGGACAGGGTAAAGATTATTAAATACAAGGGATAAAGCCTGTTGAAATGGCCGCTGATAGTAAACAAACCGTAGGCATAAAAGAAATAGGCACTTAAGCCCAACATGATGATAAAAGCCTTATAGCGCTGGCGTTTGAGGAATTGAAAAGCCATCATAGCCAAAATGAGGGCTGCTGGAACCGAGACCAGGTCCTGCGCAAAAGTGCCAGGAAGCAGGCTTTCCGGGAATGCCTGCCAGTAGATTGAAGGGTGCAGCAGTCCAGTCAGGGCGGCTCCTAAAGCCAGCAGCGATAAACCGAGGATAAGGATGGCAGTAAGGCGCCCTTTAGCTGGATCGACCATAATTGAACCTCCTGTAGTGGATAAGCTGTATATACTTTCTCTGACGGGCCGACTAATCCCTGCTGGTGCAGTGTCATACCAGGCTGTTTGGGTGCCGATGCCTGTGATAACCGCTTTACTTGCTAAAGATGGGGAGCGTCATACCAGGCCATCTGCGTCGCCGCTGACACTGGGGAGGGTAACTTTTACCACCGCTCCGCCTTTAGGCGAGGCATTTTGCAAATAAATCTCTCCCCCATGCTCGTCAACTATTTTGCGGGCAATAGCCAGACCGAGACCTGAGCCTTCTGTACGGGTATAGAAATACTCGAAAGCATGGTGGAAATCCTCACTGATGAAGCCAGGGCCGTCATCCTGCACAGTTATCTCTACCTGCTGGGTGTCAGCAATGGCCTGTGATCTTATGGTCACGCTGTTTTGAGCATGGCGTATGGCATTGGAAAGCAGGTTGATGAAAAGGCTCTGCAGGCGATCCCAATCCCCAACCACAATGGCCTTTTCCGGTATATCCGCAGTTATCGCGACCTTGCGGTCCAAAGCGTAGCCTCCCACCGAATCCAGGGCATTTTCCACAATGTAGCTGAGGCGGTGGGGCAGGAAATAATTGCTGTGGGGCTGGTCGAGAATAGTGATGTCGATCATGTTTTCCACTATGTCCCGCATGCGCAGGCTTTCTTTGTGAATGATCTCCAGGGCATTGTCAACCGCCGGACCGTCAAAAATCCCGTCCCTGATTCCTTCGACATAACCGTTGATGCTCATCAGAGGGGTCTTCAATTCGTGCGAGGCATTCTGGAAAAAGTGGCGTATGCTTTCATCGTAGCTTTTTAGGCGATCCGCCATTTGGTTAAACGCCTCCGCCAGGTTGGAGAGTTCGTCATTGGAGCGGGTTTCCAGCTTGATATCGAACTGCCGGTTCCCCATAGCTTCAGCGTAAAGCTCCAGATTCTTAAGCGGCCTGACGATATAACCGATCAGCAAATAAGCGATAAACAGAGCCGCCACCAGGGCAATGAGGAGGTTGCCGAATACCAGGTAAAGCGTATTCAGGTACATGTCCCGCAGGCTCTGCAGGGCCATAAAGGTTATTACGGTGCCGCTGTTTTCCGGACTGATCCCAATAGGTATCTCGACTGCGATATAGTTGTCGGTACGGTAAGTATTGGGCCTGGCTTTGTCAACGATTTCACGGTCGCGCAAAGGCAGGAATAAATCGGATAAGCGATGTCCCACTGGAAAATACTCGGGATAGCTGCTCCCGGTAATACGGTTGTCGGGATTTACCAGCAGGTAATGGCTTTCCACCGGGCGGCCTAACAGGCGTATGCCGGAGGGGAAGGCGGTCTCCTCGGGAAGCCCTTCGGACTGATGGCTTTGCATGAGGAAGGCAATTTCCCAGGCCTGTTTTTCCAGGCTGATCTGAGCGCGGTTCTCCAGCACCCCGAAAAGTGCCGGGTAAAATGCCAAAACCGTCATGGCAAAGGTTATAAAAACCACCAACAGATAACTGATTATGATTTTACTCGAGATGCTTCTTGGCCTGATCATCTAATCTATACCCGTACCCCCATATGGTTCTTATGGTGATATCCGCACCACTGGCTCTCAATTTTTTGCGCAGCCGTTTGACGGTATCATCTACCGCTCGCTCGCTGCCCATATAGTCGTAGCCCCAGACTCGGTCCAGGAGTTCCTGACGGTTGAAAGTGCGCCGGGGATGTTGCATCAACAATGACAGCAGATCGAACTCCCGGGTGGTTACCTGCAGGGTTTTATCATTCACCAGAACCAGGCGATCAGCAGGGAATAGCTTCATATTGCCCCATTCACTGCAAACTGATGGCTCGCTGTGGGGCAGGGTACGGCGGAACACCGAACGCACCCGGGCAACCAGCTCGCGCGGGCTGAACGGCTTGGGGAGATAATCGTCACCGCCTATCTCCAGGCCAATGATGCGATCCAGGGCCTGCCGGCGCGCCGAGATAAAAATGACCGGTGCTTTGCTGTGCTGGCGAATTTGCCGGCAGAATTCCAGGCCATCCTGTCCGGGCAGCATGATGTCAAGTATAAACATGTCAGGATAACCTGATTTCATGCGTTCTGCAAGCTCTTCTATGCTGGCAAAAGCCTCTACCTGATAACCCGCGTTTTGCAGGTATCTGGTAATGAGCAGGCGGATATTCTCTTCATCATCCACAATAAAGATGGTCTGCATGGGATTCTCCTTGTAGAGCATCTATATATTTAAGCATATCTTGACGATGTGGTAAAATAAATTAAGGATATCGAATTATTGGTTCAACGAACGCAGGGTAAAAATCTTCACTCTGCCGGAATTCTGCCACATTTTAAGTTTAACATTATTATATTAGATTAGCGCGGGAAAACCCCGGAATTTATTCCGGTGATGAAAGCGCAAGATCCGGTCACACTGACCTACTCAGCGGAAGAAGCTGTTAGGCTATAGTGTAAACCTCAGGCTCTGGCAGAGCCTACGGGGATGGTCTTGCAGGCCAAATGAACCGGGGAGCCCCTGATTTCAATCGGGGGTGGCAGCGCACAAACGATAATGTAGAGATGGGTAAGACCAGGCCCTGGGTAGGGCTGAGGGAGGAACAGTCTATAGGCAGTTTAAATGAACATAAGCCTGCGCTGAATTTCCTGTAATAGGAAAACGGGGGAACCAGTATTTGGGGTGAATCCGGTAACGGTAGGGGACGACCCTTTTCCCGAACCCGTCAGCTAACCTCGTAAGCGCTGAAAGGGAACCCGAGGTTAATATTTATCCCTCTAACCAAAGGTCTTCCTTTGGTTTTTTTGTCTCGGCCCTTTTCTAATGTGACCATTCCTGCCGAAACCCCGTAGAAAGGAGTGTAAGCATGAGAGAAACAGGGGAAATCAACGATCGTTATCAGTCCCTATTGAGAAGCCGCCAGCTCAGTGATGTTGTCCAGCCTTATCAACAGTTTCTAAAACAATTACCAGATGAAAAGACCATACAAGCCGTGGTAGCCAGACGCAGATTACAGATTCAGGCAGTGATCGGGGGTACTGATCAGGATTGGTCTGATTGGAAATGGCAGCTTAAGAACCGTATCCGGGACAGCAGGGTACTGGGGAAGATTTTGGGCTTGAGCGAACTGGAAACCAGGCGCATCGACCGGGTAAGCCAGGTTTACCGCTGGGCTATTTCTCCCTACTACCTCAGCCTGGTGGATGAGGATTATGAAAACAGCCCGATTTATCGCCAGGCAGTGCCTGATCTGCGCGAACTCCTGCCCGGGGGGAGTTTGGATCCGATGAACGAGACCCAGACTTCACCGGCACCGTGTATTACCCGCAGATATCCAGACCGGCTGATCATCAATGTCACCAATCAATGCGCCATGTACTGCCGTCACTGCCAGAGAAGGCGCAATATCGGTGAACAGGACCGTCATGCCTGCAAAGATGACATACTGCAGGCAATCGAATATGTGGAGCAGAACCATGAGATCCGGGATGTGCTGATTACCGGTGGCGATGCCCTACTGCTGAGCGACCGCATGCTGGATTACCTGTTAAACCGCTTGTATCAGACTGAACATGTGGAAATCATTCGCCTGGGCACCAGAACCCTGGTCACTTTGCCGCAGCGTATTACTCCGGAGCTGTGTAAAATCATCAAAAAGTACCCGCCCATATATATAAATACGCAGTTCAATCACCCCCTGGAGGTCACCCCGGAAGCCAAACTGGCGTGTGACCGCTTGATTGAAGCCGGGGCGGTATTGGGCAATCAGGCTGTGCTGCTGCGCGGTATCAACGACCGGCCTTACATTATGAGGAGGTTGAACCATAAATTGCTGCAGATACGCGTAAGGCCTTATTACATCTTCCATGCCAAAGATGTCAAAGGCACCAGGCATTTTCAGACCAGCATACAGGATGGCCTGGATATAATCGCCTCCCTGCGCGGCCATACCTCAGGTCTGGCAGTGCCTACCTATATAGTCAATGCCCCGGGGGGCCTGGGCAAAATGCCGCTTATGCCCAATCACATCGTGCATCTGGACGATGATAAAGCGGTCTTGAGAACCTGGGAAGGAAAGCTGGTAGAGGTCCCCAATAGAAAACATGGTTGAGTTATTGCTAAAGGAAGTATTGGATATAACGGCCTGTGTCAGTAAGCACAGGCCGTTTTGCTGTGGGCACAATGATCCGGGGTTTTAAATTACCTGTGCTAGATCAATAACCATACTGGCGTGGATACTGATACCGGGGAAATTAGGTTTAAAACAACCTATGTTAAAGCCATAACCGAGCCGGGATCATTCCGCCAAATGAGTATTGACCTGGTCTAAAATTGCAAATGTTAAAGCAATAAATGCGGGGTTGCCCCTGAAGCCCGGATTATGCCCGGGTTTTAAATACATATGATAAAGTAATAATAATGGTTAAAATGGAAATACCATTGCAGTTATTTTTCTAGGGGGATTGGCTATGGAGAAGGTGTTGGTCAGGCAGCTTATGAGGGAGAGCGACCGCTTTGCCGGTGGTGAGGTAAAGGTCAGCGGATGGGTGCGCAGCAACCGCAGCCAAAAGAACTTCGGCTTCATTGCCCTGCATGACGGTACCCATTTCAACACCGTTCAGCTGGTATATGAAAAGGATCTGGGCGCTGATTTCGATCGCCTGGCCCGCCTCAGGGTGGGTTCGGCTATTACCGCATGGGGCACAGTGGTGTTGACCCCTCAGGCCAAACAGCCTTTCGAAATAAAGGTTTCCGGGGTAGTTTTGGAAGGCGAGGCCCCGGAAGACTATCCCATACAGCCCAAACGCCACACCCGCGAGTTTTTGCGCGAAGTGGCCCATCTGCGCCCCCGCACCAATCTGTTTGCCGCGGTTTTTCGCATCCGTTCACTGGCCGCCTACGCAATACATGAGTTTTTTCAGCAGCGCGGCTTTCTATATGTCCACACCCCCATTATTACCGCCAGTGATGCTGAGGGGGCCGGGCAAATGTTCAGGGTCACTACTCTGCCGGCCTTTGACCCGCCCCTTACCGAATCCGGAGAGGTGGACTTCAGCCAGGACTTTTTTGCCCGCAAAACCAATCTTACGGTGAGCGGACAGCTGGAAGCAGAGGCCTTCGCTTTAGCCTTTCATGATGTATATACCTTCGGTCCTACCTTCCGGGCGGAGAACTCCAACACCCCCAGACATGCAGCGGAATTCTGGATGATTGAGCCGGAGATGGCCTTTGCCGACCTGAACGATGCCATGCATCTGGCTGAAGCTATGGTCAAGTATGTGATCAGCTATGTTTTGGAAAAGGCCCCGGATGAAATGCGTTTTTGCTTTCAGTTTGTCGACCCAGAGCTGGAAGAACGCCTTTTAAGCCTGCTAAATCAAGAATTTACCCGTGTGAGTTACACTGAAGCGGTGGAGCTCTTGAGCAAGTCAGGGCAAGAATTCGATTACCCGGTGGCCTGGGGAAATGACCTGCAGACCGAGCACGAGCGCTATCTTACCGAAAAAATATTCAAAAAACCGGTGTTTGTGACCGATTACCCCAAAGATATCAAGGCCTTTTACATGCGCCAGAATGATGACGGTAAAACCGTAGCCGCCATGGACCTTCTGGTACCGGGGGTCGGGGAGTTAATCGGCGGCAGCCAGAGGGAAGAGCGCGAAGAGCTTCTGGCCCGGCGCATGCAGGAATTGAATATGAATATGCAGGAGCTGTGGTGGTATCTGGATTTGCGCAAATACGGAGGGGTCAAACACGCCGGCTTCGGGCTGGGCTTCGAGCGGCTGATCATGTATCTCACCGGAATCAGCAATATCCGCGATGTCATTCCCTTTCCCCGCACCGTACGCTCTTGTGAATTCTAAAATCGGTCCCTTTGACAGGCGGGGACCTGACAGGTGGAGGCTTCAGGTCCACCTGCCAGGTCCCCGTTTCCCATCAGTTTTCCTGGTCGTTGTAAATGATAGTGCCTACATGCTCGCCTTTTAAAGCCCTGCTTATGTTTCCCGGGATGAGTCCGTTGATGATCTGTATCTGTTTGACACTGCGCGAACGGGCCAGCATATCCAAAACCGCCCATTCGACCACCAGGTCATCCAGGTTCATGGCCTGCAGTTCACGGACTCCGATTTTAGGAATAAATTTGGCCTCGGGGTATAGCTTGGGGTTGTCCTCGTAGAGCCCATTAACGTCTTTAACATATATGCACTGCCTGGCACCGATTACCTCAGCCAGCAAATAAGCCCCTACATCGGTACGATTGGGGGGCAGTCTGCCCTGTGTAGGGAGGTGTTCCCAATACCCGTAAGGGGGCATACCGTGAATAACCGGGATGCAGCCCTGAGAAAAATAGGCCGCCAGTTTGGGTATGTCATCGTGCCCGACCTTGATCCCCCCATGAGGCATCAACAGGGTGGAGATCATCAGGGCATTCTGCTCAGAAACGCTCTGGCCCAGTTTAGCAATAACCCCGGTCGGCATGCCCAATTCCAGGGCAATAGAGTATACATGCCGGGAGCGGGTACCGCCGCCGGTGGATATGATGATCTTGTGTTCACGGGCGTTCTGAACTATTTCCTCCAGAACCGGCACCACTGCTTTGGCGCCCATATCAGTGACGCTTTGCCCGCCGATCTTGAGTACATTGACATCGGGCAGGGCTTTGAACTGCTCCCTTTCCTCCAAACTCTGCAAAAAACTCTTACTGACCAGAGACTCGCCCATAAGCTTGCTTTTAATATGCAACCTTTTGCTGTCTCTTTCCCTTATAAGTGCCAAAGTCCAGTCCGCCTTTCCCCAACATAATGGCTAATCTTCATCAATGTCTGCTTCTTCATCCTTGCCGGATTGTAAATAAACTATCTCTGCACCCAATACACCAGCCATTTGCTCCAGTTCCATGCGCCGGATATGCCTGGCATGCAGCTTCAAATCCATACCGGCCACACCAACCACAGCAAAACGGGGCTTTTTCTCGCCCACTTGGACTTTGCGGCGTTCGCGCACAAAAATTACCCCTTTAGACATAAAACCCCATCCTTTCATGCACATGTGTTCTACATTTAGTATAAGCTAATACTGGGTTAATTAACCATCTTTTTAGAAGAGGCCAGACAGCGGTGATACCAGGAATTATCAAAATTGTGCAGTGAATAAGCTTATCCTTCATCGCCCGGGAAAACTTGGTTGAAAATTTAAATAAAAAAGCAGGAGAAAGTCAGTATTCATCGAATGTAAGTATAGCTGAATATTTATCTCCGATCCTGCCCGCCTGAAGCTAAATGTTAGTATGGCGGTCAGGACGATGGGTGCACGAGGAAACTACTGCGCCTCCCGCATTTGGAAAGGAGAGTAAATGAAACATGACGTTAAAAACCGAATCTGCTTTGAAATGCGGGTTCGGCTTTCTTTTTGCATGGTTTTAAAGAATACTCTAATAAACTATCTCCGATCCTGCCCGCCTGAAGCTAAGTGATTAGTATGGCGGTCAGGACGATGGGTGCAAGGGGAAACTACTGCGCCTCCCGCATTTGGAAAGGAGAGTAATGGAACATGCAGTTAAAACCGAGTCTGCTTTGAAATGCGGGTTCGGCTTTCTTTTTGCACTGTTTTAAAGGAATACTTTAATAAACTATCTCCGATCCTGCCCGCCTGAAGCCGAATGGCTGGCATAGAGATCAGGACGATGGGTGCACCGGGAAACTGCTGCACTTCCCGCATTTGGAAAGGAGGGTGATGTGATTCGATCCCAGGGGCGAACCTGCTGCAATTAGGGTTCGGCCTGTAAGTAAATGCGCATGGAGGTCAGTAATGGTTTGTTAATAATACAACACAAAGGAGGGACTATAATGTTTTTGAAAAAGAGGCTATTGCCAATTACACTCCTGTTGGTATTTCTACTCAGTATCGCCGGATGCGCTCAGCAGCCAGCACAGCAAGAGCAACCACAGCAAGCTGAGCCACCTGCTGTTGAGACCAAGGATGTCATTTTAGCTACCACCACCAGTACTCAGGACAGCGGCTTGCTGGATGTCCTGATCCCCGAGTTTGAAAAGCAAACCGGTTACGTTGTCAAGACCATTGCCGTCGGAACCGGGGCAGCATTGGCCATGGGCCAGAAGGGCGAAGCCGATGTTTTGCTGACCCATGCCCCTTCGCAGGAAATACCGATGGTTGAAAGCGGTGTAGTCACCAATTACCAGCTGGTAATGCATAATGATTTTATTATTGTCGGACCTGAAAACGATCCAGCGGGGATTAAAGGAACTGCAACCGCTGCCGAAGCCTTAAAGAAAATCCATGAAAAAGGCGCTCTGTTTATTTCCCGGGGTGATAATTCCGGAACCCACACCATGGAAAAAAATCTGTGGAAAGCTGCCGGGATTACCCCTGTAGTTAGCGACAAGTATCAGGAAACCGGTCAGGGTATGGGACAAACCCTTACCGTTGCCCAGCAAAAGAGCGCTTACACCCTGACCGACCGGGCCACCTACCTGGCGCAGAAGAAAAACCTCAGCCTGGTAATACTGGTAGAAGGCGAGAAAGCCCTGCTCAATATTTATCATGTCGCGCAGGTCAATCCGGAAAAATTCCCCAAGGTAAATGCTGATGGAGCCAAGGCATTTGTGGAATTCATGGTAGCGCCTGATACACAGAAGATGATCTCAGAATTCAAGGTTGCAGAATTTGGTGAGCCCCTTTTCATTGCTGATGCAGGCAAAAATGAGGAAGACCTGGGCAAGTAAGATTAATTTGTATAGCTTGGAGTGAGCCATGTGGAACTGATATGGGATGGTCTGGTAAAAGCATTTCACCTGTTGATTATGTTGGATCCTGAAGTGTTGGAGGTTACCTGGCTGACCCTCAAGGTTTCAGGGACAGCCACCCTGGTAAGCGTCTTAATAGGCGTACCCCTGGGTGCAACCCTGGCCTTGAGCAGGTTCCCTGGCCGCAATTTCCTTGTCAGTCTGTCCAATTTCGGGATGGGCCTGCCGCCAGTAGTGGTTGGCTTATGGGTCAGCATATTCCTCTGGCGGTCTGGCCCCTTCGGGGAATTGAATATTATCTACACACCTCTGGCCATAATCATCGCCCAGGCGGTGATTGCCTCACCGATCGTCACCAGCTTCACCCTGGCTGCCATCCAGCAGATCAGTCCCCGCCTGCGTATGCAGTTATTGGCCCTGGGGGCTAATCGCGCGCAGCTGGTATGGAGCCTGGTTAAAGAGGCCAAGCTTGGATTATTGGCGGCGGTGATGGCCGGCTTTGGCGGGGTGGTGTCCGAGGTTGGCGCCTCCATGATGGTGGGCGGCAACATAAAAGGCCAGACCAGAGTATTGACAACCGCTACGGTTATGGAGGTCAACAAAGGCAATTTCGATGTGGCCATCGCCTTGAGCGTTATTCTGCTGGCATTGGCCTACGGTGTTATCGTATTATTAACCACACTTCAGCAATGGAGAAACAACCATGGATAAAGCGATCGAAATACAGAACATGACTCTGGTTTTGGGTGGCCGTACTATATTGAATATCCCGTATTTTGCGGTGGAAAACGGGCAGTCGGTCAGCCTGATGGGACCCAACGGGGCTGGTAAAACCAGTCTGATGCTGATCATGGCTGCTTTGCAGCCGCCAACCAGCGGTACTATCACCTGGTTTGGAAAGAAGGCCGAAAATCACGACTTGTTAGAGCTGCGGCGCAAAATGGCTATGGTGTTCCAAAAACCCATGATGCTCGATTTGAGCGTTACGGAAAACGTTGAGCTGGGCCTCAAGTTCCGGCATGTGAGCCGCAAAGAGCGAGAGAAGCGGGTTAAGCCCTGGCTTGAAAAACTGGGTATTGCCCACCTGGCCAGGCAGCGGGCCAGATCGCTTTCCGGCGGTGAAGCCCAGCGAGTGGCCATAGCCCAGGCGCTGGTACTGCAGCCGCAGGTAATCTTCCTGGATGAGCCTTTCAGCAATCTGGACAAAGCAACCCGCGACGAGTTTAAGCAGGATATCGGCAGGCTCTTGAGAGAACAGCAAATAACCACGGTGATGGTGACCCATCATATCAGGGAAGCGACTGATCTGACCGATATCATCTATTACATGGAAGATGGGGAGATTGTGGGACAAAAAGCCGTCAAGGACGGCATCAGCATTGACCAGTTTGGAATGGGAGAGGAGTGTTGAAGCAAATTTCCCAATATCAATGTGGAAGGGGCCAGGAAATTCATAGACTGGCTGGTTTCTGCCGAGGATCAGCAGATCGTCAAGGATTTCGGCAAAGACAAGTACGGTGAGCCCCTGTTCTTCCCCAACTCTCCTGAAGGCAAAAAGCTTTAGTCAAACATGTCTTTAAATAAAACAGGGCTGCAGCAGCAGCCCTGTTTTATATTATGATGTATAGAGCTGATCCGGGTTTATTCTAATCGACTTTCATTATTAGCACATATGCGGTTGTAAAAGGGCCTTGCCTCAGTGTGGCGGGACTGGGGAGGGTGTTGACATTACGTATGGTCACCCCGTCATTGGCATTCAGGGTTAATAGGGTAGTGCCGTGTATGGTCTGACCGGCACTGTTGAATCGCGACCTGACCATGCCATTAACTACTACCGCCCAATCCTGAGGGTTGTTTTGCGCAGTATAAATCCCAAAAGAAATACTGTAGGTACCCGCCGCAGCTACTTGTATGTTGGAGGTACCGGGTTCATGGTTAATGCCCATCAGAGGACCGTTGTTGCTGAAGTTGAGCGGAGCCCCAACCGCTATACTCTGGCTGCTTACATGAAATACATAACCCCAGGCATCCAGACTGGATAAATTGGGCTGGCCAACTTCTTTTGAGGCATTGTTCATTCCGGTAAGGGAATCAGCAGGGTTATCATCGGCAATGCTGCCAACATACCTATTGCGCCTGAGCGGCCTTCTCTTTCTGTACCGGTAGCGCACTAGAAGTGAATCCAAAGGATCTTCATAAATAATCATTATAGTAATCAACCTCTCTGATATAGAACTAATCTTGTGATAGATTATTCAATACGGTGAGCAAATGTTACCGTTGCAAAGACTGGCCGGATACAATTCTATCCGCAAAGGCTCGCTTTATGATCATGCAGGTGACTAAGCTAGTAAGCTTGGGTTTAAGCCTCTTGAGATGGTGCCGTCTGGCTTTTTATTCATGCAGGCCATGAAGCTCCTGGATCAAAAAGTAGGGAATAAAATTAAGGATTTTTGAGACCATTATGGCGCGAAAAAACCTGCGAAAAATCGCAGGTTAATTTATACTGGTCTATTTGTGTGTTTAATTCATTAATCCCCGTGGGGGATGTTTGCTCTCACTGATGTTTTCCTTATAAAGGCCTACTAAAACAGAATATACAAAAATAATTAGAATTAGAACTTTAAATCCCTTATAACCTACTGCTAGCATAGGCCTTGCACCTGCAGCAAGGATGCCAAGGCCAATAATAAGGTTGGTAATTACCTTATCGATCTTCAATGACCAACGGCCTTCTAAATGTCTTTGCGAAGCAAAATGTTTTGTTGTGTAAAGGATTATTCCTCCTAAGTAGAGCAAAAAGAGTGGATTCAGTATAAAAATGTTATTTAACAGAGCAGAAATATAAAAAAGCCCTATAAAGGCTGCTATTCTGTCTTTGTCAATTAAAAAGTTTACCACCGCGCTCATGAAAAAGTTGACCACCCAGGGTAAAAAATAGTTAGGCGGGTCGTGACTGACGCTGCCTCTTCATGGTCTGCTTGAGCCGGAAACTCTCGCCGTTGGTAATCAGGATGTGGGCGTTATGGGTAATCCGATCTAAAAGAGCCGCAGTCATCTTTTCATCACCGAAAACCTGATTCCACTCGGAGAATTCAAGGTTGGTGGTAATGATCATACTGCCTCTTTCATAACGGCTAGAAAAGAACTGAAACAGCAGTTCTGCTGAACGGCGGTTAAACGGGATATAGCCAAGCTCATCAACGATGACTAAATCATAGCGCAACCATTGTTTCTGGTATTTTAGTAGCCTTTTCTCGCTCTCCATTTCAGCCAACTCATTCACCAATCCGGCGGCTGTGTAAAATCCAACCTTGTAGCGCAACTGGCAGGCACAGATTCCCAGGGCTATTGCCAAGTGGGTTTTACCGGTACCTGAGTTACCAGCCAGGATAACATTTTCCTTATCCTTAATGAACTGACCCCGGGAAAGAGTTAGTACTTTGGTTTGGTTAAGGCCTGGTATTTGCGTGAAATTAAAGGTGTCCAGGGTCTTTTTCAAAGGGAACCTGGCTTGGTTGATTAACCTTTTTACCTGGTTTTCTTCCCGTTTCATCACCTCTCGTTCCAAAAGATTAAAAAGGAATTCCTCATAGCTTAAGCGTTCACTTTCCGCTTGCCGAGCCATTTCTTGATAGTTCTGGCCAACAGTAGGTAGTTTTAAAGTCTTAATATATTCCTTGAGCCTTGCCTCGATGTCTACTATGCTGCACCTCCCTTTAAAAGTTGGTCAAAGCAACTAAGATTGGGCGGTTTGACGCTAAATTCAGGTATGTCCTTTACCCGTTCCCCGCTCATGCTACAGGGCGAGTATTCTGCCACAGCAAAGCTGTCGAACAGGGCTTTAATGCCATCATAGTGATAAACGGAACAGTCCATGGCCATTTGTAAAATTTCATCAATCACCTCCGGCCCATGTTTAACTCTAAGTTTTAGTATTTTTACAAACTCAAGGTTGGCTTTATCGTTCTTTTGTCTGAGTATAGCAAGGTACTGGTGGTATATCTCCGGCAAGCCCGCCTCTTTAAAAGCCTTGGCGTGGTTTAGGGCGTATGGCTTGTGCTCCAGTACATCAAGATAGTGACTTAGGTCGAGTATGTCCTGGCCACGCTCGTAACAACGGGGATGAATTGCTATCAACTGATCTTCGTAGAAGATGTTGACTTCATTTACATAGCCTTTGATATATACCCTGCACCGGGCATAACGACTGGGAACTGAATAACGGTTGTTGTCAAAACGCACCGTGCTTTCCTTAGAGCTTTTGGCAGGCACCATTACACAACAGTCAAAGGGATACCGGGGCAAGGGCAGCAACAATTGTTTTTCCTCTTGAAACACCTCCGCAATGGTCTTTTTTGTATGAGGTACTATTCTTGTCTGACGGAACTTTGAGAGCTTCATGAGTATCAACTGGTTTAGTTCTTCGAGGGAAGCTACCTCGGGAACAGGGACCAGGATGTTTCGTCTCAGATAGCCTACCTCGTTTTCGACCTGGCCTTTTTCATTTCCCCTCCCAACATTGCAAAATTCGGCCTCGAAAAGGTAATGGGCTTTGAAGGCCATAAAGGCATCCTGTTCTTTACGATCCTTTCCCTGTAGTACTCGCGCTACAGCAGTTTTCAGATTGTCGTATACGATAGTATTAGGGATTCCTCCGAAGTATTCGAAAGCCTGCTTGTGACCTTCAAAAAATGCCTCCTGCCGGGCTGAGGAAAAGGTAGTCATGAATGAGTCTCTGCTACCTGATAGCTTCATCACAAAAAGATAAACCTTCTGGCTTTTACCCTGCAAGATTACCTCTGCTTCACCCCAGTCCACCTGGGCATGACTCCCTAGTTCAAATTCCAAGGGAATGAATAATTCCCGCTTATCGCACCCTAATTGCTTTTTAATTTCCCTAACACAGCGCCTAACGGTTGATTCACTGCCGCTAAATCCATATTCTTCACACAGACGTTCATATATCCTGGCGGCAGTGTGCCGCTGCTTCTTCGGCCGGTTGCCATCTTCCTGCAGCCAGCTTGAGATGATATCCAGGTATGGCCCCATGACTGGCTTTTCTTTTTTCTTTGTTAGTTTGTATTTGGGTATAGTGGGCACTTCTTCAGAAATGACTTTACGTATGTATTGCCTAGAATGCCCGGTTTGCTTAGCTATCCAACGTATGGATGCTCCTTCAACAAAATGCATTTTCCTGATATACTCTTTGGTAGCCATCCCAATCATTCCTTTTCCTCCTGCAGCTTTGGTGTTTGCACAACTCATAGCTTACAGGAAAGGTTGGTTGGGGTGGTTAATTTTTTCGTTATCATTTTCAACTTAAGTGGTCAACTTTTACGTTATCAAAGACACTATTCCTCCAATAACACTTAATATGGCCAATGCAATGGACATTGTTTCCTCCTAAAGATTATTGTTTGTTACTATATCACATACCTAACAAACAATATGAATTGCTATTTCCAAAAGGCAAAATATATTTGAATATTTTTTCAGTGAATGTTTCCGTCACTTTATCCTCCAGATGCTATATAACCTTTTTAGAAAATTATACCAGCAACTACAAGTATTTGTACGAAAAAGTGGGGAATAAAATTAGGGATAACCAAACAATCTGGCTCAAATCGACCCGGATTATGTTATCCCCGCTCTGCCTTTAAACATATATTAGGGTTTGATTAATTTTTTATTATCTAAAACATTTTGATATAGGTTTTAGTGCAGGTCTGCCATCTGGGCCGCCCGGGTTCTGTTTTGCCGGTGGGATATACCAGCTGTATGCAGCGCCCGTTTAACAGTACCGGTTTTACCGTCTCCCCTAAAAGGATCAACTCGTTATCAGGCAGGCGCAGTCCTGAGGTGGTATGGACTTCATCCACATGGGTGCGCTCTATAAGACTGGCTACAGTGATAGCTGTCCAGGCTGGTTCGATTTCGATCTTGCCCCGAAAGCGACCATCGTTGCCGCTCATTCTAAGCCCCACCCCGGCCAGGGCGCCAATCACGCCGATGCCCTTGCCTCCGTGTTCCGATAGGTGAATATTGGCTTTTTCCGCCAGTTTATAAGCTTGTTCTTTGCTGAGCACTTCTTCTTTGGCCTTAAACCCGAAAGCTATGACCTCATCGACATGGGCCATCTCGGGAACGGCAGCCACACACAGTCCGGGATCCGAACCAGGCGCGCTTTCCCGGGCCAGGAATTCCGACCCCAGCTCAATAATACTCTGCAAGAGGTGGGCTCGTGTGTCGAACCCAAAACACATCGCACTATTATGCGATGTATAAGCAATGTCTGGATGAACATATAATTGATGTCGGGTAATAGGGTGAGCCATACCCCATTGATTGCGGTGCAGTTCGTCAATCAGCATAGCGGCCAGTTTGCCGGTGCCCCTGCTCTCCAAATTATCGGTATCGTCGATGGCGATGTACAACCTCATCTAAATGCCTCCAGTTTGTGTCTGTGATTAACCAGTAAAGTGATTTCTACGACTACGGGTTTGAAAAGGTTTTGATAAATTATATGCGGCAGTCAAATAAATACACCGCGGCTTGCTGGTATAAGTAAAGCGTTATCACCAACTCCCGGGCCGATTTCCTGAAGGGGCTGCCGGGGCGGGGCTAAAGCCCCAGCGGATCCCCCTCTGGCTATGTATCCCGTCGCTGGAATCTTAAGGAGGGTTGAGGATGTTTCCAGCGAATTAGTTTTGTCGTAATATATCAAAAAAATCCTGGCCATGCCAGGAGATTATAAAGGGTTTTAAGCCCTTTTTATCTTGCTCTCCTTTCCAAGCAGGGGAGGCCAGCCCGTTTCCCGGCTAACCCATCGGCTGTTCGCCATAACCAGATGATGTTTTAGGCAAAACAGCTCGGAGAAAGATATTCTGTTATTTTGATTATGAATTCTCGTTTTATTTTCAGAATCCTGCATGAAAATCCGCGATTTTTAACAAAATACGGGTCCAAATATTGGCTATGTAAATATTCCTAAAACCACATAGTTAATCATTTGGCTTTAAGGCGGATTAAGATTCAAGCTTCTGTGGTAGTTGGTATTAGTTGAGAGGGATTTATACATTTGCGCGACAATTTTTAATACCTTTTGTATACAATTGTACAATTGAACAGACACTTCCCCAGTTATATTCATTCCATTTCCTGGTATATACTGCCTGAAGATGTAAAAAAGTGCTATAATGATCCCAATATAAGTGCATTAGAATAACGAGGTAACCACTATGAAATGTCCTTTTTGTAAACCTATTGAGAAAATATTAGAGAATAACTTCTCTTTGATGTAACCTCTTCAAGATATGCTCTTGATGGATACCAAAAGGGCAAATGCTTCTATTGTTTCGATGATATCAGCATTGAACCATCAGACGATAATCTAGCCGATGTAGATCACTTCTTTCCGTATATTCTTGAAACCTCATTACAAAGAGACTTAAATATCCATGGAGTCTGGAATCTCGTTCTATCCTGCAATTCCTGTAATAGGGGGGGAGAATGGCAAATTTGCCAGAGTACCGAGCCTGAAGTACCTTAACAGACTTCATAAAAGGAATGAGTTCCTGATAGACAGTCATCATCCCCTTAGAGAAACTCTAATGATGCAGACTGGAAGAAATGAAAAAGAAAGAAGAGCATATTTACAGGGAATGTATAGATTGGCAAAGAATCATTTGATATTTGAATGGGAGACTGAGTTAAAAGGGAAAGTGTTGTTCTAGGCTGAATAGAACCTGATGGTCATGAAAAGTCTTACTTGTGACTATCTTAGGAGGGATTAATATGACAATTATTAATTGCCCTGAGTGCAAAAATGGTGTTAGTGATAAAGCTTCATTCTGTCCCAGTTGTGGTTACCCTCTTAATAGTATTGCTATTGGTAATTCTATAGTAAATATGAATGCTATGGAATGCCCATATTTCCCCCATGGAGAATGGACATTGGTAAACAGCTAACAGGATTTAATTCGTTTATTATAGGTAACATAGAGAGCAAGAAGAATATCCCCAAAATCACACTTAAAGAGGGTATAACGGTGTTTCTGCCAACCTAGAATGTCCGAAAGCTGACGGGATTGCCTGACCGAGAATTGCCGGATATAATGGCCATATCTTAGGAAAGGAAAGACGTCTCTGTTTAAATGTGCTTAAGCGACCAACAGAAGCACCAGAGACGTCCACACCACAAGTATGGTCATTGTATCAAAATATGAACTGATAGAAAACCCTTTAACGGGTGTTTTTTGTTAGGAGCTTGGAGCAGATTGCTTGCCCTTGTTGCAGTGGAATTCTAAAAGCGATAAGCAGACGTAAAAGAAGCTGTATCGATAGTCTGGGTGAGAAGGTGATCCTCAGCATTCGCAGGTTAAGATGCGTTGAGTGTAAGCGGATTCATCACGAACTTCCAGATATGCTGGTTCCATACAAACGCCATGTCAGAGAAAGCATAGAAGCCGTCATAAATGGAGAGCCAGAGGCGAGTGTAACCGCTGATGAATCGACCCTTAAGCGGTGGCAGAGTTGGTTTTTCGAGATGGCCGATTATTTGCACGGGTGCCTGGTATCGATAATTGTTCGCTATGACCACAAGCAAACTGTGGAAGGTTTATCCGGTCTTCCTAAGTCCAAGCTCCAAAGGATCTGGCAGTATGTGGGTGATGCCCCCAAATGGCTGGCCAGAGTTGTCAAACCCATAGCCAATTTTAATTTATGGCCACATACCCGTTATGCGTTTTGTCCATAAAAGTGTAACGCTAAACTCAATGCTAAAGCTTGAGATAGGAGGCTTACGCATTGAGAGACGAAAAGAGAGCAGAAGAGATTGCGGCTTTAAGGCTGCAAATGCTTGCCCCACTCCTTACTGAAGGTCTGGATGCTGGACAAGCCAGAGTAATCAAAACCCGGATATGCGAACAAACAGGCATATCCGAGCGCACCTTGCGCAGGTATGTGGAGCTGTACAAGGCGCAAGGCTTTAATGGGCTAAAGCCCAAAGGGAGAGGCAAACGGAGTAGCGAAGAAGCGTTTCCCATCGATATCCTGGAGCAAGCTATCTTACTGCGCCGGCAGGTACCCAGTCGTAGCATCAGCCAGATCATTCAGATTTTAGAGTGGGAAGGCTTAGTTCAGCCGGGACAGATTAAGCGCAGCACCCTGCAGGAGAAGTTAGCCCAGAGGGGTTACAGCAGCAGGCATATGCGCATGTATGCCGATACCGGTGTAGCTACCAGACGTTATCAGATGAAGTATCGCAACCAGCTGTGGCATTCCGATATTAAGTATGGTCCTTACCTGCCCATTGGCAAGGAGGGAAAGAAGAAACAAGTCTACCTGGTTAGCTTTGTAGATGATACCACCCGGTTCATCCTGCACGGAGAATTCTACCCGGTATTGGACCAGATCATAGTAGAAGATTGTTTCAAGAAAGCCATTCTAAAATACGGCGTTCCTGAAAAAGTGTATTTTGATAACGGTGGTCAGTACCGCAATAAATGGATGATTCGAGCCTGTGCCAAAATGGGAATCCAGTTACTCTATGCCAAGCCCTATTCTCCAGAGGCCACCGGCAAAGTAGAACGGTTTAACCGGGTAGTAGACTCATTTTTAGCAGAGGCGGGTTTAGAAAAACCGCAAACCCTGGAGAGATTAAACCAACTGTTTGCAGTCTGGTTAGAGGAATGTTATCAGCACAAGCCCCATTCTGGAATAGAGGGCAACCTTAGTCCAGCAGTGGCCTACCAAAGTAACCGAAAGACCTTAAGATATATTGACCCTGAAATATTGGCCAGTGCTTTTCTGCACTGTGAGGAAAGAAAGGTAGACAAAGCAGGGTGCATCAGCTTTGAAGGACGAAAATACGAGGTAGGCCTGACCTTCATTGGAAGGAAGGTAGATGTCATCTTCGAACCAAACGATATTAGTGAACTTACTATCGAGTATGAAGGACACGAGCCTTTTAAAGCCCGGCAATTAATGATTGGAGAGCAAAGCGGAAAGAGGCCCAAACTACCAGAATATATGCAGATAGAGCCTGCCCAATCATCACGGCTGCTATCTGCAACGGCTAAAAAGAACCAGGAGCGCAAAGAGAGTCACCCCCCTGCTGTCTCCTACCGGTCAGTAAGCAAGGGGGGCGAAAGGCATGTTTGAAAGCTTCTATGGACTTGAAAGGACTCCCTTTTGCAGGGACATACCCACTGATCAGTTGTATCAATCACATATGCTGGAAGAGATTTTAGGGAGGCTTGAATACACCGCACAACGCCAAATGTTTATGGTTTTAACCGGGGATTGCGGAACCGGTAAAACCACCGCCATCCGACGTTTCAAAGAAACCCTGGATTCATCCCGGTTCATGGTGATGTATTTGGCTGATTCCAAGTTAACACCGCGGCATTTTTACAAAGGGCTATTAGAGCAGTTAGGCAGTGAGGCCAAATTTTATCGGGGAGACGCTAAACGTCAGCTGCATAAAGAGATTGAACTAATGCGGGGTATTCATCATCTGCAGCCCGTTGTTATCGTAGATGAAGCCCATCTATTGGATAAAGAGATGCTGGAAGAAGTCAGGTTTTTGTTGAATTTCAAAATGGATGCCAAAAGCCCAATGGCTTTGATTTTAGTAGGGCAAAATGAACTCTGGGATAGGCTCAAACTGCAGTCCTATGCCGCTATCAGGCAACGCATCGATTTGCAGTGCAAGCTATCGTATCTGGACCGTTCCCAGGTCGGGGAATATGTAAAACGGCACCTGGCTTATGCAGGCGCTGAACATGATATTTTCTCGGATAATGCTATTGATGAGATATTCAGGTTTTCGAGCGGAGCGGCTATGTTTTTTGCAAGAACAATTTCCCTGTTTTTGCAAAGTGGTTTTTGCAGCGCTCCCGACA
>LFSQ01000100.1 GCA_001512785.1 Syntrophomonas sp. DTU019
GAATATCCCTATGTGGCCGACTTGCTGCGCCGCGCCATCGCACAAGCAAAAAGCAGCGGGGTCCTGGGGGACTTTGATATTGAGGTTCGTATGGGTGCCGGTGCTTATGTATGCGGTGAGGAAACCGCACTTATCGAGTCGATCGAAGGCCACCGCGGGGAGCCGCGCTTTAAGCCCCCATTCCCGGGAGTTTCAGGTTTGTGGGCCAAACCCACCGTGGTGAACAATGTTGAAACCTTTGCCAACCTGCCTGATATAGTTATGAATGGTGCAGAATGGTATGCTTCCATTGGTTCGCCAAGCTATCCGGGGACCAAGGTCCTGACCTTAACCGGTGATGTGGTGAATCGCATCGCCATTGAGGTTCCAACCAATACCACCATCCGCGAGGTTATTTACGAATTTGGCGGAGGAATTCGCGGGGGCAAGAAATTCAAAGCGGTACAGATCGGTGGAACTTCCGGTGGCTTTATACCCGAATCATTGCTGGATACACCCATTGATGCCGATTCCATGCGGAACATCGGAGCTACTCTGGGTACCGGCGCTGTTTTGGTCATGGACGAAACCCGTGATATCGTAGATGTCGTTACTCGCATTGCCAAATTCTTTGAGCATGAATCCTGCGGCAAGTGCAATCCCTGCAGGGAAGGAACCTTCCGCTCTTATGAAATCATGAAGAAGATTAACCAGGGCCAGGCGACCCCGGCAGATTTGGATAAACTGGCCTTGTTATCCCGGGTGATGACCAAAGCGTGTCTATGCGGCTTGGGACAAGCAGCGCCAAGCCCGATCATAACCACCATGGAACATTTTAAGGCAGAATATCAAGCCAAACTGCAAATCTAAGTGAAAGGAGGGAAAGCCATGATTACTCTGACCATAAATGGCAGAGAGATACAGACTCCTCGTGGCAGCACTATTTTGGATGCTTGCGAGGCTGCTGGCATACCAGTTCCCACACTATGCTACGACCCTGACCTACGGCTGGCAGGCTCTTGCCGGATGTGCCTGGTAGAAGTCAAGGGACGTCCCTTATTTGTGGCCTCCTGTGTAACCCCGGCTGAAAACGGCATGGTGGTGGAAACCGATAGCCCGGCTATAATTGAAGCCCGCAAGGTCATTCTTGAACTCCTGGCAGCCAGGCATGAATTCAACTGTCAGGTATGTGAAAAGAACGGTGACTGCAAGTTTCAAGACTATTGTTATCAATACGGCATAAAAGAGACCCGTTTTACAGATGGTGGACGGCATGTATATCCTATCGATGACCCCAACCCATTCCTGGAAAGGGATTATAACAAATGCATTATGTGCACTCGTTGTGTCCGGGCTTGTGAAGAGATTACCGTAGCCAGGGCTATTAACGTGAAAAATCGCGGCCATAATGCCAAGATTGCAACAGCCTTTGACGGCCATTTGGCTGATTCCCCCTGCGTGTTCTGCGGACAATGTGTAATGGTTTGCCCGGTAGGGGCCTTGACCAGCAAGGTAAGCGCCGGAAAAGGCAGAGCATACGAAGTTGACAAAGTGCTCACAACCTGCACCTACTGCGGAACCGGCTGTACCCTGGAATTAAATGTAAAGGACGACAGGGTTGTCGGGGTTACCTCCAATCGCACTTTGGAAGGCAGTCCGGTCAATAAAGGCGCTCTATGTGTTAAAGGCCGGTTTGGCTGGGATTTCATCCACTCCGATGATCGTCTGACTACACCGCTTATCAGGGAAAATGGTGAGTTCAGAGAAGCGAGCTGGGATGAAGCCCTTGACTTGATAGCCAGGCGTCTGGGTGACATCAAGAGTCAATACGGCCCGGATTCCATAGCGGTGTTCAGTTCTGCTCGGATTACCAATGAGGAGAACTACCTGGCCCAAAAATTTACCCGGGCGGTCTTAGGGACCAATAACGTAGACCATTGCGCCCGTCTCTGACACTCTGTTACTGTCGCCGGTCTGGGGGCAGCATTCGGAAGCGGAGCCATGACCAATTCCATTGGTGAACTGGAAAAGGACGCTAACTGTATTTTCGTTATTGGATCCAATACCACTGAAAACCATCCTGTCATCGGGATGAAAATCAAACAGAATAAGCTCTATAACGGAGCCAAGCTTATCGTTGCCGATCCACGCCGCACCGATCTGGCTGAAATCGCTGACGTCTATATGCCGCATTTACCCGGCTCTGATGTGGCCTTGGTCAATGCCATGATGAATGTCATCATCAGCGAAGGACTGGCAGATGAGGCATTTATAGCCGAACACACCGAGGGCTATGAAGCCATGGCGGCAGTGGTACAGAAATACAGCCCTGAGTATGCAGAACCTATTACCGGGGTACCGGCAGAAGACATTCGCGCCGCAGCCCGGCTGTATGCGCAGAGCGGCAATGCCGTGATCTGCTATGCTATGGGTCTGACCCAGCATCGCACCGGTACTGACAATGTCAAATCGGTCTGCAACCTGGCCATGCTCACAGGCAACATCGGCCGCCCCGGCACCGGCGTTGACCCCTTGCGCGGGCAGAACAACGTTCAGGGTGCATGTGACATGGGCGCTCTCCCGGTGGTATATACAGCTTATCAGGCTGTCACCAATGAAGCGGTGCGGGCCAAGTTCGAAAAAGCCTGGGGAGTATCATTACCGGCTGAAAATGGCCTGGTGCTTACCGAAGTCATCAACAAGGCTCACCATGGTGAAATGAAGGCCTTGTACGTCATCGGTGAAAACCCCATGATGAGTGATCCCGATCTTCAGCATGTGGAAGAAGCTCTGGAAAACCTGGACTTCCTGGTGGTTCAAGACATATTCCTGAGTGAAACCGCCAAGTATGCCGATGTGGTATTGCCCGGTGCCTGCTTTGCCGAAAAAGACGGTACCTTCAGCAACACCGAACGTCGGGTGCAGCGCGTACGCAAGGCGGTTACCCCTCCGGGTCAAGCCCGTGCTGATTGGGAGATTATCTGTGATCTCGCTACTCGCATGGGTTATCCCATGAGCTATAACAGCGCTGAAGAGATTTTCGAAGAGATGCGCGCCCTTACCCCATCCTATGCGGGTATCACCTACGCCCGACTGGAACGGGGCGGTATACAGTGGCCTTGCCCTACCGAGGAGCATCCAGGCACACCTTTCTTGCACAAAGATGGGAATTTCACCAGAGGCAAAGGGGCATTTAGCGCCATCGACTATATTCCTCCCGGTGAGACGCCTGATGATGAATATCCTTTGATTCTTACTACCGGGCGCAGCCTGTTCCATTATCATACCGGGACCATGACGCGTCGCGCTTCAGCTTTAGATGCCCATATACCTGAAGCCGAATTGGAGATCAATCCAGAACTGGCCAGGGCCAAAGGCATTCAAGACGGGGAGTTGGTCAAGGTCGCAACTCGTCGCGGCCACCTGGAAGTTAAAGCGAAAATAACTGAAATGGTTGCACCACAGGTTGTGTTTATGACCTTCCATTTCGCTGAGGCAGCGGCCAACTGGCTGACCGGTTCCGAATTCCTTGACCCGGTGGCAAAGATTCCGGAATACAAGGTTTCAGCCGCTAGAATAGAGAAAATCCAGTCAGCTTAAAAAGACATAATAGACTGGAAAAACATTTTGGGATTATATGCTAGCGCTTCACGAGAGCGACACAAAAAAGGAAGGGGAAATTTGCACATGAATTGTTTCGCACCTGCAGAAGTAGCAGGCAATGCCTGCAACGTCAGCGCCGGCAAGGCCAAGCTGTCATTTGGCAAGCTGTTTATCCTCGGTATCCTGGCCGGGGCTTACATCGGCTTCGGTGCCAACCTAGCAACTGTGGTCGGCAACGACATACCCAAATTCCTGGGCAACGGCATAGGCCAGTTTCTATTTGGTGCCGTGTTCAGCACCGGTTTGATGATGGTGGTCATCGGCGGAGCCGAACTGTTCACCGGCAACAACATGTTCATGATGATCGGTGCCATGAACGGCTCCTGCAGCTGGGGAGACCTGTTTAAGAACTGGGTCATAGTCTGGGTGGCCAACTTCGTTGGTTCGTTGTTGTTGGTATACATCGTAGCCGGCGGTTTCTACGGGGTAGGCGCGGATGGCTCACAAGCCGTAGGGCTGTTTAACGGGGCGGTAGGAGCTAAAGCCCTGAATATAGCCAAAGGCAAACTGGAGTTGACCTGGAGCGCTGCATTCTTCCGGGGGATCCTCTGTAACTGGCTGGTATGTATGGCGGTATGGTTGGCTCTGGCCAGCAAAGACGTGGTAGGTAAGATTTTCGGTATATTCTTCCCCATCATGGCCTTCGTAGCCAGCGGGTTTGAGCACAGCGTAGCCAACATGTTCTTCATCCCCATGGGCCTGGTTGTAGCCAAGATCCCGGCTATCGTAGACGTTGCCGCAGCAGGGGCGGCCAACCCTGAGGTTTTCAAGGCCGCAGTTGAACAAGTGTTCACCTGGCAACGGTTTATAGTCAACAACCTGATTCCGGTGACCCTGGGCAACATCGTAGGCGGTTCCATAATGGTGGGTTCACTGTACTGGTACTCCTACCTGAAAAAAGA
>LFSQ01000127.1 GCA_001512785.1 Syntrophomonas sp. DTU019
GTACAGAAGGCTTATATTGAAGATGTCAGGATTACCAATGCCGGAGATGTTACAGTTATATCCACCCTGAATAACGCTTCCGAGCCTGGAGCCAGAGCTATACTGGGCAGTTCGGCAAATGGGCTGGATGTAAGTCTCTACGGCGGTACTGCAAATTCAGTTATAGCGACTGCTGAAGCTGTCAACTATGCATATGTTGCCGGTGCCAGCATTACACAGGCAGAAGACCTGGCGGTTACAGCCGCCGGCAGCAGCAGAGCTGTTGCGGATATTTCACAAGGAGCAATTTCAGCGGGCTATGTCTCCATCGGGGTATCAGTTCTATATGCATATGCCAACGGTGATTACCAGGCTTATGTAGATACCAGCGGAGCTTCGCTAAATGTGGATAGGCTTTTCGTTACCAATACCTATGAAGCCTCAGCCGAAGCCAGGACCGCACAGCCCAGCGAGGGAGCCATCAGCGGGCTGGAGATTGAAACCAACATTGCCCTGGCGTCGGTTGGTATTAATGCTGAAGCTGCTATTAAAGGCAATGGGACCATTACAACTCCTGGTGCCGTAATCGTGCAGGCAACAGGCCTTGCAACAGCCGAGGCCAGGGTAGCTACCCCTACAATAGAAATCAGCGGCATCAAGATAGCAGTCAATGATATTGCTGCCACACTAAACGCCGTGCAGAAAGCGTATATCAACGGTGCCACCATTGAAGCAGGCAGTATTCAGGTGATTTCCACTCTGAATAATATTGATAATACCGGCGCTGTGGCCGAACTGGGCAGCAGTGCAGATGGCATCGATGCCGAGGTGACGCTTATAGGTGTGCAAGTCCATTCCGCCACTGCAACAGCCAATAACACCAACTGGGCATATATAATCGGGTCCAATATCAAGACCAATGGAGCAGTGACAGTACAGAGCCTGGCTAAATCATATGCCAATGCCAGGGTGAACCAGGATGCCATTGATGTCGGACTGATTACCATTGGTATTACCGAGCTAAAAGCTTTTGCCCAGGGTGATTTTGCTTCCTATATAGATGGCTCTGAGCTGCACGCGGGCAGCCTGGAAGTGAAGAACGTTTATACCTCCCACGCCAACGCGGTTGCAGCCCAGCCCGGTCTAGGGATAGGGGTGGAAGCCATATCTGGAGAAGGCAACTATGCTCATGCCGATGCGGCAACAAATGCAAGGGCCTATATCAGAAACAGTAATATAACCATCAGCAACAACGGCGGCGTAACAGTTGGTACAATTGGAACCGTCAAAGCCAATGCGGTGGTGGAATCACCTACAATCAGTGTCACAGGGGTGGAGGTTGCGGTTAGCATTGCCGAGGCCAGCTTGAGCGCAGTGCAGCAGGCATATGTTTACGGCGGCAGCATTGTTGCCAAAGGCCTGGTCAAGATCTACTCCTGGCAGAATATCGACAACGAGACAACCGGAGCGGTAGCCTCTCTGGGGAATAACACCGGTGGGGCGGATGTCAGCCTGGTTGGGGCAGCTGCCAATACTGCCAACGCCACTGCCAATGCCACTAATTTGGCTTATGTGACCGGAACCAATTTCGGCAGCCTCGCACAGAAAAACGGAAACCTTTATATAGAGGCTAAAGCCAACTCCTATGCCAAGGCTGGGTTTATCGATAATGATGTCAACGTATCTCTGGTCGGCCTGGGTATCCTGGTGATGACCGCAGATGCTAAGGGGACATTTAAAGCCTGGTTGGACAGTACGGGATCTAACGTATATGTTGCTAATCTCAGCATAACCAATACCTACAAGGCCATCTCTGAAGCCAAGTCAACCCAGCCTGGCAAAGGCGTAGGGGTTAGCCTGGTAGACGGAGACGTGAATTTAGCCGAAGCAACAACCTCTACCAATGCAAGTTCTTATATCACTGGCGATGGAACCGTCAATGCGGCTGGTATCACAATTCAGGTAACCGGCAGTGGCAGCAGGGCTAAAGCGGATGTCGATGCCGCCAAGGTCAGCGTCAGCTTAGCAAAGGTTGCTGCCAACATCGCTCGGGCTAGCCTGAAAGTAACCCAGAACGCATTCATCAACGGACAGGGAAGAGTAAACGCCACTGGCCCGGTGTCAGTCTTATCAATACTGCAAGACACCTATTCTGAGGCTGAGGCGGGTGCCAATGGCGGAACTGATGTAACTATTGCTACGGCTGACGCCAATCTGACCACAGCGGAATCTGCAGCAACGGTCAATGCTTATATTGAAGGCAACGTGACCATAGTTACCCAAGGAGAGGTAAATGTTGGCGCAGATTTAGGAGGCACAGTCATTTCCAAATCCCAGGCTCCGGATACCAGTGTGACCTTACTCAGCCTGGGAGTGGTAAAAGTCATTGCCGCTTTTACCCAGGATACAGTCAGTGCCTGGATCGCAGGCCAGGCCAATGTGACCGGCCGGAGTGTCGATGTAATAGCCGGCGCCAGCGGGACTGCCACTGCCATTGCCGAGCAGCCCAATACCACCGTGAGCCTGGCTGACGTAAACGAGATATATGCCGAAGCCTTAGTTGGCACCAGGTACGTCAATGCATATATCGGAGAAGACGCAACAGTCATATCCACCGGAACAGGAACTGAAGACGGCGTAAATGTGGCAGCAGCTTCCACTACCAACCTGACTGCGCGCAGCAACCATTCAAGCGGTGTGGATGTGAACCTGGTGGACGTCGGTAAATATACTATCAAGACCTATGTCGGCAATCACATTACTACAGCTAGCATTAATGGCACTGTAACGGCTGAGAACAGAATCTTGCTCAGTGCAACTGATTCGATCATTGCTTCGGCATGGACTTCAGCCAGTAATGCAGGTTTAGCCAACGTGGGCAGTTCAACCGCTACCAGCACAGTAAATACTCAGACCGCTGAGACTTATGTGGGTCCAGGGGCAGTGCTGGAGGCTCAGAATGATATCAGCATCTATTCAATGACTGTCTCCAATCTGACCGCAAAAGTCGAAAGCAATGCGGTGACCCTGGGCGAATTCGGATCCGTCTACGCTGCTACGGCCTTGAATAATCGCAATACCAGATTCACTGCCGGGGATGGCGCCAGGATCGTTTCCAGGTACGGCGACGTGATAATCAGTGTCCTGGCTGATAAAGCCGTACAGGATGCCACCGCCACCATGGGCGGGTTCGGTCTGATCAGCGGCGGCAGCGGGCCGGAGGCGAGCGCTTACATCAAGACCACCACCACCGCTGCTATAGGCAATGGAGTGGTAATTACCGCCTTGTTCGGTAACCTGGGAATCAATGCTTCCAGCAAAAACGACATCTATGCCTACGCCTACCGTCACATGGGAACCCTGGCAGGCAGTAATATGAGCAAGGCCAGCATCACCGCCATCGAGGATACCATCGTAACTATCGGCGGTAACGGGAAGCAAAGTTATCTGAACAGCAGGAACACCGATATAAGTTCCTATCTATACCAGAAACTGCATGCCTATGCGGTATCCTATACGGCTTCGGCGGGGTCGCGCACCGAGGGCAAATCCTACGTGACCGTCACTGACAACACCGGAGTCAATATAAACAATGCCTTTGTAGGCGGAATTGATACCCTGGATATCCACGCTGCAGTAATCGATATGTACATTCACTCCGAGAGCTATGCGGAGATTGTGGGCCTGACCGGAAAAGTCTATGCCACCTCCTCGGTGGAAGGCAGCAGCACAGCAGCGGTGAATGTTACCCAAGGGGCGGATCTGGCCGGCCAGAAGATATTTATCAAAGCCGAATCTCCATTGATCACTGATCAGATTGTTTTCCGCGATGCCACCGCCAAAGGAAATACGGTCGTCAACTACGTATGGAAGACCATTCAGCAGACGGTCGATAAACTGGTAGAAAAGGTCAGCAAGATACCTATCATCGGTTGGTTTGTAAAATGGGTATGGACAAAGGTCACTGAATGGGTCGATGTACTGGTCAAGGAAGTCCTATATTCCGATGAGAAGGAATACCGGGAAGGTACCATGGAATCAACCGGTAAGGTGGATATTAAAGGCAAAGTGCACTTGGGCGGTGCAGCTGCCGGTATGTTCATCGATATTAAAGAGGATGGAACAGTCGTATACTCCGGACTTGATGATGCCTATGCGGAAACAGCCATCCTGTCTCCGCAAGACAATAGTATAACCCTGGGGAAACTATACAATGAAGATCTAGGAGAGCTGACCATTAACGCCTCCTCTGCCGGGGCAGTGAAGGGCAGCATTACCATATTCAACAATGACTATTTGCCGAACATCGTGATAAACAACTGGTCAACCTTCGATTTGATTCTGGGTCAGATTGCGGCGGTTAACGGCCAGCTCGGTGCTCCGGTCCTGAATATAGGCGGCCAGGTCAGCTATGTCTTTGATACTGAGATCCCAAGCCTTACCATCGTATCGCATAATGACACCGACCTACATTTCAGTAAGAGTGTTGACGTAGGCGACGGCAATCTCGACATCATCATGAATGGCGGAGATGTAAACACCGCCGCCAATGAGGGTCAAGGCAAACCGGCCGCTGTCTGGGCCAACCGTTTGACTATAACAGGAGCAGGCAATATAGGCCAGGTTTCGAACCGTTTCAATGCCTACATACTGGATATTCCTGAAATACCGGGCACCTCCGGCGTAATCGAGACCATCAAGGCCCGCCCCACGTATATAGCCTTACAGGCTCTGGGAGATATTTACGCGGCTTTCACCCATGTGGTAGTCAACCTGGAAAATGAACAGCGCACCGCCAACCCGATTCTAACCCTGGATAAAATTCAGGCTGGTGGGGTTGCCGACTTGCTGGTCAACGCCCCCCATGAATTGGTGTATCAGGGTAATGCTAATCTTGACCAAGCTATCGACGTATCTCAGCCGGGACGCAGGGACACTCTGGTGCGCCTGGCCGGTTCAGAAAGTGAACTGACCATCGATGCGGGCAATGGGAAAACATATACACTTATGCCCAATGGCATGATTAAGATTAATCAAGGCATCACCATCCGCGGCTCCCACTACTATGTGGGTGACTCGGAAATTAGCTCCGATTCAGGAAACACCCAGATTGCACATTACTACCTGCCCAGCGGGGATATCGTGGCAGTCGACCGTCAAAGCGGCAGGATCGTTAATGTAATAGCCTTTGACGGCCGCAGCTACGATCTTGATGCCATCACCTTCATTTCCGCAGAGGGTAAGCAAACCATACAGTTCAAGCTGGAGAAATTTAATGTCATTTACAGCTATGACAGCAATGAAGTGCTGAAAGAGGTGTTCATCGAAATAAATCAGGAGCACCTTATTAACGGCGGAGTAACCATCTATGTTGACATCGAGCCCAGTCAAATGAGTGAACTGGGCTGGACCCTGCCCGACGGTACCCGGGTATATTATAAGAATGCTTTCCTCCAAGACGGAGATGAAGTGCGGCCTATTTTCCTGGGTATGAATGGCGACAACTACCTGTATCTTCTGGAGCCACTCAGCCAAGACCGGCCCTTCTATCATGTGGTGGAATTTGAGGTGGACGGTGATAACTATACCTTTATAAACGGCTATACCTACGAAAAGAATCAACTGCTCAGTGCTGCTGTGGGTGAGCTGGACCGAGGTCGGGGTATGTCGCTTAACCAAGCCAAGCAACAGGCCAGCGGTGTGCTCAACAGCCATGAGCTAAAATCATCTTTCTCCGCTGACAGCACTCCGCAAACCGTGGCTGATCTGGTTGTAGGTGCTTTGCAGGGATTACTGACTGACAATTGGCGCTTCACGGTTAAGGCGGATTTCACCACCACTGAAAAAACCGTCTATGTAAATGAAGGCGGGGAGCAGAGGGAAGAAACCATAACCATACTTGACGACATCTATATTGAAGTCAACCTCATCGAGGTGGCGCCCGACGGAGAAACCGGCGAAACGGCACTAATATACCATAATTACGATGTTGAGTATGAAACCGATCTGACTGGTGAAGAGCTCACCTTTACCAGTGAGATGGTAACCGGCACCAAATCCAAAGCTTCAGCTGTGGGTGTGGAGTTCACCGCGGAAGACTTGGGCACCAGCCGTTCAGGCGCTATCTTTGCCAATAAAAGCGGTGGCACCACTAGCCTGGTAGTTAAAAACGGAAGCTACGAATTCGACCTGGTCTACAACGAATATTATCAGGCATATTTGGTATCCAGCGGCGATTACGAAGGCAATGAGAAGAAGGCCTATGAGGAACTCCTGGGCAAATTCTTCGTACTCAGCAGTGACGAATCTAACATTACTGTATTTGAACTCGAACTGCAAGGAACCGGTCCGGTAGATGATGCTGCCGGTAAGCTGAACGGGGCTTACCGTAATGTAGCCGGCGGTTACCTGTTCGTGGAAAATGCCACCAGCACTAACCCCGAGACCGACATCCTCTATCTGCTCGATCGGGCTGCGGTGGTGACTCCGGATGGCAGGGTCTATCCGGTGGCGATCGAAGGCAATGCTGTAACCGGCGATATGTTTGATGAAACCATCAGCTTCTCAGCCAATATGAGGCAGAAGGTGGACAACTACGGCAGACCGGTGTATTCGGTCCTGCAATATCAATACATTGATCCCGGCGACGACATATGGTCTTACATTGACGATGAGATAAAGTACTTCATGAGCAGCGGTCCGGGTGATGAGAAATATGATCAAATTGCAAGCAGGCTCGATCAGGCTGGTTATTATTATTCCAATTCGCTGGTGGCGGCAACCGCAGAAAGATTAGTAAATGGAGAATGGTACGTAGGCTATTACTATGACACTGGAAGCATACCGGTATACGACCTGCGCGAGCCCAAGACCAATGCTGAGGGTAATCCCCTGTACAGCGTATTTGATATTCAGACTGGGAAATACCTGGAGGGCGAATTTACCTACGACGAAGCGCAATATTATTCATATTGGCCTTGGCGCTATCAGGTCAGCCCCATATACCGGGATATTGAGGGATTGACTATCGTAAGGCCGGTAGAGGGCGGCATCACAGTCACTTATACCGAACCTTGCATACTAGAAATTCCGGTTGATAAAAACGGCCGCGGGGTGATTAGTAAGGATAAACGTATACTCCTGGCAGATGATGGTACGTTCCCGGCTGGCACCGTGCTCTACCTGGATGATAGTCAGGCAGTGACCGCCTTGTTAACTCCTGAAGGAGAGTTCTACCTGTTCCAACAGGGCACCTCGTATTCTGCCGATAACTCTGAAAACCAGATCTATACTGCCTACCGGGGAGTGGGCAGCGGAACAGAACTGGACCTGATCGCCTATCTGTCCCCAGGCAGCCAACAGATGCTGCATGAGGTGATGACCGGCTTGTATATGGCGGCTCCAGGCGAGGAAGGCCTCACCTTCCGGACCTTTGACGCATCAACCGCGGCCATGAGCAGTTTCTATGCCGATGCCGATTATTTTGGCTTCGACAGCATGAGCAACCTGGTTCTGTTGCAAAAAGAAATACTGGATGAGGTTTATCAATCATCCAACGAAGAAGACGAAGATTTTCACGGGGCAGCGATGATGAACATTTACAACCCGCAGGGCCAGGTATTGCTTACCATTTTGGAACTGACCGATGGCAGGATTGCCTTCCTCTTCGATGACAACACCTGGATCGATTCGACAGGCAATACCGGCTTTATACCCCGACCGGTCAACCGGACCCTGAACAGCTTCACAAGCGATTCGCAGGTGAGAGTCAACAGCCTTATTGCCGACAATGTTAATCTCCGCTTCGCTGGCGCCAGAACCACCTTAACCGATGACGGCGAGGGAGGGAACATCAATGTCATATCCGATAATGTGGTGATTGTTGCTGAAGACAGCGGTAACATTTTCACTGACGATAATCCTCTGGTGATTGCGCCTAAGCTATCGGATACAGTAAATCTAAGGCTTATCAAGACTTCAGCCGGGGGTGCATACGATGCCAGCGCTTATGTGGTGGCCTTAGAAGCGGAGCACAATGCAAATCTCCACGATACTGAAATCGCTGCGGAGGGCTTTTTAGACCTTACTGTGGCAGCAGGAGATGTCCATATGCAAAATGTGGGCATCAATCAGGGCGGAGAGATTAACCTTACGGTAGGCAGCGGTGCTATTTACATGGATAGCGTGGATGTCAGCGGTACTTTGGATATGACAACCGGCGGCGGGGATATCACCATGGATGACGTTGATGTCAGCGGCAGCATGTCCGCCGATACCCGGGCTGGAAATATCGCTATGAATGATGTGGATGTAAGCTCCGGCGGGGTCCTGGCTGTTACCTCGGGACAGGGAGATGTGACTGTCGACCAGGTATCATCAGATGGTACTTTGCAGATCACTGCTGAAAATGGCAGTCTGCTGATGAAGGATGAGGAGTCGATCCTCAATATAGGTGAGCACTCCACATTAACAGAAGGCAATACCTGGGTCGATATAAACGGAGACATCGGTTCCCAAGAACTTCCCTTTAAAGTCAATATACAGCTGGACGAAAATGGTGAAGCCCAGCCCTTCATTATCAAGAACGCGGCTAATATTTACCTGGTGCAGGAAACCGGTGCCAAGGCCAGTGATGACACCCTGCCCACCTATGGCCGCGACAAAAACGGCACAATTGCGGACCACGATGAGGCCATCAGCGGTATGGAAGACGATGACGAGAACGTCAATGTTACCATGCCTGCCCAAACTCCGGAAGAGATCGCTGCCCAGCTGAGCAACGGCACGTTGACTGAAGAACAGCTGCTGGCACTGATCAGCGGTATTCTGAAAGGTCCGGAGATAAAAGCCCTGCTGGGAATCGACGACACGGCTGTGGAAGCTCTGGTTGCTGCCCTTGAGACCATGGAAACAACACAACTAGCAGAGCTGGTCACCAGTTTGCAACTGGGTGTGTCCGAACCGGAAAGCAAGCTTGACCTGAACGTGCTCGATGGGGATGACCCTGAGGCTATTAAGAATCTGGCCTCGCAACTGGAATTACCGGGGGATGCGGATAAGGACGCTATCCTGACTAAGCTCAGGAATATACTGGGACTGGAAGACACGGCAGGTATAGAGGAAATAAAAGCCGCCTATGAGAGTTACTATGAAGGGGTACTGTCTCAATACCGGACTGATGTGATAAACAGCTACCGGGCCAGCATTGATGACAAACTCAATAAAGAAAGCGGACTGAGTGATGAAGAAATAAGATACTTGTTTGATCTGAGGCTCAGCGATATAGAAGCCGCAATTACAGTATTGCTGGCAGCGGCTATAGAAGCTCAGCAGCCAGTGGTAGACGGCTTTGACAGCGAAGGCAACCCGGTTTATGAGCAGGCCAAAGATGAAGAGGGCAATCCGCTTTTCATCGAGGGTACGGATGAGAATGGAAATCCCATTCTCATCCCGGTCTATGTGATGGAAAGCAGGATTGAGGACGATAAGCTCTTCGCGGCTTACTGGCAGTCCTTGACCGAAGAGCAGAAACAGGCCTTGATCGAAGCTGCCTGGGCCCTGGCTGATTATCCTGAACCGGTGGATAACTCTGATCAGTACAGGATACTTATCCTCAATATCGGGAAATCCACAGGCAAGAGCAATATATCCAACCTGGGTGACATAACCGTGACCCAGCAGACCGGAACTTTCACCGCTGAAGAGGTCTTCTCCAGATACGGTGATGTGTCCATAACCAGTCAGGACATTGCCGGTGTGGATGGTAAAACTAATGTCACCGGGGAAAATATCTCCCTTGATGCTGCCGGCAGCATTACCGGCTTGAATGTGGAGGAAAGATCCTGGGATCTGACCACGATTGCCAATATTACCGATGAGGACAAAAAGGACCAGCCTTATGGAGAGACTGGAGACAAGAGTTGGCTTCTGGTCCGCAATGCGGAAAGCGGCGAAATTGAAATGCAGTTTGCCATCGATTACACCTCGGTGCGCGACTTGAATGAGCATGATGCCACCAGTATTACCGCAAGTGCCGGCGGAGATATTGAAATCAATGAAATTACCGGCGACATGGGTGTAAATGTCATCGAGGCCGGCGGCAAGGTAACCCTTACTGCTCCTGGGTCCATATATGACGTTCGGGCTGAAGACGAGACCCGGGAGAATATCACCGCCGGCAATGGAGCATCGCTGACGGCCGGCAGAACAGTAGGCACCAACCAGGGTTATATCGATACCGACATCGATGGTACCGCTAAGGTAACTGCCGGCGGGGACATCAACATCAACGACAGCGGTACACTCACCCTGGTGGCGGACAGCAGCAGCGGTCAGGTCAATGTGAATGCGGCAGCTGACCTGAATCTGTCCAACACCAGCGGCAATCTGGTGATCGGGTTTGTAACCGCAGGCGGTGAGGCAGCCATTGTTTCGGCAGCCGGTATTACCGCAGGCGACAAACTGGACCATGATGTGCATGTGAAGGCCAAGTCTATAGATTTAACTGCACTAAATGGGAGCATTGGAACGGCTGAGGAACCCATCGATATCGATACCGATGCAGAAAGCCGCGGAACACTTTCGGCCAGGGCCACCCATGGGGCCATCAACATCAGCGAACGGAACGGGGATCTCATCATCGCTACAGTCGAGGCAGACGGCGATGGCACGGTTAACATTTCTGCAGCAGGCGGTATCGAGGTAGGGAGATTGACTTCCACCGGCGGGGGAGATGTGACCCTGACTGCCGGGAGTGGAAGTATAACCGAGACAGATGCCTCGGATTATATGGCCGCTGCAACAGAGGCAATAATTAAGGCCAGCCAGGCTCGCAGCGCAGCTGATCTGGCTGCAGCCCAGGTGATCATATTGCAGAATTACGTTAGCTATATTCTGCCTGAATTGTTGGGACGCCCGGCTGCCGAGCAAGCCCTGGCTGCAGCTGAAGCCAACTTGGCCGAAGCAGAGAAGAAACTGGCGGACATAAAAGAGATGATTGCCCAAGCTGACTCTGAATTTAACACCATCCAGAACGAAAAGATATTGGCTGACCAGGCCTGGGTTGATGCTAAAGCTGCTTTGGCTCAAGCGCAGGCTGATGTTGCAGGGATGACTGACCCTGAACAAATAGCTGCGCAGCTGCAATTGATCGCTCAACTGGAAGACGCAGTATATGAAGCACAGCTGGCGGTTGACGAAATCCAGAAGAAACTGGACGCCAAGAACGCAGAACTCGCTGACCTGCGGAGCCAGGAATCGCAAATGGAAACTGTGACTATTCCGCAGCTCACTCAGATACGCGATGATGCCGGAGAGGCTCTGAAAAAGATAGATGACGATCTGGCTGATGCACAGACTAATCTGGTAGGGATCAAGGAAGCTGAACGCGACCGCCTGGAAGCCGAGGCTCAGGTGCTGGAAGCAGCAGCGGCGGCCATGCTGGCCGAAGCCGAGGCCAATGCTACCACCGGTATTACTACCGAGGGCAATTTGAACATAAACCTGCTCAATGGCGGCACCGTCGGTGAAGAGGATAACAGCCTGGGGGTAACTGCAACGGGAACGGTGACAATCACCACCGGAACTGGAACCAGCATTTACGGGCTGTACCTGGAAAGTGGGGGCGACCTGTACCTGGCCCCGGTGACGGTTGACAATGAAGTGGTCATTGACTCCACAGGGGATATCAAGGGCATTACTGGTCATACGGGCCCCATTATCACTGCGGTCAATGTTGAGCTCAGCAGTCTGGGCGGAGACATCGGAGCGGCTTCCGTTCCCTTGCTGGTATATGTAGACCGCCTGACGGCTGTTGGGGAAGAGGTGTATATCAAGAACCTCAAGGGTCTGACCATAGATACGGTTGTCGGCGGTACGGTAGGTATTGAAGCGTCAGGGGATATAACCGCGGGAACCGCAGCAGGCGGCGGCAACGGCAACAATATCATTGCTGACCAGCTGAACCTGAAAGCAGGCGGCGGTATCGGTTCAGCGGATAATCGCCTGAATGTCGATGCGGATCAAATTACTGCAGGTTCTAAAGACCTTTATCTGAACAGCAATTCCGGGAAACTGCAAATCGATGATATCAAAGTACCGGGCAGAACCGATATTGAAGCTGCAGGCAGCGTCGTTGACACAGGCAAGGGAAATATTCAGACCGGCAATCTCAACATCAAGGCTTATGGCGATGTGGGCCAAGCAGAGGATAGCCTTGATGTCAATGTACCCGGCACCGATACGGTTACTGCCACTTCACAATTCGGGTCCGTCAACCTCAAGAACTGGTATAAACGTCATGATGGCGGAGGCCTCGGTGGCGGTGGTGGCGGAGGGCCAATTCCGCGTGAAGTAACCATTACCGATCCCAAAACGGGCGTGACGGTTTCCGGCACAGGCATTCCCGCTGATGCCAAACTAATCGTCACTGAAACCACCGAACATCAAGAAGCCCTTTGCCCGGCGTGTGAGTTTGTCCGGGAAGTGGTGAAGTCAGGCAAAGCTATCGTAAACTATGATATTTCTCTGACCAGGGCATTCGAAGGCACTGTTACGGTGAGCATTCCGGTTGGTATGCAATATGAAGGCAGAACCCTGACTGTCTTAACCTGCCAGGATGGCAGAATAAGCTCATTCAATGTGACTGTTGAAGCAGGCAGGGTGAAATTTGTAACCGGTGAGTTGACGGCCTACGCGATACTCGATGACAGTTACCAGATAATCGCGTACCATGGGCAATACACCTTATTTGGCGGGCGACTGGTACCCCTGGCTGAAGGCACTTTCCAGGATGTTAAACCGATTCACTGGTATTTTGGAGCAGTTGCTTACATGCACGCCATGAAGATCATGGCAGGGGTAGCCGAAAACCTGTTCGACCCGCACGGTACTGCTACCAGGAGCATGCTGGCAGCCATGCTTTACCGCCTGGAGGGAAGTCCCAAAGTCTTCGGCAGCAGCAGTTTTGCTGATGTAGAAGCGGGCGCCTGGTATGCCGACGCAGTGATCTGGGCGGAATCACAGGGGATCATAAAAGGCTACGGCAACAACCTGTTTGGAATCAATGATCCCATTACTCGTGAACAGCTGGCAGCCATCCTGTACCGCTATTCTATGAGCAAAGGCAGAGATGTCAGGGCTTCCGGCGATCTGAGCAAATTTGTGGATGCCGATCAGATTTCCGCTTACGCCATAGAGGCCATGGAATGGGCTGTGGGCCTGGGATTGATCCAGGGCAAGGACAACAACCGCATCGACCCGGCCGCCCCTGCCACCAGGGCGGAGATCGCCGCCATCATACAGCGTTATATGGAGATCTATTTCAGGGTATTGCTGGTGGACGATGATCTGGTAGCGTGAAAATCGCATCGGATCACCTAACGGATATGACTCAGGCGGCATAATCAGTTGATTATGCCGCCTCGACAATTAAGCCGATCATGAGCAGGTATTACCCTTGAACCGGGCCGGAACTTATGCTAAAATAAGTCTTGCGACAAACGCAGGGGAGTAGCTCAATTGGCAGAGCATCGGTCTCCAAAACCGAGGGCTGGGGGTTCGAGGCCTCTCTCCCCTGCCACTAAGAATACCGCAAGCCACCGGAAGGTGGCTTTATTCATCTCTGATGATAAATTCAGGACAATGTAAAGCCCTGAAAAAAATGGAATTGCCCCCAACACTATCTAAAAAAGAGTATAATATGTGCAGGTATAATCGGATTCTGGTTACCATCCAGGTTTTGTGGGAAAATAAAGCCATCCCTACAAAAACCGGGTTTTCCCCTGAAGACAGTGACAGATATTACAAATATGCACATAGTTATTAATAAAACTGTATAATGTTTTATCAGGGCAATGGATTCTGTTTTTATGCTTTTTAAGGGGTTATTGGATTGTTTGTTGGAGTAAACGGGCAAAAGCTTCATTTCAAGGTATCCGGACAGGGCCGGGACATGGTTTTGCTCCACGGCTGGGGTGCCAACTTGTCTTTGATGAACCCCTTGCAGAGGCATTTCGAGAGATATTTTCGCACCTTCGCTGTGGATCTGCCGGGTTTTGGCCTGAGCGACCAACCGCCCCAGAGGTGGGGGGTGGCTGATTACGCTTCTATGGTTAAGGGGTTTTTGCACCGTCAGGGCATTGAAAGGCCTATTTTGCTGGGGCATTCTTTCGGCGGCAAAATATCCATCTTTCTCGCCGCGCAGCAGCTGCCCATCCACAAGCTGATCCTGGTGGACAGTTCCGGCATAGTACCCAAAAGAGACGCCAAATACTATTTCAAAGTCTATTCGTATAAAACGGCCCGACGTGTGATGGAGCTGCCGGGGCTAAAACCCCTCTTTAAGCAGCGCCTGGAGGAACTTAAAAACCGTTCCGGCTCCGAGGATTATCGCAACGCCAGAGGGGTTATGCGCGACACCCTGGTCAAGGTAGTAAACGAGGACTTGACCGGATTGCTGCCTCAGATCAAGGTCCCCACGTTGTTGATGTGGGGCGCGGATGACACTGCCACCCCGGTGGCTGATGGGCGTTTGATGGAGCAGCTTATACCCGATGCCCGGCTGGTTGTACTGGACAATGCCGGCCATTACTCTTATCTGGATCGTCTCCCCGATTTTTTGCATATTACCGGGCAGTTTTTGAAGGAAGACATGGAGAGCAAACATGCATAGCGGCACAATTGTGGCCACGGCCGTTTTAGCCCCCTGGCTGCTGTACACCATTCTCAAAATCAATAAAGCCACCCATTACCTGCAACTGAATGGGTATTTCACCGGGCGTTATTTGTGCTGGGTGATGGGCAACCTGACCCGGGTTATGAGCTGGTTGGACATACTGCCACTGCTGTCTCTGGCCCTCTTATGGCTGCAGCCCGGTAACCTGGTTTATTTCCTCTGGGGTTTAACCTATTTGATAATCTCGATCGGGCTATATAACACTCAACGTCAGACCGGGGTTAAAAAGAAACTGGTATATACCAGCCGGGTAAAGAGGCTTTTGGTGCTCGCAGGTCTACTTATAGCCGCCCTGTGCGTCTGGGCCATACAGAGCCTGTGGTTGCCCGGGATCCATGTCGAAACCCTGCTCGTACTGTATGTCACCAGTCTTTTGGCCTGGTTTTTGCTGTTGCTGGCCAACCTTTTGATATGGCCACTGGAGAAGGCCATTAATTACTGGTATTATCAGGATGCCGAACAGATTCTGGCCGATCACTCCACACTTAAGGTTATCGGTATAACCGGCAGCTATGGCAAGACCAGCACCAAGAATTTCCTTAATCGCATCCTGGCAGCCCGTTTCAATGTACTGGCTACCCCTGAGAGTTACAATACCACTATGGGGGTCATTCTCACCACCCGCACCAGGCTGAAATCAACTGATGAGGTATTTATTGTAGAAATGGGAGCCCGCAAAAAAGGGGACATAAAGGAGATCTGCGATTTGGTGCGCCCTTCCATGGGCATTTTAACCGCTATAGGCGAGCAGCACCTGGAGACTTTTAAAGACCTGGCCAACATCAAGCGCACCAAATTTGAGCTTATTCAATCCCTGGAGAAGGGCGGTATTGCTTTTGTGAACTGGGATGATGAAAACATCCGCTCGCTGCCGGTGGTTCCGGGCATTCGTTACGTTCGTTACGGCATCATGGCCGATGACCTTGATTACCGGGCCGGTTCTATACAATATGATGCGCGCGGCTCGGTATTCACCATCTGCAGCCGCACCGGACAGAAAGGGGTGTTCAGAACCCGTCTCTTGGGCAGGCACAATATCTACAATATCCTGGCGGCTACTGCGGTAGCCTCTGAGCTGGGGATGGATATGGCTTCGATAGCCCTGGCAGTTCGTAATCTGTCCCCGGTAGAGCACCGTCTGGAGATGAAACGCGGCAAGGATTATCTGATTATAGACGATGCTTTCAACTCCAATCCGATAGGCTCCAAAATGGCTTTGGAAGTGCTGTCCAAAATGGAAGGCAGCATGAAAATAATGATCACCCCGGGTATGGTTGAATTGGGAAGCAGGCAATACGAGCTTAATTATGAATTTGGCCGGTTGGCAGCCGAGGTTTGTGATTATGTTATACTGGTGGGGCCGCGCCAGACCCAACCTATTCAAGACGCTTTTAAAGAGGCTTTTTACCCGCCTGAGCAGTATTTTGTAGCCCGAAATCTCAACCAGGCCTTGCAGCATTTAAATGATATCGTCAAACCCGGCAGCATAGTCTTATTCGAGAACGATTTGCCCGATACATATAATGAGTAAAGGGGATGAAATGGTGAAGATTAATGTAGGTGTAATTTTTGGCGGCAGGTCAGTCGAACATGAGATTTCAATCATATCCGCCTTGCAGGCCATTCACAGCATTGACCGCAATAAATACAATGTGGTACCGATTTACATAACCAAACAAGGCCAATTTTACACTGGTGAAGCCCTGACCGAGATTGAGAACTTCAAGGATTTGGATCAGCTTGTAAGCCGCTGCAAGCAAATCGTGATAGCCAATCACAAAGGGGAAATCGTAATCAGCGAATACCCCCCCAGCATGTTTCGTAAAGGCCGCCTGGGCACACTGGATGTTGCCCTGCCGGTGGTACACGGCACCAATGTGGAAGACGGCACCCTGCAGGGTTATCTGGAGATGCTCAATCTCCCTTATGCAGGCTGCAATGTCTTATCATCCGCACTGGGCATGGATAAAATCGCCATGCGCATGGTATTGAAAGAGGCCGGTTTGCCGGTTTTGGACTATGTGTGGTTCTATTCCAAGCGCTGGTTTTCCGATCCGGCTGGTGTTTATGAAGAGATCGAGTCCCGCCTGGCTTATCCGGTGATAGTCAAACCTGCCAACTCGGGCTCCAGTGTGGGCGTGACCCCGGCCGCCAACCGGGAAGAGCTGGAGGATGCCCTGGATCTGGCGGCAAGCTTCTCCAACCGCATTATTGTGGAACCCAAGGTCGTAAACCTGCGGGAGATAAACTGCTCGGTCCTGGGTGACTATGAGAAAGCCATCCCTTCCGTTTGTGAGGAACCGATCAGCACAGAGCAGATTTTAAGCTACAAGGACAAATATATGGGCGAAGGCGGCAAAGGCATGGGCGGGGCAAAAAGAAGGCTGCCTGCCGACCTGCCTGCAGATCAAACCGCTTGGATACAAGAACTGGCGGTTAAGACCTTCCATGTTCTGGACTGCAGTGGGGTGTCCCGCATAGATTTTCTAATTGACACTGCATCAGATCAGGTCTATGTAAACGAAATCAACACCATCCCGGGGTCGCTGTCTTATTATCTCTGGGAGGCTTCGGGTAAGTCATTTGCCGAGTTGACTGAGGAATTAATTCAACTGGCTCTAAAACGCAAACGAGAACGCGATAATCTGGTGTTCTCTTATGAAACCAATATCCTGGCGATGAAGGGCAAGGGAGGTGCCAAAGGCATCAAGTAGCCCGGGTATGGGGCACAGTCCCCGGACGGTGTTGCGCATGATATTTATAGAGGCATGGGGCAGTTTACCCCCGACTGGGGGTTCTGCCCTTTCTATTTTTCGACGACAAACAGGAAGTTATTGTTAGGATGACGAACTATACATAACACCAACCATCGGGAGTTTTGTTTGATGACCAACTTCCTGCCTGCAGGTATCATAAACGAAACCCTGGACGAGATCTGCCAGCAGATCAAGACCCTGAAAGAATTGATGGATGCCGGGGAACACGACAAGGTCAGACAGGGCCTGGACGTTCTGGAAAAGACCGCTCTGGAGCTATGGGTTTTTATTGAGAAATTCAGCTGCCAGCCTTTGATTTATACCGGAAAAGGCAATACGGACGAGATTATACGGCGGCTGGATTGGGCTCTGACTTTTATCGAGGAATTTGACCCGGATGTATTTAAGAAAAGTTCTTCAAAACGCAAACAACGCATGCGATAATAAGATGGAGTCACTGGAAAACCCCTGATTTTTGCCGGGATTAGTATGATAATTCCGACGGGATCAGGGAGGTCTGTGTTAAGCATCGATTTATATAAATGAGCAACCATTCAACTACACTATGAAAGACAGGTGCGGCCTTGGACAGTAAGAGTATATTGAACGAAGTGCTGGCAGGGAGACGAATGACGGACGGAGAATTTGCCTTTCTTTCCGAGCATGGAGACCTTGATGCTATCGGGGAGGCAGCTTGTACAGCCAGAGACAAGATTTTTCAGGATGATCTCATTACCTTTATCATTGACCGGCGAATAAATTACACCAATATCTGTGCTTGCAAATGCAAATTCTGCACATTTTACCGCGACAAAACTGATCGGGATGCTTATGTGATCGATAAGGCGACTTTGTTCGGCAAAGTGATGGAAGCCATGGAAATGGGCGCCATTCAGCTGATCCTGCAAGGGGGATTGAACGAGGACTTAACCATTGAGTTTTTTGAGGACATGTTCAAGGAGATTAAAAGCCGCTACGGCTTGACTATACATGCTCTGACCCCGCCGGAGGTGGTTTTTATCGCGCAGAACTCCGGGCTAAGTATTACCGACACGCTTCTGCGCTTAAAGAAAGCGGGATTGGACTCCCTGCCCGGGGGCGGTGCAGACATACTGCATGATCAGGTGAGACAACAGATAAGTCCCAACAAGATCAACACCGCTACCTGGCTGGAGGTTATGCGCACCGCTCATCGGCTGGGCATTAAAAGCACTGCGACTATGATGATGGGCACAGTGGAATCCCTTGAGCACCGCCTGGCCCATTTGCGCGAAATCAGGAATTTACAGGATGAAACCCGGGGATTCAGGGCTTTTGTGGTATGGACCTATCAGCCCGGCAACAACGGGCTGCCTGGTGCAGGGTTGTCATCAGCAGATTATCTGAGATTTTTGGCCTTGTCCCGCCTGTATTTGGATAATATCGATCATATACATGGTTCCTGGTTCAGGTCTGATGAGCGGATGAGGCAGGAAACCATAGCTTTTGGGGCTGACGACCTGGGCAGTTTGGTGGTAGATGATAATATGGTCTCATTTCCCGGAGCAGATTATATGATTAAGCTGGAAAGCATGCTGGACCTGATTCGTAAGGCAGGGCGCACCCCGGCGTTGCGGGATACCGCCTATGAAGTCCTGCAGGTTTTTGATTGATTGATTAGAACAAGAACCGTTTTATCGCCATAGCTGTATTGACAGATCCCAGTATCGCAATAGTTTATTTAATATTTAGAAAAGTTATAATTAAACAAGACGTCTCTGAAATGTCCGAAAGGGGGAAAGCCTGATGCGCTCTATGAAGAGCAGTACCAAACTATTCCTGCTGCTGGTTCTACTGGGAGTGGTTTCTGCCCTGGCCGGGCTTTATGTGCAGTGGTTGTGGTTCGATTCCGTTCATTACGGCAGTGTGTTTATTATCATGCTGTCCAATCAACTGGGCTTATACCTGTTTTTGTTTGTCCTGGCTTTTATATTCTTCTATGTGAACCTGCAGTTTACCCGGCGCAATCTGAGGGAGACGGAGCGGCCGGAACGCACCGAGGATGGCCGGGATATAATATATTTGGATCAAATACCCCTGTCGCCCTGGATGGATTTTCTGACCGGACCGATGGGCAAATGGTTTTTCCTGGGCTTAAGCGTTTTTGGGGCCTTGCTGGTCAGTGCTGCCGGCAGTGGGAAATGGCTACCGGTACAGCAGTTCTTAAACCGCGTTCCGGTTGGCCTGACTGACCCTATTTTTAATAAAGACCTGGGCTTTTATTTTTTCAATCTCAGTTTCTATCATGATGTATATGCCATTCTTATGCTTATCCTGATTCTCACCATCATTATGGTCGGGGTGATTTATTTTATCAACGCCTCTGCTGATCTGCTGCTGGGGGACTGGCGACAGTATTCAAGCGCCAAGGGCCATCTGGCGGTATTGATTGCCCTCATCCTGATATTGAAGGCCTGGGGATACCGGCTGGATGCTTACGGCATACTGTTCTCCCCCACAGGCATTGTCTGGGGAGCCACTTATACGGATGTGCATGCCACCCTGCCGGCCTATAAGGCTTTGATGATCATTTCCCTGGTGGTAGCTTTAATTGTGCTGTTAAATCTATGGATCAGAAAAATAAACTGGATTTTCATCAGTCTGGGTGCCTGGCTGGTGATATCAGTAGTAATGGGCAGCGTCTATCCGTCGCTGATTCAAAAACTGGTGGTTCAGCCCAATGAGTTCAACCGTGAAACCCCTTATATACAATACGCCATACAGGGAACGCGCAATGCTTATGCTCTGGATAGGGCGGAGATCAAACCCTTTTCCAATACCTACACCTTAGACATTAAAAAAGCTCAAGAGCAGGGCATTATCTCCAATATACGCCTGTGGGACTGGCAGCCCTTGATGATCACTTATCAGAACCTGCAGCAGTTGAGAGGCTATTATGTTTTCAATGATGTGGATGTGGATCGCTACACTATCAACGGTGAATACCGCCAGGTGATGGTGGCCGCCCGCGAGATCGACCAAAGCCTGCTTTCAGAGGACGCCCAGACCTGGATTAACCAGACTTTGATGTACACCCATGGCTATGGGCTTTTAATGAGTCCGGTCACGGAAATAGCTCAGGAAGGCTTCCCCAGGTTTCTTATTCAGGATATTCCACCGCGTACTGAAGAAGGAATTACCGTTACCCGGCCGGAGATCTACTTCGGGGAGCGCACCAACAATACTGTCATAGTCAATACCAAACAGCCTGAATTCGATTATCCGATGGGGGATAAAAACATCTTTACTACCTATGAAGGACAGGATGGCATTAAAATCGGCTCGTTTCCGCGCCGCCTGCTATTGAGCTGGGTGATGAAAGATTACAAAATGCTGCTGTCCAGCGATATTACCAGTGAAAGCCAGGTTTTGATGAGACGGCAGATCAATCAAAGGGTGCGGGCTATTGCGCCTTACCTTCAATATGACCGTGATCCCTATATAGTCTTGAATGACGACGGCAGGCTGTACTGGATAATCGACGCTTACACCACCACCAGCTACTATCCCTATTCAGAACCCTATCCGGGCGGAAATGGCAATAACTATATTCGCAACGCGGTAAAGGTAACCGTTGATGCCTATACCGGCGAAACGCGCTTCTATATCGCCGATGCCGAGGATCCCATTATCAAGACTTATGCGGCCATTTTCCCCGGGGTTTACCAGCCCCTGGAGGAAATGCCGGCCGGCTTAAGAAGCCATGTGCGCTATCCCGAGGATCTGTTTCGAGCTCAAACCGCCATGTACCGCAATTTTCATATGTTGGATGCCAACGTTTTCTATAACAAAGAAGATCCCTGGCTGATCCCCAAAGAAGTGGTGGGCGATCAGCTGGTGGAGATGGAACCCTATTATATCATCATGCGCTTTCCTGATGAAGAAAAGCCGGAATATGTATTGATGATGCCCTTTACCCCCAAGAATCGCCCCAATATGATCGGATGGATGGCGGCCCGAATGGATGGGGACAATTATGGCAAGCTCCTGGTTTACGAGTTCAACAAGCAGGAAACCATATTTGGACCCGAGCAGATAGAGGCCCGCATAACGCAGGACACCGTGATTTCGCAGCAGATTACCCTGTGGAATCAAAGCGGCTCCAGGGTCTACCGCGGCAATCTTATCGTCATTCCCTTTGATAATGCGGTCTTGTATGTGGAACCGCTTTATCTGCAGGCCGAGAACAGCCAATTGCCTGAGCTCAAGAGGGTAGTTGTAGCCTTTGGCAACAGCATAGTGATGGAGCCCAGTCTGGAACAGGCTCTGGTCAGGCTTTTTGGCGAACAGGCCCAGCAGCCGGAAACACCCGGCGTACCCGGTGAACCGCCACCGGCAACTGAGGATACTGTACCCGGCCTGGTGGCGCAGGCCCGGGAATTCTACGATCAGGCGCAAAAAAGGCTGCAGACCGGGGATTGGGCCGGATATGGGGAGAGCTTGAACCAGCTCAATGATGTTATCAGGAGGCTGGAAGGATTGACCCAGCAATAACCTATTATTGATGATTACCGGGGTGGCAAGAGTCACCCCCTTTTGTGATGAGTTGAGGTGAAGGCTATGTCGACACAGCAAAAAAAAATAGTCTGTCTGGGGGACAGCATTACCTGGGGCTTTCCCTGGGGACCCTCGGCTTCCTGGGTAAGGCGACTGGAACAGGTATTGGATGCCGAGTTGATAAATATGGGCATCAACGGCAATACCACTTCCGACATGCTGAGGCGTTTCGAAGGCTCGGTTTTACAGCACCAGCCCACTCATGTAGTGATTTCCGGTTGCATTAATGATTTGCTCTGGGGAGAGTCTTTTGACCGTATTACCTGGAACATCCGTGAAATGGTATCGACCGCTCAGGCCAACGGCATCAAGGTCATACTGGGGACCCCTACCGCGGTAGACAATTCCTACCTGGAGGTGCTGATAGGCCGAATACGCGATTGGATGGCCGATTACGCCCGGGAAAATGGCATCCCCTTGATTCCTTTTCACCAGGCCTTTTATGATGAGGAGGGCAGGATAAAGACCGAACTGCTTCTGGCTGATGGCGCTCATCCCGACCGGGAAGGCTACCGGCAGATGTTTGAGCAGATCGACATATCCATTTTCGATTAAGCGCAAACCGGGTGCCAGGCACCCGGTTTTCACGTATTACACCATAGCAGGGGTGAGCTCGGGGGGCAATGGCACGACAGTAAGCTGAGACTGTACTTGGCCCTCATGATCGAGGAGTTTGGCCTCTGCCTGGGGCAGGGATTTGGCGTCACTGTAGCGGGCTACGATGGCGGCCGCGTATGTCATATCAAAGGCTATGCTTTGATACTGGCGCAACAGTCCGGTAGGACCCGGTCGCTGAGACATTTTAATCAAAACATCACCTTCTTTGGCCAGGCGTTTGAGCCGTTCATTTTCCGAATGGTTGCGGCCTACGACCAGCAAAACACCGGGGGCCACATAAAAATGACGGCCGATCTTCAATAACTCGGTATCAGAACCGTCCGGCACTTCCCGGTATTCCAACAGGGTTTTCAGGCGCCTGGCAAAACCCGGCTCGGTTAAGAGGCATCCTCCCGCTGGGGAAGGATAATCAGTGATCCCAAATTCTTCGGCTAAGGCCATCTGACGGGTCCTGCCGCGTCCGCTTAGGTCCAGCAGCTGTTCGCGGTCGATCCATCCTTTTTGTTCAGGGATGGTCGGCGGCAGCAACTTGGCTGACAGCGGTCGGACAATCAGGCCCGGATAACCCGACAGTTTTTCAACCAGTTGCAGTGAGGACTTGTTCTGACTCATGGGGCGCTGCCCCAGCACCTCCCCGGTTATGAGAAAGGAAGCCCCGATGTCCTGCATGTAGTTGCCGGCCTGGTTGAGCATAAAACCGTGGCAGTCTATGCAGGGGTTGAGGTTCTTGCCATATCCGTATCGCGGGGCAAGAAGGATTTTCCGGATATATTCCTCGCTGATGTCCAATACCTGCAGATCTATACCCAGACGGGCGGCACTGGTTTGTATGGAAGGATTGTTCCCAAAGAACGGGGTTTGAAAACAAACCGCGATCACTTCGATGCCCTGCTTTCTAATAAGCTGGCAGGCCAATTGAGAATCCAGGCCTCCTGAGAAAAGGCTGACAGCTTTCATAAAATCTCCTTCAGTCCTAATTTTTTATTTCCTGCTTGAGATAGGCTTCATCATCAATAATATCAAAACCATGAGCTTTGAGCAGTGCAGCAGTTACCCCGTTGCCGGACTTAAACCGGGAGGAGAAGCTGCCATCATAAACCCTGCCCACTCCACAGGAAGGGCTGCGGCTTTTCAGGATAATCAGGGATGGGTTGACTGCTTGCGCAATTTTCAGGGTTTGTTCGGCACCTCGCAAAAAAGCGGCACTTACATCGCAGCCCAGCCGGTTGATTACCCGGGCCTGCCCTGATAGTACCTGTTCACCGGCACCCCCGCATATTTCCGCAGGCTCACGGGGAGTAGTCAGGCCCCCCAATTGTTCCGGACAGACCGGGATAACCTTTCCTGCCCGCAGCATTTCTACGAACAGCGGGTGCCGGTTACTGCCTCCATCATATTTGCAGTCGATACCGCAAAGACAAGCACTGATCAATATCACCATAAAACCTCATCAAGAATATTAATACTATCGTAGACCATGCAGATATTATTATCCCTATTATGGAGCACGATTAGCAAAAGTAGCGCAGTACTCATATTATATGTTACAAAACTTTTGTAATGGAGATAAAGTATGATGCAGTTCAAAATGGTCACGATCGTCTCTAATCCACGTCTTTCAGCAGATACGGTATCGATAAGCGCTAAACTGGCCAGTGATCATGATACCGAAGAGCTGCCGCAAATAGTCCTGAAGGTAGGGCAACTCAGAAAAAGCCTCAAACCGAGAATAAATCAGAAGGTCAAAAATAAAAACGTTATCTCGTTAAATCCCTCCACCATGCGCCGCCTGTTTCTGTCTTCCGGGAGAAGATACGGGTTCTACATCGGGGAAGGCGAAATCAAGCTGGGACCGGTGGTGGGAATCCTGGCAGAGAGCTCCGGGGATGCCTATAAGCCGTTTTACGGTCAGACTTATTTCTTCAAGCAAATGATCACCTATGGCCGCCGTCTGGGGCAAATATGTTTTGCATTCAGTATAAACGGTATCCACTGGCACAACAACACCATAAGCGGCTGGACTTATGCCGGAGGCCGGTGGGTGAGATCTACTTTTCCCATGCCCAATGTTGTATATCCGCGCCATAAAGGCTATTCCCGGGCATATATCCGGGCGCGCCGGGGGATGCAGTCACATGGGGTGCTTATTTCCAATCCCCCTTTGATTGGCAAGTGGCTGACCTACAAAATTCTCAGTGAAAATCCGGAATTGGCCGAACACATTCCAGATACCGACTTAATAGACAGCTTAAAAAAGGTCGATGCCATGGTGAACAAGTATCAAGGGGTTTACATTAAACCGGTCAACGGCTCACTGGGGCGCAATATTATCAAGGTGGTGAAAAGTCCCCGGGGGAAAAGATATATCTACCAATACCGGCGCAATGAAGGGGTATACCGCGGCAGTGCCCGCTCCATGGCGGCCTTACGGCGGAAACTATACAGTATCATGGGACGCCGCCCCTATATCGTACAGAAGCAGATCAACTTGATCCGCAGCCGTGGCAGCATACTCGATGTCCGGGTCTTGATCCAAAAGGATCACAGCGGTGAATCTTCTATTACCGGCATGGCCTGCCGGGTAGGCAGAAGTGGAGCCATAACCAGCAATATAAGCTCCGGCGGGTATGCCCTAAGGGTCAATCAGGTTTTGCAGGCCCGTTTTCACAGCGAAGAGAAGGTCAATGAAATAATTGAAACCATACGCACGGTGGCTCTGGAAGCGGCGCGCACACTGGAAAACAGCATTGGACCGGTCGGTGAAATGGGGGTTGATATCGGTGTCGATCGAGATGGTCATATATGGTTTATAGAAGCCAACCTTAAACCGGGCCGCCAGGTTTTCAGTCTGCTGCGTCAAACCCGGACGCGCATGATGACTATTTACAAGCCGCTACTTTATGCCCGGTATTTGGCGGGGTTTCAGGAAAAAACCGTCGAGCCTTGAGAAAGATAAAAATCCACTGGATAGAGAGGACTAAAGCATGAGCAATGTTACCGGCCGGATCATCATTGGGCCCACTTTGCGGAATCGTTACAAGATACCGTATATGGATAATATCACGGTCAGGGTAGGGTGCCGGTTGATCCAGACCAAAATGGTCGTTTTAACCAACGGGAAAAACGGCTTTATGCTGTCGCCGGAACTGGCCCAGGCCCTGTACATTAAAAAAGGTCATAAGCTGCGTTTTCGTTACGATAGTGAAGAAGGCATGATTCATCTGGGACCAACGGTGGGAATACTGGTCAACAGGATATCGAACCAGGCCAACCCTGATCCCAAGAGCGTTCAGGCCGAACTGATGTATCTTCTTCAATTGTCCAAGAACCTCCCGGGCCAGTTTTATGTTTTTACCCCCAAAAACATCAATTGGGAACGGAAGACGGTGCAGGGCTACAATTACCGGCATGGTTCATCCGAAAAGGGGCACTGGGTGGCTTCAACCTACCCGCTGCCAGATGTGGTCTACGACCGCATTCCCACTCGCCGCATGGAATCACTGCGAGAAACCAGAGAAGCCAGGACGAAACTGTTTGCCTTGCCTTATCTCAAGTATTTTAATCCCGCCTTTTTAAATAAGTGGGAGGTACATCAGGCTTTATCGGCGAACCCGGATTTACTGCCATATATGCCCGAAACCAGGGTATTGGACCTGGCTGAGTTGGAGGCCATGCTGGAGAAGTACAGGGTGCTTTTCCTCAAACCATGCAACGGCAGCCTGGGCAGGGGCATTATATATGTCAGGAAAAAACCTAACGGGCAGCTGTACTATATATCCTATCCCAGTGGACGGGAGCGCGGGCCGTTTCAGAGCGCCCGGGCGATACTGGAGCGCACCGCTGCAGTCAGGCGGGGGAGGGCCTATCTGGTCCAAGAGGGATTGGACCTGGCTAAATACCGCGGCTCGGCATTTGACATCCGCATCATTTATCAGAAAAACGGGCTGGGGCAGTGGCAGATCGGCAAGAAATTTGCGAGGCTGGCGGCTGGCGGCAGCAATATCACCAATCTCAGCAGCGGCGGGGTTTTTTTGACCTATAGCCGGTTGATGCGCTATCTGTACCGGGGAGAAACACGCAAGAAGAAAACTCATGCCATAAAAGAGTTGTGCAAAACAGTAGCCCTGACACTGGAAAGGGAGTGCGAGGGCGTCTACGGGGAACTGGGGCTGGATATCGGCCTGGGCCGCAATGGCATCCCTTATTTGATCGAAGTCAACTCCAAACCCCGCAAAACCACGCGAGGGGGCAAAATGGGCGCGGTAGCCGGCTCTTTCCGCCGCCCCCTGGAGTTTGCCTGCTACCTGGCCGGCTTCCCTAAAAACAAACACTAACTGGGTGACAAATGGGGACGGTCCGAGACCACTGAAAAAGTCCGAATAAAAAATAAAAAGCAT
>LFSQ01000043.1 GCA_001512785.1 Syntrophomonas sp. DTU019
AAGATAGATATTTATTAACTAAGACCAGGAGTTTCTCCTACTAAACCTTGACACAGACTATTGATAAGAGGCGGTTAAACATTTTCCCGCTGCTGTGCTAGAATATATACGATAAACGGCGGTCGCAGCCTACCCGCCTGAACAAAACAAGGAGGATCTTTTACAATGCAGTCCAATAGTGCTCATATCTCGGTCAATTACCTGATAATCACCTGCCTTTTTATCACCTGTCTGTTGATAACCAATATCGTAGCGGGTCGCCTGGTAGATCTGGGCGGCATGGTCTTGACGGCGGACCTTTTCCTTTTTCCGGTGACTTACATCTTTGGGGATATTCTCACCGAAGTATATGGATTTCAGCGGGCTCGTCTCACCATATGGCTGGGATTTGCCGCCAATCTGTTCATGGCCGTGTTTTTCATGACTGTGGTGAGGTTGCCGGGGCCGGAATTTTGGGAACAGGAAGCAGCCTACCGCACCGTTTTGGGATTTACCCCCAGGCTGGTGTTAGCTTCTCTGCTGGCCTATTTTGTAGGGGAGTTCTCTAACTCGGTTATACTGTCCCGCATGAAGGTTATTACCGGCGGGCGCTGGCTGTGGACCCGCACCATCGGCTCCACCCTGGTTGGCCAGGCCTTAGATACCCTGGTTTTTATGGCGGTGGCTTTTTTCGGTTTGTATTCCGCCCCGATATTCATGGGCATGGTGGCGGTTCAATATGGATGGAAGGTGTTATATGAGGTTTTGGCTACCCCATTGACCTATGCTCTGGTGGGGTGGCTGAAAAAGCATGAAGGGGAAGTCTTCGATAGCGGAATAAGCTACAACCCATTTGCGCTAACCTTGAAATAGTCTTAAAAAAAGGGGGCTGTTTTACACAGCCCCCTGGCCTTAAGCTATATTGAATTCATCAATCTGCCTGGTTACCAGGCGGGCGCTTTTCTTGCTGCTGAGAGTGCCGTTAGTGCCTACAAAAACATCTTTTGCCACCAAGGTGTCCATTACTGCCGCAACGTCCTGTTCGGTAACGTTTTCCTTGGCTCCTGCAATGCGTATGGTGTGAGTTTTGTTCAAGTTGGTGATAAAGCCCAACTCTATAGTGCGATCTACAGCCAATTTCATTCCTCCTTCGCAGTATTGCCAGGCTTTAGCCTTCCTCAGTCAGCTCAACCGTGTTTACCCGCTGGATGGCCAGGCAGGCAGCTTCCTGCAGACTGATGATGGCGGCAGCCACCTGAAAAACGTCCTCATCGCTGGCTGAGGTCTTCAGGTTGCTGAATTGCCTTTTCCGGGTCAATTGCTGACCGTATTCGTCCAATCCAGCGTCCATGATCAAAAGCAGATTACTGGCTACCGGTGTTGCCACAACTGCCACAGTAGTCACCTCCTTCGATTGATGAATGGGGCTGTGCCCCTGCATCAATATTAGGCTGTGGCTGAGCTTTAGTCGAAAACGGTATCGAGGCGGTAAAAGGGTAACATTGGGGGAAAGCCTTGCTATAGCCGGGAAAGCGTCTTTGATCGAAGCCTATTCACAGCAGTATGAACTGGATTAAAGCTATTTCCTTAAGTCAAATGGGATAAGGATAAAGGAATCGCCTGACAATAAGGCGAAATAAAAATATTGGACAATATCAAGCCAAATCAGTAGTAAGGAGTCGACACCATGAAGCCAAACGAGCAGATCGAACAGGTTGTGCGCACCCTGTCCAATTCACCTAACACAGTTGTGGTTACCGGAGCCGGCATCAGCACTGAAGCCGGGATACCTGATTTTCGGGGCCCAAACGGGATTTATCGCCAGCTGGGTGAGGACCGGGTAATGAATATAATCAATATTCATACTTTCAACCAGAATCCCGCTCTGTTTTATGATTTCTACAGGCAGCATTTTGTTCTCCCACCCGTCGAGCCGAGCAAAGCCCACTATATACTGGCTGAAATGGAGAAAAGCGGCTTTATCAAGGGAATTGTCACCCAAAACATAGATGGTTTGCATGAGAAAGCCGGAAGCCGCCGGGTGGTAGCGGTTCACGGCAACAGTGAGCAATATGTCTGCACCAATCGGCACTGCAGGGAGCTTTACGGTCGGGATAAAGTGGAGCCACAAACCAGCGGAGTACCTACCTGCGAGCAGTGTGGTTCGGTTTTAAAGCCTGATGTGATTCTCTTCGGCGAGCCTATCAAGCATTTTACCGATGCTCAGGACATGATAATGAGTGCCCGGACTTTGCTGGTTATCGGCTCGTCCCTCACTGTATATCCAGTAGCAGGTTTTGTAAAGGCTTTCAGTACTTTTTATCAGGATTTGATCATCATCAACCGGGGACCAACGCAGCTGGATCACGCGGCCCTGGTAAAAATCGACCGGCCCAATACTGGAGAGACATTAGAAGAGATATACTATTACCTTAACCGCACCGGCAAATAAAAACGGTTCATCCTAAAGAAGATGAACCACTTTAAGGAAACAGGATATTAAATCAGTCCATGGGGCCTCCTTCCCAGTATTGCCGGATCTTGCGCAGGGCGTAGCCGCCGAAGAACAGCCCGTTGATGAAAGCCAGGGGAATGGCCATAGCCCCAAACCAGTGAAATTTTTGTTTTAAATCTTCTTTGCCGTCAGTGGTGCGAAATCTTGTCATATGCTTTCCCTCCTTTAAGGTAGTTTGAGCATATAGAGGTGCTTTATTGCAGGATTTGAATGGCCTCATTTGCTCAATAAGGTGGGTATGACTTTTTTTAGCAGTAAAAACAGCAAAGTACCACCAAAAAGAATGATCAAAAGCAGGGACACTATCTTGACCAGCATAATAAAAACCTCCGGCTTTTTTCTTAGCTTGCCGGAGAAAGCGGTGAGATATGCGCTGCACCTCATATAGCGGTTAAGTAACGGAAACGTACTGCCGCAGATTCAATTTGTCTACGTCTTCGTCATTTAAGGCGCGAACTATCATTACAGTCGTAGATTTGGACAAATCGATCAAACGAGTGCGCTTGAGCTGCCTGCCGGAATTGTTGACCATAATACGAATTACCGGACGGGTGGGGGCAGCCTTATTTACTTCCATCACCATGCCGATACAGCCGGTGTTGATCTCAACCAAACTCCCCACCGGATAAACCGCTATATTGGAAACCAAAGCACTGACCGGTCGGGGATCAAGGTATACCCCGGTCATGCGCTCCAGTATGTTCAGAGCCTGATTGACCGTGTAAGCGGGGCGATAGGGTCGATCCGCCAACAGCGCAGCGTAGACATCGGCTACAGCTACAATGCGGGCATATTCATGAATAAGCTCGCCTCTCAGGCCGCGGGGATAACCCTGACCATCCCAGCGTTCATGATGCTGAAAGGCTATATGAGCGGAGAGCAGGGAAAGTTCCGCACAGTTCCTGAGCATTTCGAAACCATAGGTGGTATGCCGTTTTACCTGCTCGCATTCCCGTCGGGTGAGGTCATCCGGTTTGTTGAGAATGGCCGGAGAGATCCTGGTTTTGCCGATATCATGGAGCAAAGCCCCTACCCCCAGCTCTATCAGGCGGGATTTATTATAATTCAGGCTGATGCCGATCACAATCGACAAAACACATACATTAACCGAGTGTGTGAATAGACAGTCATCAAAAGCCCTGATACCGGTCAGCTGCACCACGATATCGTCGGAGGCCAAAAGTTCGTCAATTATGCTGTTGACGGTATCAGCCACTCGGTTGAGATCAAGTTTGAGGTAGTTCTCAGCCTCGCTTAGGTTTGCTCTCGCCAGGGCCACCGTTTCCAGGCGAAGTATGTCCGGAATGACGTGCTCGGGCTCAATCGTTTCCGGCACGTATTGCTCACGGATATACACCGCAGCGATGCCAAGCTCAGTCAAACGTTTAATGGCTTCAACTGTCAATACCATGCCGGCCTGTGCCAACACATTGGTATTGCCATGAGAAACTGAACGTGCCACCACCATGTTAGGTTTCAGCTGCTTGGTTTCAATCCTGCGCAAGATATCACCCTATCAACAAAGAATGTCATTATTCCCATTATTTCTTTATCGCTGCGCTTCTTCCTGCCGGTTTGGACAAAAAACTGCCCAAATTTATGTAATAATGGCTTTTGTTACACATAAATAGGTTGTAAAATAAGCAGCCTTAAGCGTGACTCAACTGGTTTTACAATCAACCCGCAAAATGTTAAATTACAAGTACATAAAGTAAAGTAAGGGAACCGCGCATGAGAAACCGTAAAGGATTACCTATCAACTACTTCAAGGACATTGTCAGCGATTTGCGCCAGTTATCGGGGAGCAATGAAGGCCGTCTGTTTATGCTGGATTTGTTCGCGGAAGTCCCGCGTGATACCCGGCCTCTCTTCCTGGATGCTTTATCAGCTTTCCGCGAAGAAGCGGTGGTAGAGTTTATAGAAATCGTCAAGATTGAGTTTGGCAAAGAATATGAGCAGGTGTGCAATCGTATTTTGGACAAAATGCACCTGGCAGGCATGCCCAGGTCGGTATTGGCACCCTTTAAAGGCAGGTTTTACAAAGCTTATGCTTCGCGCACCCGGCATACCGGCCGCTTAACCCTGGATATAGCCTGGGAGACAGGGCGCAAGCACCTGCACGTGGAATGCTTCTACCTGACATTCAACAGCGATGGCATACACAGCTTTTTCCTGGTGGAAAATATGCTCAAGTCGCAGTACGACCGGGATCGCAAAAACCTGGCGGAAATAAGCCTGGATGAAGCCTGTTTTCTGGTCTCCAAAGCTTACCATCACAATCTGCGCTATATGAGCCGCCCGGCTTTGGGGCGTTTTCTTTATCAAAAATACCTGCTAAAAGACCCCGGGCTCGACGTTCACCGCCAGCAGGCCCTGATTCGCCGGCTGTCGGCCCGATTGAGCCCGCGCCAGCTGGTCAACAGCATATTTCATGCCTATAAATATCAGGATTGGGATTATATTGTGTGCCTGCTCAATGGCAGCAGGTTTGCTCTTACAACCGATATGGACACGCCCGTTTTTATAGAGGGCGGGGTTAGAAAAGTCAGGGGCGATGCGAATAGGCCGCTGGTAGAAGCTTATTCTATTGTCATTGAAGAGGGAGAATTCTATTATCATGAGTACCTGATAAGGTTGTTCAAAGAAAAAGATGCCTGGTCAATCGCATCGTTTGAAGAAACCCGCAACAATTGCTGCAGCAATCAATATAACCCTTTTAACTGCCCGGCTTTTTGCCGCGTATATGAGATCATAGATCTTGAGCAGCTATCCGCCAAACTGGATGAACTGGATGGGGTAAGGGAAGTTAAGGAGCTGCCTGAGGGGATGCACATGCGCCTCACCTATCGGGAAGATGATTTTAACCGCGGGGTATCGTTCATGAGCGGGGTGGTTGCTGATCTGGTGATCAATGGGGATGAATTGGTAATAATCTGCCAGAATGAAAACAATCTGAACGGTCTCCATGATTTTCTGCAAGAAGATGTTAGTTGTGTCATATTTAACGAGGATTATCAGGTTAGCGTACTCACTGCTTTTCGTTATTTAAGCGGGCAATTTGCCTGCTTTGAGGATGCGCTTTTGGAACCGTGCGCCGAGTCAGCATGTGACGACGGCATGCGCTTGATCAGCGCCCACTATCATATCAAGGACCGGCAGCGGGTATTGGAGAGGCTGCAGGCCATAGCCCGGGAATACTGTTTTCAGGGCAATGATTTCCAGCTCTTTTATCAGGTGCAGGCTTCTCCCCATGGCCCCGGCTTTGAAGCGGAGTATATCATGGGGTCCAACTGGGTAGCGGTTTCTACCTTTGGCGATAGCGATATGAGCAGGATCAGACAGCAGTTTGAGGCTGATATGTATGGCTGCCTGGAGTTTGAGGGCATTGAGATCCGCAAGGAAAGCATTTTTGATATACTAACCGCCGATATTAAGAAGAGCTATCCCCAGCTTCCTGCGATTTTAAAGGAGCTCTACTTAAACAAATGGGTGCATTCCCGGCTCAGTTCCCTGCAGGGAATGAGCCCTTGTGAAGCCTGCCAGACCGAGGAAGGCAGCCGCCTCTTGTGGGCTTTGTACAAGCGCATTAAACGCCGGCAGGCCAGCAACGGCAGTTCCAACAATATCATACTGAAAGAATACATTCGCAAAATCGAGCAGGAATGATTGGCAATGTGGCTGAATGCTATTGACAAATGACGGTATAATTCAATATACTTAGTCAATATTAATAATCGAATCAATCACCCTGATGAAGGGACTTGACATCAGAAATCACTTGATTACAGAGAAACTGGCCTAGCGCTGAAAGCCAGTATCAATATTTCTGGTGGTGATCCTCCCGGAGGAGCAATCTGAAAGGCTTGTCTGAGTAGGTGAAGCCGGACGCCAAAGTCCGTTATCAAGATCAGTGTGCTTATAAGCACACGCTGTAAGTGGTCGCATGGCGACAAACAGGGTGGTACCGCGGGAGAAGCCTCTCGTCCCTGACCGGGGCGAGGGGATTTTTGTATTCTTTTATAAACGCTAAAAAATCATGGAGCAGGTTGGATGATGCAAGGAAGGTGGTGATCGGGTTGAAAAGCAACACCATCAAATTGGGGCTGGAAAAGGCGCCGCACAGGTCTTTGTTCAGGGCTATCGGCCTTACCGATGAAGAGATCAAACGCCCTCTGATAGGTATAGTCAATTCGCACAATGATATAGTGCCAGGCCATATTAACCTGGACAAAATCGGTGAGGCGGTTAAAGCCGGGGTGCGTCTGGCTGGAGGAACCCCGCTGGAATTCCAGACCATAGCGGTTTGCGACGGCATTGCGATGAACCATCTGGGCATGAAGTATTCCCTGGGCAGCCGGGAACTGATTGCCGATGCAGTAGAGGTCATGGCTGTCGCCCATGCTTTCGATGGCCTGGTTTTCGTACCCAACTGCGATAAGGTGGTTCCGGGTATGTTAATGGCAGCGGCTCGCTTGAACCTGCCGGCCATCTTCGTCAGCGGCGGCCCAATGCTGGCCGGAAGGTCAGGTGATCAGGGGCTTACCTTAACCCAGGTATTCGAGGGGGTGGGTGCTGCTGCAGCCGGGAAGATTTCTCCTGAGGAGCTGGCCTTATTGGAAGACAGGGCTTGCCCTACCTGCGGGTCCTGTGCGGGGATGTTTACCGCCAATTCGATGAATTGTCTGACCGAAGCCCTGGGTATGGGTTTGCCGGGCAACGGCCCTATCCCGGCCGTTTATTCCGAACGGATTCGTTTGGCCAAAACCGCCGGCATGAAGATTATGGCCCTGGTGGAAAAAGGCATCAAGCCCAGCGATATTATGACTGAAGCCGCTTTTTTGAATGCTATACGCCTGGATATGGCTATAGGCTGTTCAACCAATTCTGTATTGCACCTGATGGCTATCGCCCATGAAGCCGGGGTATCTATAGATTTGAACCTCTTCAATGAAATCAGCGCTTCAACTCCTAATCTCTGCCGGCTGAGCCCGGCCGGGCACCACCATATGGAAGACCTCTACCACGCTGGCGGCATTCAAGCCATCTTCAGTGAACTGGACAAAAAAGGATTGATCAATAAAGAAGCCCTCACCGTTACCGGTATGACTGTAGGGGATAACATCAAAGGGGCCGCGGTGCGCGATTACGACGTGATCCGGCCGATTGACCAGCCCTACAGTGACAGCGGCGGATTGGCCATTCTGTTTGGCAATCTGGCCCCGGAGGGCGCAGTTGTTAAGAAGAGCGCAGTAGCCGATGAAATGATGCAACATACGGGACCGGCCCGGGTATTCGACTCTGAAGAAGAAGCCGTAGAGGCTATTCTTAAACAGCGGATTCGACCCGGAGATGTTATTGTGATTCGTTATGAAGGGCCTAAAGGCGGACCAGGTATGAGAGAAATGCTGACTCCAACCTCGGCAATAGCCGGCATGGGTTTGGATAAGGAGGTGGCATTAATCACCGATGGGCGTTTTTCCGGGGCTACCCGGGGAGCATCCATTGGGCACGTATCCCCTGAGGCAGCTTCAGGGGGCTTGATTGGCCTGGTTGAAGAAGGCGACCTTATAGAGATCGACATACCCGGATATCGACTACAACTGCTAGTAGACGACGCCACTATCGAACAGAGAAAGAGCCTCTGGAGCGAGCCGGAACCCCGCATAAAAACAGGTTATATGAAACGATATGCTCAGTTGGTGCAATCAGCCAGTACAGGAGCCATATTCCGAACTTAGATCGATATGGCAGGTGTTACAGGCGGGCCATGAGCCCGCCTTTACTTATAAATGAGCCTTGCATAGCGAAGCCAAAACACTGGCTTTAAACGGGAGTTGGAAGAATTAACGGAGGTGGTTTGATGATTTGTAAAGGCGCGGAAATCCTGATCCATACTCTTAAGGAGCAAGGGGTGGATACCATCTTTGGCTATCCTGGGGGGGTGGTTCTTCCCATATATGATGTACTTTATGATGCCGATATCAGACACATTTTGACCCGTCATGAGCAGGGGGCTGCTCATGCCGCTGACGGATATGCCCGTGCTTCCGGGAAAACCGGGGTGTGTATCGCCACCTCCGGGCCCGGGGCCACCAATCTGGTTACCGGCATTGCCACCGCCAATATGGATTCGGTCCCCATGGTGTTTTTCACCGGGCAGGTGGCCTCGCACCTGATCGGCCGGGATGCTTTTCAGGAGGCCGACATAACCGGCATCACCCTGCCCATCACCAAGCACAACTACCTGGTGGAGCGCACTGAGGATGTGGAGCGGGTGGTAAAAGAGGCCTTCTATATTGCCAGAACCAACCGCCCCGGACCGGTGGTGGTCGATCTGCCCAAGGACATACTGGATAGGAGCATAGACTTTATCCCTGATAATTCCGAGGTGTTCATTCACAGCTACCGGGTGATGAAAGGCTTCAATGCCGGGCAGGTGATCAATGCGGTGGAACTGATCAAAAAAGCCCGGCGCCCGGTGCTCTACGCCGGCGGCGGGGTTATCATTTCCGATGCTGCCCCGGAACTGCAAGAACTGGCAGAAAAGCGCAAAATACCGGTTACTACCACCCTGATGGGCATGGGGGCTTTTCCCGGGAACAGCTACCTGTCTTTGGGCATGCTGGGCATGCATGGCACCAAATATGCGAATTATGCCATTTCCGAAGCAGATCTGTTAATAGCCGTAGGGGTGCGCTTTGATGACCGGGTGACCGGCAAGATTGAAGCCTTTGCCCCGCATGCCAGGGTGATCCATATTGATATCGATGCCGCCGAGATCGGCAAGAATGTAGCCGTTGACATACCCATAGTGGGACAGGTCAAAGAGGTTTTACAGGCCATCAACCAGCGCCTGGAACCGGTGGAGGAGTTGAGCGAATGGCACCAGACCATTGATCGCTGGAAAATGGAGTATCCCCTGCGCTATCCGGCCTCCCGTGAAGGGCGCATCATGCCCCAGCATGTTATCGAGAGCATATACGACCTCACTCAGGGCGATGCTATTATCACCACTGAAGTAGGGCAGCATCAGATGTGGACGGCGCAGTATTATAAATTCAAAACCCCCCGCAGCCTTATCACCTCAGGGGGATTGGGCACTATGGGCTACGGCTTCCCGGCGGCCATCGGGGCCAAGATTGCCCGGCCCGATAAGACGGTGATTGATATCGCCGGAGATGGCAGCATTCAGATGAACATTCAGGAACTGGGGACTGCCATGCAGTACAAAGTGCCGGTGATCGTGTGCATTCTCAACAATCAATACCTGGGCATGGTCAGGCAGTGGCAGGGCCTGTTTTACAGAGGGCGCTATTCATATACCGATATCAGCCTGCAGCCCGACTTTGTAAAACTGGCCGAGGCTTACGGAGCCGTAGGCATGCGGGTGACTGAGCCCGATCAGGTCAAAGATGCCCTGCTGGAAGCCATGAAGGTTGAAGATCGCCCGGTATTCATCGATTTCATAGTGGAGCGGGAAGCCAATGTCTACCCCATGGTGGCTCCCGGAGAATCCCTTATAAACATGATCGGGGGTGACGAATAATGAGGCATACGCTATCGGTTACAGTCGATAATAAGCCCGGGGTTCTGACCCGGGTGGCCACGATGTTCCGCAGGAGGGGTTTTAATATAGACAGTCTCACCGTAGGGGCCACCGAGAATCCCACCATTTCACGCATGACTATCGTGGTTCAGGGCGATGATCAGATCATCGAACAGGTCACCAAGCAGCTTTACAAACTGATCAATGTGATCAAAATCGTGGATGTCACTCATGAGCGGGCAGTGGAACGCGAGCTGGTTCTCATCAAGGTCAGGGCCGATGCCAGCGTGCGCACTGAAATCATGCAGATTGTAGAGATATTCCGGGCCCGCATCGTGGATATCGGGAAAAACAACCTTATCATCGAGGTAACCGGCGATTCGGGCAAAATTGACGCCATTATAGAAGCCCTGCGGCCGTTCGGCATCAGCGAGCTGGTTCGTACGGGCAAGATTGCCATGCTGCGGGGTTGCAGGTGATAACCGCCTTTAGTTGGGGATGAAGGATAGCTGCAGATGCTGTAGAAGCCGGTACAACCGGGGTATATAGATGAATAAAAAGGAGGATGTTGACAATGGCCAGGATGTTTTATGATGCTGATGCCAATCTGGATCTGCTCAAAGGGAAAACCGTTGCTGTGATGGGTTTTGGTTCGCAAGGCCATGCCCAGGCGCAGAACCTGCATGAAAGCGGGGTCAATGTAGTAGTGGGGCTGCGCAAGCCTTTCGACGATTTTACCCAGGAAGAATGGGATAAGGTCATGGCTGCCGGCATTCAGCCCATGACCGTGCCGGAAGCGGCCCAGGCGGCAGATATCATTCAGGTGCTGCTGCCCGACGAGATTCAGGCTAAAGTGTATAATGAGCAAATCAAGCCCTACCTTGCTGAGGGCAATGCCTTGGGTTTCTCACACGGTTTTAACATACATTTCGGCCAGATTGTTCCGCCTGCTTTTATCGATGTTTTTATGGTAGCTCCTAAAAGCCCCGGCCATCTGGTGAGAAGGATGTACACCAAAGGGGCTGGTGTGCCGGGTTTGATCGCAGTACAGCAGGATTACAGCGGAAAAGCCCGCGACCTGGCTTTAGCTTATGCCTGCGGCATAGGCTGCACCCGGGCCGGTGTTATAGAAACCACTTTTAAGGAAGAGACTGAGACGGATCTGTTTGGCGAGCAGTGTGTGCTCTGCGGCGGCGTAACCCAGCTGGTCAAGACCGGATTCGAAACCCTGGTGGAAGCCGGTTACCAGCCGGAGATAGCCTATTTCGAATGCATGCATGAGCTGAAGCTGATCGTCGACCTGATGTATGAAGGCGGAATGAGCTATATGCGTTATTCCATCAGCGACACGGCCGAATGGGGTGATTATACCAAAGGGCCGGATATCATCGGTCCTGAAGTTCACCGGGCGATGCAAGAGGCCCTGGCAGACATTCAGACCGGCCGTTTCGCCAAGAACTGGCTTTTGGAAAACCAGGTGGGCAGACCGCAGTTCAATGCCCTTAAACGGCGCAACCGTGAGCACCTCATCGAAGAGGTGGGAGAAAAATTGCGGGCTATGATGCCCTGGCTGAAAGAGACCAAATAGACCATCCCCATCAGGCAGGGCAGTTATGTTTTCGAGGTACGAGCCAGGCTATGGGAATCTGGACTCCAGGAAAGGAGCAGCTCATAAATGGGAATGACCATAACGCAGAAGATCCTGGCCGAGCATGCCGGGAAAAAAGTGGTGGAAGCGGGCGAATTGATCAACTGCCGGGTGGACATAGTTTTGGGCAATGATGTCACTGCTCCGGTGGCTATTGCCGAATTTGAAAAGCTGGGCAAGGAAAATGTTTTTGACCGGGAAAGGATCGTGCTGGTTCCCGATCACTTCGCCCCCAACAAAGATATCAAATCCGCCCAACAGTGCAAAATCATGCGTGAATTCGCCCGTTCCAAAGGAATCAAATACTACTTCGAGGTCGGGCAGATGGGAATTGAACACTGCCTGCTGCCAGAGCAGGGTCTGGTGCTGCCCGGCGATGTGATCATCGGGGCTGACTCGCACACCTGCACCTATGGGGCTCTGGGCGCATTCGCGACCGGGGTAGGCTCAACCGATATGGCCGCAGCCATGGCTACCGGCGAGGCCTGGTTTAAGGTGCCGGAAACCATCAAATTCGTATATTATGGCAAACTCCCCGAATGGGTAGGAGGGAAGGACTTGATCCTCCACACCATAGGGGATATTGGTGTTGACGGAGCCCGCTATATGGCGATGGAATTCTGTGGTGAGGCTATTTCCGCATTGTCGATGGACCATCGCTTTACCATGGCCAATATGGCTATTGAAGCGGGGGGGAAAAATGGCATTATCGCCCCCGATGAAACCACTCTGGCATATATTGCCGATAGGGCGAAAAGGCCTTACCGCATCTATCAATCCGATGATGATGCAAATTATCATGAGATAAGGGAATACGATGTTTCTGCTCTGGAACCGGTAGTGGCTTTTCCCCACCTGCCGGAAAACATAAAAATGGTAAGCGAAGCTAAAGGGGTTAAAATCGACCAGGTGGTGATCGGCTCCTGCACCAACGGGCGCCTGGAGGATCTGGAGACAGCGGCCCGTATCCTGCAGGGCAGGAAAGTGCACCCGGAAATGCGGGTGATTATCTTCCCGGGAACACAGCAGATCTTACTGGAAGCCATACGGCGCGGTTATATAGAAACCTTTGTTCAAGCCGGGGCGGTAGTCAGCACGCCAACCTGCGGGCCCTGTCTGGGAGGCCATATGGGGATACTGGCCAAAGGAGAGCGGGCTTTAGCTACCACCAACCGCAACTTTGTAGGCCGCATGGGGCACCCGCAGAGCGAGGTATATCTGAGCAGTCCTGCGGTTGCCGCAGCCAGCGCCATAACTGGGGAAATAACCCCGCCCTGGGAAGTGTGATGTGATTTGGCCGCGATAAGCATTAAGAGCAAGAGGTGTGAAAGATGAAATACACAGGCAAGATCCATAAATTTGGTGCCGATGTGGATACCGATGCCATCATACCGGCCAGGTACCTGAATACTTTCGATCCCCGGGAACTGGCCAAACACTGCATGGAAGACGCTGATCCTACCTTTCCCGAAAGGGTACAGCCCGGTGATATAATCGTTGCGGACAAAAACTTCGGATGCGGCAGTTCCCGCGAGCATGCTCCCATCGCCATCAAGGCCGCCGGGGTTTCCTGCGTTATTGCCCGCTCCTTTGCGCGCATATTCTACCGCAACAGCATCAATATCGGGCTTGCCATCCTGGAATGCGAGGAAGCCTATGAGGGGATGGAAGAAGGGGATCAGATCGAAGTGGATCTGGAAACCGGCCGGATCACCAACCTAAGAAGCGGCATTTCCTACTATGCCCGGCCTTTCCCGCCCTTCATGCAGGAGATTGTGGCCAGGGGCGGTCTCATCAATTATGTGAAAGACAAGGCCGCAGCTGATAACGGTCAGTGATGCTACATGAAAGGAACGAATCTGTTATGTATAGAATAGCGGTTTTGCCAGGCGATGGCATTGGAGTTGAAATCGTTCCCCAGGCAGTTAAAGCCTTAAAGGCTGTTGCCGCTCGCTACGGGCATCAGTTCGAGTTTGCAGAGGCCCTGGTGGGTGGGGCCGCTTGTGATGCTGCAGGGCATCCCCTGCCGGATGAGACCCTGGCCCTGTGCAAGCGGTCTGATGCGATTCTCCTGGGTGCGATCGGGGGGCCCAAATGGGATCAACTCCCGGTGGAACTGCGCCCGGAGATCGGTGCCTTATTACCTTTACGCAAAGAACTGGCCCTTTTTGCCAATCTTCGGCCCTGCATCCTTTTCCCCGGCCTTTTGCACGCTTCCACATTGAAGGAAGAGGTGATCAAGGGGGTCGATATTCTGGTGATCCGTGAACTGACCGGGGGATTGTACTTTGGGGAAAAGAAGCGCGAAGAGACTGGTGATGGGGGGCAAAAGGCCACCGACATACTCACTTATTCCACTTACGAGATCGAACGCATTGTCCGATTCGCCTATCGAGCCGCTCAGCAGCGCAGGGGCAGGCTGTGCTCGGTGGATAAAGCCAATGTGCTGGAATCGTCCCGGCTGTGGCGGGAGGTGGTAAGCGAGCTGGCCGGGGAGTACCCGGATGTGGAAACTACCCATATGTATGTTGATAACTGCGCCATGCAGTTGATCCGTAATCCCCGCCAGTTTGACGTTATAGTCACCGAGAATATGTTCGGCGACATATTGACCGACGAGGCCTCGATGCTAACCGGTTCCATCGGCATGCTGCCCAGTGCCTCGATCGGCGGGGAGGTAGGGCTGTATGAGCCTGCTCATGGCAGTGCACCGGACATAGCCGGGCAAAACCAGGCCAATCCTCTGGCTACCATACTCTCGGCGGCTATGATGCTGCGCTATTCATTCGGCCTTGCCCGGGAGGCTGAGGCGGTGGAGGCTGCGGTCTGCAGCGTATTAGAGGAAGGGTACCGCACCCCTGACCTGGTTCAGGCCGGCCGGGATGATGCAGCCATCAAAGTGACCGACACCGTAACCATGGGCGACCTGGTCGCCGAGCGCATTGCAGCTCAAGCATAGCATAAACCTGACAGAATTGAGCTAATGGGAGGATTATAAATTGGGAATAGAATGCGGGTAGACATATATGATACCACCCTGAGGGATGGCGCTCAGGGTGAAGGCATCTCTTTCACCGTTGATGACAAATTGAAGATTGCAGCCAAATTGGACTATCTGGGCATTCAATATATTGAAGGCGGCTGGCCGGGAAGCAATCCCAAGGATATGGAGTTTTTTCACCGCCTCCACGAAATCAGCCTTAAGACTGCAAAAATCACGGCTTTCAGCGCCACCCGCAAGCCCGGCGTGGATGTTAAGGCCGACAACAACATCAGAGCAGTGCTGGACGCAGGGGTTAAACACGCCACCATTTTCGGGAAAGCCTGGGACTTCCATGTTGTCAAAGCCCTGGAGACCAGCCTGCAGGAAAACCTCAATATGATCAGTGACAGTATCAGCTACCTGGTCAGCCAGGGTTTGGAAGTCATATTCGACGCCGAGCACTTTTTCGACGGGTACAAGAGCAACCGGGATTACGCCCTTAAGGTCCTGGAAAAAGCCGCTCAGGCCGGGGCGGTTTGCCTGGTATTGTGCGACACCAACGGGGGTACCCTGCCCTGGGAAACCGGCTCGATTGTTGAGGATATAAGGCAGCACTTCGCGGTTCCCCTGGGGATTCATGTGCATAACGATTCCGGCCTGGCCGCCGCCAATACCTTGATGGCGGTGAAAGCCGGTGCATCCCATGTGCAGGGGACTGTCAACGGCTACGGGGAGCGCTGTGGCAATGCCGACCTGTGTACAGTAATACCCAGTCTGGAGCTTAAAATGGGGTATCGCACTTTACCTTCGGGAAACCTGAGGAGATTGACCGAGTTATCGCGCTATGTCAGCGAGATTGCCAATATGCCGCACTACAATCATCAGCCTTATGTAGGCCACGGCGCTTTTGCGCACAAAGGCGGCATTCATGTCAGCGCCATGTTGAAGGACAGCTTGACCTATGAACACGTCAACCCTGAGGATGTAGGCAATCACCGCCGAGTGCTGGTTTCTGAGCTGTCAGGCCTATCCAACCTCTTGTACAAAGCCAAGGAATTAAATATTGATGTTAATGCCTATGACAGCGAAACCCGCAGGGTGATGAGGCAGATCAAAGAGCTTGAAAACCAGGGTTTTCAGTATGAAGGTGCCGAGGCCTCGCTGGAGTTGCTGCTGCGCAAGGCCTTCAGCCAGTTTAAGGATTATTTCCAGCTGAAAAACCTCAAGGTAATCCTGGAAAAGAATGAGGAAGAGCCGACCACTTCTGAAGCTATGATCAAGATTGTGGTGGGCGACAGGCTTTACCATACCGCGGCTGATGGGGACGGCCCGGTCAATGCCATGGATAATGCCCTGCGCAAGGCCCTGGATGAGGTTTATCCGGCAATTAAAGACATGCACCTGACCGATTACAAGGTCAGGGTGCTGAATGGCAATGAGGGCACTGCAGCCAGGGTACGAGTGCTGATAGACAGCGCCGATGGAACGGATAAGTGGAGTACGGTGGGGGTATCAGAAAACATAATCGAAGCCTCCTTTCAGGCCCTGGCAGACAGCATCAATTACATGCTTGTGAAGCGTGACAAAGCTACAACCCGGTAGTATTTAAAGGCCGAGCATCAATCGGGGATGCCCTGGCTTCCCCCATAAATTGCAGGCTCAAATCCCAGGTGTTATAGTAATTATTACAAAAACAGAAACAACAACTGTTCAGGGGGTTTTAATCGATGAAGGCAATGATCATGGCAGCTGGTGTGGGGTCGCGTTTAATGCCTCTGACCATGCATGTTCCCAAGCCTATGATACCGGTGGCCAACCGGCCTCTGATGGATAATATCGTGTGCTGGCTTAAAGAGCAGGGCTTTGACTCCTTAATCTGCAATCTTCATTATCACCCCAGGGCAATCCGCGACTATTTCGGCAGCGGGAGCAACTGGGGGGTCAGCCTGGATTATTCCTTGGAACAGGAATTGATGGGTACCGCCGGCGGGGTGAAGAAATGCGAATGGTTCCTGGACGATTCTTTTGCGGTGGTAAGCGGTGATGCCCTTACCGATATCGAACTGCAGCAGATGATGGAGTTCCACAAAAAGCAGGGGGCCCTGGCCACCATCGCCTTAAAGCCGGTACAGGAAGTGGAGCAGTTCGGCATTGTGGTGGTCGATGATGCTCAGCGCATCGAACGCTTCCAGGAAAAGCCGAGAGCGGAAGAGGCCTGCAGCCGTCTGGCCAATACCGGCATTTATATCTTTGAGCCCGAGATTTTCAAATATATTCCCCCCGGCCAGTTTTATGATTTCGGAAAACAGCTGTTCCCTTACCTGGTAAAAATCAAAGCGCCGTTTTTTGGGATGCCGGTAGCCAACTATTGGTGCGACATCGGCAGCATCAGCAGTTACAAAGAGGCCCAGGTGGATGCCCTGACAGGCCGGGTGGCTATGAAACTGCCCGGGCAGGCGGTTGCCATGGCTAACGGCGCCCGGGTTTTGATGGGCCAAAATGTAGTTGTCGGCGAAAACGTCACCTGGCAGGGTATAAATGTAATAGGTGACGGTTGTGTCATAGGGGATGGGGTTACCATCTGCAATTCGGTTCTGTGGAAGGATACCGTGGTAGGCAGGGGCAGTGTTATTCAGGATGCTCTGCTGGGAAGCAACTGCGTTCTGGGGGAAAAGGTCAGGATTGCCCCGGGGGCGGTTATCAACAGCGGGTGCGAGTTTGCGGATGGGATGCTGGTGCCGGCTAACGCCAAGGTGTTCAATAGCGCCGGTTACAGCCTGCAGCTGGAGCAGGGTTGACGGTCGGGCTCAGCATAAGATAAACGAGGGACATCCGCGGGGATGTCCCTTGCTCTATGCAGGCTTTAAACTTAATAAGCCGGTTTAAACCTCCAAAAGCTGCTTAAAACTCTCATCCAGCTGATCCAAACTGTAGTTTTGCACCATTTCCAAATCGGACTCTCTGATGGGGGATAGGTTGATGATCTTGTAATCCCCGGCTTCTCTGATCAATAAAGCCACTTCCTTTTGAATCGGCTCTCCCTCATGCATAACCTGATACACTACCAGTGCGCTGTATTCCCCGGTTTTGGTGTACTCCATTAAAACCTCCACCGATATGCCTTCTTCAAAGGGCTGCTCCGCTTCCAGGCTCTTAAGCATGGCAGCGGTTTCCTTCTCTATCTCAGCCCGGTTATCCAGCAGTTCCGCCGGGCTCATATCCATATATTGCGGCAGGTAATTGACCGACCAAAAAACACTCAAATCCCGGGCAACGGTTTCGTAGTCCCGGGCAAGATAAGCCTGGTAAAAATGATCCACGGTTTTATCCGGGGAAGCAATCTCAACATCATCGAGATAATATGCATAATAAAACATTCCCGCCAGTATAGCTGCGATGAGTACGGGCAGTATTTTGGGCACACCGGTTCTTGTCGGGCTGGTCTCTTTCAAAATGGGCACCTCCTGAAAATCATTTAGTTGATTTTAACACTTATGCTCACCTTAATACAATTTGTTTTTCTTCAGGGTCTGTGTCAAGGTTTAGTAGGAGAAACTCCTGGTCTTAGTTAATAAAGATCTATCTTAAG
>LFSQ01000145.1 GCA_001512785.1 Syntrophomonas sp. DTU019
CGTTTTTGAGGTCTCTTTTCTATCTCTGACCTCTTTTTACCTACTAAAACTTTACACTACCTTCTTCAGGTACATGCGGCGAGAGGCCATAATTCACGCCTAATCCGGCCATCCAATACATTGACCTTGCCAGGGCAGTCTGTTATCATTACTTAGTGAAATATATTACAAGATGGGGGATTGGTGTCATGAGTGGGGCGCAAGGCACTTACAGTGGTTCATCCGGTTACATAGTGTCTGATGAATTAAGAAATAGCGTTAATATTGCCATCGCATTGCAGAAACCTCTGCTCATAAAAGGTGAACCAGGCACCGGCAAGACCATGCTGGCGCAGAGCATAGCCGAATCACTGCAGATGAGGCTTATTATATGGAATATCAAGTCCACTACCAAAGCCCAGGACGGTCTGTATGTCTACGATACGGTACAGCGGCTTTATGACAGTCAGTTCGGGGATCAGGACGTATCCGATATCAAACGCTACATAAAGATGGGTAAATTGGGGGAAGCCTTTCTTTCACCTTCTCCGGTGGTGCTGTTGATAGATGAAATTGATAAGGCCGATCTGGAATTTCCCAATGACCTTTTATGGGAACTTGATCAGATGAGTTTTTATATTCCGGAAACGCGGGAAACCATAAAAGCCCGTCATCGCCCCATTGTGATCATCACCAGCAACGCTGAAAAGGAATTGCCGGATGCTTTTCTGCGCCGTTGTATATTCCATTATATAAATTTCCCCAGTCCGGAAACCATGGAAAAGATTGTGGCGGTTCACCATCCCAATTTGGAGAAAAAGCTGTTGGAACAGGCTATGGAGGCTTTTTATATGCTGCGCAGCCTTCCCAATATACAAAAGCGGCCCAGTACCAGTGAATTGATTGACTGGCTTCAGGCACTGGTGGTAGGTGGGATCGCCCCCCATCGCATCAAAAAGGAGCTGCCTTTTCTGGGGGTATTATTGAAAAAGAATGAAGACCTGGATATGATCCTGCAGCAATTATCGGGCAGAACCCAAACCCGCAACGCCATAGGACGCTATCGCTAATATATACGTCAAGAGTAGTTGCCAGGGGGATATTATGTTTACTCGCTTTTACTATGAATTGAAAAACCAGGGACTGCCGGTTTCTCTAATGGAGTGGGATGCCCTCTTGGAAGCCCTGGAGGCCGGCTTGTGTGGCTCCAGTCTTATCGGGTTCTATTATCTGTGCCGGTCCGTTCTGGTGAAGAGTGAAGCCCACTATGACCGTTTTGATCTGGCCTTTGCCCGCTTTTTCGAAGGGGTCGAGACCCCGGAAGGCCTCCCCGAAAAGATCTGGGAGTGGCTGGATAAAGAGCTGCCGGCTAAGGAGATTTCCGAGGAAATGCGGCGCAATCACCTGCAGCTGGATCTCGATGAGCTGAAAAGGATGCTGGAGGAACGCCTCAAAGAGCAGCAGGAAGAGCATCACGGGGGCAGCTATTGGATTGGCACCGGAGGCACTTCACCTTTCGGGCACTCCGGTTACCATCCCGGCGGCATAAGGATAGGCGGCCGGTCCCGCAATCTTTCTGCAGTCAAAGTAGCCGGTCTCAGGCGTTTTCAGGAATTCCGTTCCGATGAGACCCTTGGGGTCAGGCAGTTCCAGGTGGCTTTACGCAAGCTGCGGCAGTTTACCTCCCGGCTGGATGGTCCCAAAACTGAATTGGATTTGGATGGCACTATTGATAAGACTTGTAAGAATGCAGGACGCCTAGAACTGGTGTGGGAACGCCCGCGCGAGAACAGCATCAAGGTACTGCTGCTGATGGATGCCGGGGGTTCCATGCTGTCTTACAGCCGTTTGTGCAACCAGCTGTTTACTGCAGTTCACCGCTCCACCCACTTCAAGGACTTGCGGGTCTATTACTTTCATAACTGCATATACGATTGGTTATATCATTCTTCAGAATGCCGTCGCAACGATTATACTGATACTACTTACCTTCTCAACAACCTCAGTACGGACTACCGGGTCATCATTGTGGGTGATGCCAGTATGGCTCCTTCGGAGTTGATGCGTCAGGGCGGGGTGATTGACTGGGATCTTTATAATGACAGGCCAGGATTGGAATGGCTTCGTGATCTGCGCCGGCGTTTTGAATATTCGGTCTGGCTCAACCCCATTCCTAGCAAATATTGGGACTGGGTGGAGGGTGCATATACTATAAAGAAGATTAATGAAATCTTCCCCATGCACGAACTGACCATCGACGGCCTGGAGCAGGCCATATCCGCACTGCGGAGCCGGCAGGGCCTGGCTCGAGCGACATAATTACCGGCAGCGATTATGTTATTACAGGCCCTTCCTGGTGGGAGGGCTTTGTTACTGATAAGCCCGGTATGGTGTCATTGCGGCCTTTAACTGCCTGGTGTCAAAAAAGCCTTGCTTGATGAGCGGATTATGATATATTGAAACATATCATTGAAAGGTGTGGCCTGGTGACAATACTTTTGGGCCTGATGGCCTCCTCAATCCTGATCATATACAGCAGTTACTATATTAAGATCATCAGGGGATACCCGCAGGAATTTGAACTGGAATTGCTGGATGCGCTGCAAAACTGGTTGGAGGGGAGAAAGCCCGGGCATCTCTGGATGCTCCTGTGGGCTTCGGCCTTAATAGAGGTTTTGTATTTCAGCCTGGTATTCCTGGTCTTATCCAACCCAGTTATCCTGGTTATTACAGGGTTGATAATAATCATGGAAATATGGCATTTGGCGGTAGTTTTTGCGAAATTTCGGGCTTTTTTAACCGGCAGCATCAGTTGTGCGGCGATTTTTAACTGGAAGTTGGAGCGCGTCAGTGCATTGGGATTCTTTACTCATTCCTTGATTGTGCTTCTGACCTTGCTTTTTTTTGCCCGGTAATGACCTTCTGGAGGAATGACGGTGTACATGCAATATCGCTATTACCTGGCCAGTTTGACCATATACCGCAATATACTGCATGATGCCGCCATGGCGGCTCTTTTAGCCTGGTTGGAGAGCAATACCGGTCAAGAGCCCGATAATGTGGAAATATGTGACCGGTACCACCAGTTTTGCTATCAGTTGTTGCAGACCGGACACTGCTTCCGCTGTCACTTGCTCAGCCTCATATTAAAGGATGACAATGTTTTCAGCCGAACTGCGGAAAAGCAGGGAAGAGTTTCACCTGAACTGAGGCAGTCGGCAGCACATGACCTGGAGTTGCTGCAAAGGCTGGCAGGCCTTAATTTCGCTGAAATGGCTCCTAAGTCCGCATATACCTATAACCTGGCCATGAATGGCTGCAGCTGCCGGGGGCTGGGTGAGGATAAAGAGCTGCTCGACCAAAACTCAGCCTGGTCCCTGCAAATCGATAAATTGATTGAACATTACCGTGTCAACTCGCGCGGGATTATGGCCCGCTTCAAGGCCTTGCGCTGGGATGCCGAAGCCGGTCTGGTGGGAATTGTCCATCCGCATCTGCCTCAGTTGCAGGACTTGATTGGATATGAGTATCAAAAAAAGGCGTTGTGTTGGAATACTGAAAAGTTTTTAGCCGGTTTGCCGGCTAATAACGTCTTGCTTTACGGCAGCAGTGGTACCGGCAAGTCAACCATGATCAAAGCCCTTTTAAAGCATTACCAGAGCAGGCCTTTGCGCATGATTGAGATAAACCGCGACAGTATGCATAACCTGCACGAACTCGCTGAAATACTAAGTGACTTCAACCTGAAATTCATTCTTTTTATTGATGATCTATCCTTTGAGGACTATGAAACTGGGTATAAAGGCTTGAAAGCCATGCTGGAGGGCAGCCTGCAGACCCAGACCGGTAATGTGCTGATTTATGCTACCTCCAACCGCCGTAATCTGGTGAAGGAGTATTTCCATGACCGGGACTATCTGGATGATGAAATCCATGTCCATGATACCCAGCAGGAAAAGATTTCCCTGGCAGACCGCTTCGGCCTGACATTGTCTTTTGCCTCACCCAGCCAGGAGGAGTACCTGGCTATAGTAGCCGGTCTGGCCAAAAGGCATAAACTGGATATTGATGCCGAGTTATTGATGCGCAAAGCCCTGCAATGGGAACGCGGCAAGCATGGTCCCTCAGGACGAGCTGCCCAACAGTTCATAAATCATATCGCAGGACAGATCGGGGTTGACGGTTGAAATTGCGCGGGCGGGGCAATGTAAACCATATCATATACTATTGAGGAGTGGCTGAATATGGCGGGAAGTGCTAGCCGCCCGCGGTGGGGACTGATAGAAATCGTCCTGGTTTATGGCGGGGTTCTTATCATAACCAACCTGGTGGGATGGTACAGTATGGGCTCCTGGTGGGTGGAAGGGAGGCCTTTGGTTAAGTTCGTGCTGGTGGCCGGGGTTCAATTCCTGGCAACCATAGGACTGGTATTGCTATTCACCCTGGGCAAAAAGGCCTCCCGGGAGGATTTGGGATTGCGTGCTGCTTCCCCCGGGGATATACTCATTTATGGATGTGGAAGCGGAATCATCCTGTTGCTGTTCATGCTGGCGGTTAGCTGGCCCCTGAGTCGACTCATACCCGATATTTCACCACAGCTATATGAGACCATGCTGCGCAACGCAGGTCATGGCGCCGCTTTTGTGGTATTATTCTTTATGGGCGCGGTTCTCGCGCCGATATCGGAGGAGTTGTTTTATCGGGCTATGATTTATCCTTACCTGCGCGGGGTTCTGGGCCCGGTGTGGGGTATTTTGATGGCCGGCTTAGTATTTGGACTGGCCCATTGGGATCTGTGGCGAACCATTCCACTGGCTATCGGAGGTGTGGTTCTATGCTATGTTTATGAGAAAACCGGAAGCATATACGTGCCCATGGTTGCCCATGGGGTATGGAACGGTGTCATGGCCTTCTTGGTTTTGTTAAAGATACAGGTATAAAGAAAGATAAATCGAATTTGAAGGGAAGGGTGAGAATATGCCAATATACGAGTACCGCTGCCAGAACTGCGGCGAATTCGAAAGAATGCAAAAGATATCTGAGGAACCCCTGAAGAACTGCCCCAACTGTAAAGGGGAAGTGCAGAGATTGGTAAGCCGCAGTGTAGGCATAGCATTTAAGGGACCGGGTTTCTATAAAACCGATCACGGTACAGCGAAAGACCGGGCCAGGAAGATTAATAAAGAACGGCAAAAAGACAATGAGGCCATTCTGGATGGGGACATAAAATCCTATGTCAAACAATCCGAGGAGACTACCAGGAAGATTCAGGAGGCGTAAGTCGCTTCGATGAATTACATGCTAATGGCCAATAATCTTGGCCCGTGCCATGGTCACCTTATAGACACTCAAAAGATATGAAAACAAATAGAGAAGAGTGTTAGATGGCAGGTATGGGTTATGGAATGGTCAATGTGGTGGAACAGTTGGTTGGGGACTTGATAGAAAGGGTTTTGCAGGGGATACAATGCCAGACCGATATGGTTGCCCCGGCCAGAACCGGCGCACCGGCAGTTCTCCATCCCCGACATGAAGAGGGTTTAAGCCTATGAAAGAGCCGATAATTATCTATACCGACGGGGCTTGTTCCGGCAATCCCGGGCCTGGGGGGTGGGGTGCGGTCCTCATCTATGGCGATAAAATAAAAGAGCTGTCCGGGGGCGAGTTTAATACCACCAACCAGCGCATGGAACTCACCGCTGTGATCAAAGCCCTGCAGGCTCTAAAAGTAACGGGATGGGATGTTGTGGTCTACTCAGATAGCGCATATATTGTCAATGCGGTACAAAAGCACTGGTTGGAGAAATGGCAGGCTAACGGCTGGCAGAACAGCAAGAAAGAGGCGGTAGCCAATCAGGATCTGTGGAAGCAGCTTTTGTATTTGATGAAGCTAAACCGGGTTGCTTTTGCCAAAGTGGCCGGCCACAGCGGAGATGTGTGGAACGAGCGCTGTGATCAGTTAGCCCGCCAGGCCATCAAATCCTTAACAACTTGATTTCAAGCGTGGAAATGAAGGAAAGATCAGTTTGAGCCAGGTTCAGGTCTACTATAGCAATAATCCTGATAATGAGGGCATAGCGCTTCAAATAGGCCCAGGTGCCAGTCTCAATGATCTCCTGCTAGCCTGGCAGCCATTATGTGATGAATCTGCCTATGGCAAAAAGTATGCTTCCAACCTCGACCAGTCCTGCCGGGGCTGCACTCACAATTGCTGTGACACCGCTTATGTTATACCTGATCTGATCGCTTTCAAGAAGCTGGCCGGCCATTTGAGATGCACCTTCAAAGCACTGCTTGGCAACTATTTTCAGCCCGAAAAAAGGGATATCGGCTTATTAAGAATGATCCCCAATCCCTGCGTTTTCCTGCATAACAGGCTTTGCAGCATATACCCCATTCGTTCATTGATCTGCCGCTTCTATCTCTGTTCAACTTTAAGAGGGGATACTGAGCAGCTTATTTACTATATCAGCAGCCTGGGAATGACAGCAACCCATGTATTTGCCAGGCAGGAAGGGCTGCTGGCGGAGAAGCCGGGAACCATAAGCAGTATGGATCGCTTGTTTCTGGAGTTGTTCAAGAAATATTCATCAGATCCCCTGTTGCAGTATTTCCTCGATGCAGAGGAGTATGAAGAGATTCCCTTATACCCGTTTGTTAAAAGAGCACGGCTTTGAAGGGGATGAGCCGGGTTGAACCGGAACAGGTTCGTCCCCCTTCTTCATCCCCTTTTCCAATCCCGGTCAAGGTTATTGATATATTCGGCTTATCCTGGCCTGCGGATAGTAATGTTCTATGATTTCGCGGGCGGTCTTGCCCTGTTCAGCCATGAGGCAGGCTCCCCATTGATCCATTCCTACCCCGTGACCCCAGCCGGTACCGGTGAACACAATATCATTGCCCTGTGCTTCGATCTTGCTGATTTGAGTTGAATACAATTTATCGAAACCGATCTTTTCCCTTAATTCAGCCCCGTTTATGGTGGCCTGACCGGCTTTTACGGTTAATACCCTTCCAGAAGGCCCGGTCTGTGTAATCTGTATGTCATCCAGGTTCCCGGCTTCAGGCCCCATGATCTCTTTCACTGTGGAGCGCGGCACTCTAACTGTCCAGGCTTGATATTTTTCAGGGGCCCTGCTTATCCCATCGGTAGGTACCGGTACCAGATAGGGGGCTTTGTCGGCCAGTTTGGGAAAACCTTCCTCTATGCTGGCGGTTTGGCCGTTGGAGGCCGAATGGAAAAGTGCGTAAATGAACTTGCCATTATTGAGCATAACCTGTCCTCTGGTTTCTGCAACCGCTTTGGAAATACTATCGTTGACCGCCTTTTCATCATATGCCTGGAATTCGGTGTGGTCGTCGCTGGCATCGGTGTTATGCTTGCCGCGGGTGCCGTTTTCATACTCCAGTAAGGCCAGGGTATTGGTACGAGCGATGATGGCCTGGGCCTTCAGGGCCTCCATGGGGAATTTGGGCCCGATTTCGCCTGCTACCACGCCCTTGAGATACTGTTCCAGCTTCAGGTTTTCAACTTGACCGCTTTCACAGCGATACAGGCTTATGGTAGGCTCTTCGCTGTATTTGGTGACTTCAGGAGCCAGCTCTGACTGCTCTGGCTTTTTGGCCGCCTGCTGGCAGCCGCTCAAGGTTAATAGCAGCCCCAGGAGCAGGACTGCAGCCACAAGTGTATTTGACCTGGCGATATGCAAGCAAATTCCTCCTTTTTGTGAGTAGTTTTTCCCGCCTGAGTGCTGCTATTACTGGGAAACAAAGGGTTATAATAGTAGTGGTCAAAACACTGCGGATAATCGAGAGTTTAAGGAGAGCTTATGCACATAGTCCTGGTTGAACCGGAAATACCTCAGAATACCGGCAATATCGCCCGTACCTGTGCCTTGACCGGCACTGCTCTGCATCTGGTCAAGCCCCTGGGCTTTTCCCTGGCGGACCGTTATCTTAAACGAGCGGGTTTGGACTATTGGGATCAAGTGCAGGTATTGCTGTGGAATACTTTCGATGATATCAAGGCTGCCTATCAGGGGGCCAATTTCTATTTTGCCACTACCAAAGCGAAACGCCTTTATACCGAGGTCGCTTATCAACCGCAGGATTTCATTGTATTGGGAAGTGAAACCAGAGGCCTGCCTGCGGCTATGCTGCAGGAGTATGAGGAGCATACTATACGCGTGCCCATGCGCAACCTGGGAAGGTCGCTGAACCTGGCCAATACAGCCGCTATACTGCTGTATGAGGCATTGCGCCAGCAGGGTTTCCCTCAACTGGGTTGATGGTGCGCAAAAATAAAAAAACCCGTTAAAACGGGTTTTTCAGACTGTCGAAAAACCCCCGTTAAAACGCAGATTTAGCGGGGGTTTCGTGTTGCTTATGATACAATACAACAGGGTGATAAATTTGCTAGAACGTGCGCCAAATCTAAGAAACAACTTACAAATAGTAGACTTAGAAGGAATGGTTCCCCAGGATCATTTATTAAGAAAAATAGATAAAGTAGTAGATTTCAACCATATCTATGATCTAGTAGAGCATTTGTACTGTCAAGACAATGGCAGACCCGC
>LFSQ01000133.1 GCA_001512785.1 Syntrophomonas sp. DTU019
GTCATGCCCGGTCAGAGCAAGGGCTTCAACATCTTTTCCCGCCGGGAGGAGGTCACTGTGCCATGGCACAAAATAATCCGCATCGGACGGGATGTCATTCTGGTAGAAGTACCTGTGGCCAGCGATATTGATGGCTATCATCGCCGCGACTATCGACTCGATGATGATGACCGCTATTAAAGGCAAATATTGAGTTGAATTATGTGTGCCTTTTGGTGATAATAAGGGCAGCACCAGTAGTAGACAGGCCATGAGGGAGAAGATAAATTGAGATGCCCCTATTGCCAGGAATTTGAAAGCCGGGTGGTTGATTCCCGGGCCAGTGACGACGGCACCTCCATCCGCCGCAGGCGGGAGTGCAATGCTTGCAAGCGCAGATTTACGACTTATGAACGCATAGAAGAGCGGCCCTTGGTGGTAGTTAAAAAGGACGGCAGCCGCGAGCAGTTTAACCGCGATAAGCTTATGGCCGGTATCATCCGGGCTTGTGAGAAAAGGCCGGTCAGCATGGAGGAGATTGAAAGCCTGGTTGCCGGTCTGGAACGCCAATTGCGCGATGAATATGAACGTGAAGTGAGCAGTCAGGTGATCGGGGAGAAGGTAATGGAGCGCCTGCAAGCCTCGGATCAAGTGGCATATGTGCGTTTTGCCTCCGTCTATCGCCAGTTTGCCGATCTCAACAGCTTCATAAAGACCATCGAACAACTAAAAAACAGCTAAAACTGATAACTGTGGTGCCTGGCACCGTAGTTATTGAATAAGTGTGGTGCCTGGCACCACACTTATTGAGCTAGATAGGCGGTGAGGGCTTCTCTTACCATAGGCAGGGGAAAACTTTTCTCTTCTATCCGCGTAGAAGCCCGCCCATAAAGATACATATGATCTTCGTAAGGCCCGGTCTCGCGGCGGCCTTGCTCCATGTCGGAAACATTCTTTAACCAGCGCCCGGCTGAGGAACGCGGCAGGTGAAATACAAAACGATAGTTGCCCTGGGCAATGATGAACTCGTAAAGCGAATAGTATTCGGGTTCAACTGCCTGAACAAAGCATTTGGGACAGTAATACCCCTTTTTCAGGTATTCTACAAAGGTAAGCCCGGCGCTGCGGGCAGAGTCTTTGCAATCGTCACACAGCCAGATCCGCTTGCGATCCGGCCCGACCAGGTAGCGTAGCTGTATAAAATCCGGGTTTTCCTGGTAGAGCTTTTTTAAGACCCGGTTTTTCAGTCTATACAGATCCCGGGCTTGTTCAGGATAACGCTTGGCATAATGGTTGAGATGAAATAGATAGAACGAAATCTTCAGGACTTCCTCGCCCGGCAGACCTGCAATATTCTCCAAAAAACGGTCATAATGGTGTATAGTCTTGAGCACTTTGCTGAACTGGGCTTTATTCAAGCCTCTGCCCTTAAGACGGGTTTTCTTGTCCTGCAGATCGGCCAGCGAAGAATATATGTCCACTGTTTCCAATTCCTTTTCCGCGAAAAGATAGCTAACGCCCCCTCTGGCGTTGCGCAACACCTGTGAGACTTGAAGATAGCCGTATTCCATCAATTCATGGACCTGGCGATTATTAAGCTGGTAGCGCTGGGCTACCTGGCTGATGGTCAGCAAGTCGGTCACCTTCTTTGCACATTATTCTCATCAAGCAGGCCCAGTATAGGCGGTTGCGAGATGAGCCGCATCCGCAACCCTATTCACCTTCTAACGTCTCGGTATCACCTTGCTGAGGAACAGGCTCTAAGAGGCTTCTGGCCTCAGACTCATACGCTTGGGGTACCATTATCACCGCCTCGGCAAAAGGCCCGACCGACAACGGGATCTGTGATATGGGGTTGCGTTCAATTCGATACGGTATTTCCTGTGATCTTAACAGGCTTTCAATTATAATGTCATCAGGAGGTAAAACTCGCACCAGAGTAACCCAAACCGCATCCTGGTCATGGCTTTCCCCGCTGCATTCAGACCCTGGGGGAACCAACTGATTGCTCATCACCACCACCTCCTTAACCATATTGTATGCGAAAGAGAGATGCTGAACAAATGAACCGCTGGACCTGGCAACAATTACATGGCCTCGAATATATAACTGTACCCTCCTGGCAGGACAAGGGCCTGCAAATAGCCTTCAGCACCCGCTGGGGGGGTTCAAGCAGCCCGCCTTACCAAAGCCTAAATCTGGGTTTGCATGTAGGCGATGACCCAGAAAAGGTACTGCAAAACCGGCGGCTTTTTGTGCAGCTCTTCGGGCTTGGCCTGGACGCCATGGTCTCCTGCCAGCAGATCCATGGCAATCAGGTAGGTATAGTAACACGCCAGCATCGCGGCAAAGGAGCCTACAGCGATCACACCGCCATTGCCGGTTGGGATGGAATGATCACCAATCAGAACGATCTGATTTTAACTACCTTTTATGCCGACTGTATCCCTTTGTTCTTTTTTGACCCGATCAAACGGGTTATAGCCATAGCCCACAGCGGCTGGAAAGGCACCTATCTCATGATCGCCGAAAAAACCGTACAGGCCATGGTTAAAGACATGGGCTGCTTACCGGCTGACATACAGGTCTTTATCGGCCCCGGTATCGGAGCCTGTTGTTATCACATTCAGCCTGATCTGGTGCAAAAAGTAAGGGGCAGATTTCGCGATTTTAGTGATATAATTT
>LFSQ01000138.1 GCA_001512785.1 Syntrophomonas sp. DTU019
CGCACTAGGGACTTTCACCCATTAGACTGCGCCCATGCCGGGCGCACCATAAAAAAACCCGGGAATAATTCCCGGGCTGATTATGCATGGTTGGGCCTTAAAGGCATCAAAGCTGATTATAAAGCCTGGCCTGGGCAACCACAAATTTGACAATTTCCTGAACCATGCGCCTTTCGGAAAATGTCAGGGCAGATTTGTTCTCCTGGGCTCGGTTGACCACTTTCATGAACCGTTGGGTGCATTTGATTTCATGCCGTATCTTGTCTATGGTTTCCTGTTCTTCGACCGTATAATAAAGCCTGTTGAGATGATCCAAAACCCGCTGCTCGCGGTTAGTCAGGGCGATAACCGCCGCCTGTTCCAAAAGCTCATGCTTGCTCAGGTCATAACTGAGGAAATTATATATCAAAGCCAGACGCTTGCGTTCTTCGCGCGCAAGCAATATCTCGGTGCTGATCTCTTTTTTGCGGCTTTCCAGTTGCATAACCTGTTCCAAAATATTATTGTATAGGCTGACTACCAATTGAGACGTTGTGGTCACCTCCCTTTTATTAGATTATATTTTTAGTAATAGTTCTATGTTCCTTGCGGTATTCCTCCTATTATAGTGAATATTCTGCTCGTGAGAAATCGACAATTAAACCGATTCTCCCGCATAGATCACAGGATTGCGAGGTTTTGCATATGCCTTTTGACGGGTTCACCATTGCAGCGATCACCGCTGAGTTAGATCGGGAATTGGCCGGGGCCCGCATTGATAAAATCCACCACCCGGAAAAAGAAGAACTTATCCTGTCCATACGCATGCCGCAGGGCAAGACCCACAGGCTGCTGCTGTCGGCCAATGCGCGCTGGGCGCGCATGCATCTGACTGCCAGCCGCAAAGCCAATCCCCCTCGCCCCAGTGCGTTCTGCATGCTTTTGCGCAAACACCTAGAGGGCGGCAAGATCAAGGCCATCAAACAGTGGGGCTTTGAACGCCTGGTGACCATCGATATCGAGGCCTTAGACGATTTTCGCGAATGGACCGTGCGCCGCCTGATCTGTGAGTTTATGGGCCGGCACTCCAATATTATATTGATCAATCCTGAAAGCGGAGTCATTATCGATGCCATCAAAAAATACGGCAGCGATGTCAGCTCGTATCGCGAGGTATTGCCCGGCAAGGCCTATATAGCCCCTCCCAGCCAGAACAAGCTCAATCCTTTGGAGACCGACTACGAAGCCTTTTGCAGCGGGGTGTGGGCGCAGGATGATACTGCTGTCTCTGAAGCCTTGTTCAGCCTGTTTTCCGGGATCAGCCCCTTTACGGCCCGCCAGATCTGCCTGATGACAGGCATTGAGCCTGAGCTTCCTGCAGCCCAATGCGGGGAATATGAGCTGGGCAAGCTCTACCAGCAGGTGGATGAATTGCTGCAGGCCGTGCAGGGCAGGACTGCGCAGGCAACTATATGGTACCGCGATGGCCATCCGGTCGAATTCGCCGCTTATCCCATAAGTGCCGGCCCGACCCGGGGGTTTGCTTCTATCAATGCCGCCTGCGATGAGTATTATACCGTCAAATTGGATGCTTTGAGGCTGGAGTCGTGGAAAACCAACTTGTCGCGCCACATCAAGGCTATTCTGGATAAGGCTTACAAGAAGCGCTATTATCAGGAGAGCGACCTGATCACGGCTCGCAATCAGGAGCAATACCGCATCTGGGGGGAGCTTTTAACCACTTATGCTCATCAACTGGATAAAGGCATGACTGAGGCTGAAGTGGAGGATTATACCAGCGGCCAAATGATGGTGATTCCTTTGGATCCCCGCTTTACCCCGATTCAGAACGCGCAGCGCTATTTCAAGCTGTACAACAAGAGCCGCAAGACTATTGCCCACCTGGAAGGCCTTATCGCTGCCAATCAGCTGGACATAGACTATCTGGAATCAGTCTTGTTGTCCATTCAAGAGGCCGAGAGCGTAGAGGAAATGGAAGAGATCAGCGAGGAACTCAATCGCGATAAAAACCGGGCCAAAGGGCAAAAATCAGACCGGCCCTGCACCGTGCCCCGCCGCTATATCTCCAGCGATGGCCTGGAAATCCTGGTAGGCCGCAACAACCGCCAGAATGACCATTTGACTTTAAGGCTATCCGCTCCTCACGATTTGTGGCTGCACACCAAGAACATACCCGGTTCACATGTGATCGTGCGTCTGCCCAAAAAAATCAAATCCATACAGGAGGTGCCTGATGCTACCCTGGAGGAAGCCGCGCTTTTGGCAGCCTATTTCAGCAAAGCCCGGCAATCGGAGAAGGTTGAGGTCGATTATACCTTTCGTTCCCAGGTGCGCAAGCCCGGCGGCGCCAAACCGGGGATGGTCATCTATGACAACTACTGGACAATAGTCGTCAATCCTCAGGAAAACCGCGTGAATGGGCTGCTGCAGTCCGAGGTCAAGACCCCTCCTGCATAGGCCGGCGGTGGCACCGGCAGGGCTCTATGGTGCCGGGTTTCCTGCCGGATCATGCATTAAGTGTTCATTCGACAGTGAGCGAGCCGTCCTCATTGCTGGTAACCTTATTGCCGGGTTCAAGGATATAGATCTTCTTGTTGACCTCATCGACGGCCACATCGCGGTTGATCAGGGTGGTAACCTCCTCAGCGGTGACCAGGGTGCGAATGTGCACCCCGTTGTCATACAGCTGCAAAGTCAGCTGCCCGTAGTCCTTTTTTATTACCTCGGTCTGGCTGCGCTGGTAGGGCTTCATGAAAACATATTGATAGCCGCCTTCTTTAAACGGCATCTCTTTTCCGTTTAGGTATACTCTCATTTGAACCCACCTTTCCAGGCGTGCTTTAGGTCCGGCTACCGGGTTTCACCAGGGGCAGTTTTCCCTCCCGGCACAAGGGGCAGGCCTCGGCCTCCCAGGAGTTTATATCCAGGGATAACACCGCAGCTTGTTTTACGCCGAAATCGACGGCACCATTGCTGCGATCTACCAAAACCCCGACTCCTGCCACCTGTCCCCCTAGCTGTTCGACAACCTCCATTACCTCTTTGACCGATCCCCCGGTAGTCACCACATCTTCCACCACCAGCACGCGCTGGCCTGGTTCGATGCTGAAACCGCGCCTAAGGGCCATCTGACCGTTTTCCCTTTCGGTAAACATGCCGGTTACCCCTAATTGCCGGGCTACCTCATATGCAACCACAATGCCGCCCATCGCCGGTCCAATTACCACTTCCACTCCATCATCTTTGAAGACCTCGGCCAGATGGCGGGCCAGTTCTTCGGTAAAGGCCGGGTATTTCAAGACCTGGGCGCACTGCATGTACTGATTGCTGTGCCTTCCCGAAGTAAGCCGGAAATGGCCTTCCAGCAATGCTCCCGCCTGGGTAAAAATCTGTAAGGCCTGTTCTTTTGCTAGCATTTTGCCGCCTCCAATTCCTCGATAATCTTCTGAGCCGCTGCTACCCTGTCAGAGGCTGCAGTAATAGGCCGTCCGATCACTATATAATCAGCCCCCAGTTCAACCGCCTGTGCCGGTGTGGTGATGCGCTTTTGGTCATGGGCTTCGGACCAGGCCGGTCTAATCCCGGGGCTGACAATCTTGAAATCCGCCCCGCAAGCACGGCGAATGGCGGCAATCTCATGAGGTGAACAGACCACCCCGGCAATTCCGCATTCCTTGGCAGCCAGGGCCCAATTGACCACCACTTCCTCAACGCTCAAGCCCGAGATCAGCATATCCTTTTCCAGCTCCGGCTGGGAAATGCTGGTCAGAACGGTAACCGCCAGGGTTATCGGCACTGCCACCCCCAAACGCTCCGCTTCCAGCCTTACCTCCCGGCTTAAGGCGGTCATCATGGCCCGTCCCCCGGCGGCGTGAACATTGAACATGGCGCAGTTCAGCCTGGTCAAAACCCGACCGGCGGAGGCTACGGTGTTGGGTATGTCATGGAATTTCAAATCCACAAAGACCCGACCCCCGCAGTCGTTTATTGCCGATACAATGGCCGGTCCGGTGCTGTTGAAAAGCTCCATACCAACTTTAAACATCCCTACATACGGGGCCAGCTCTTTGACCAGGCTCAGGGCCTGCTGCCTGCTGTCTACATCCAGGGCTAAAATAATACGCTCTTTGGCCTGCAATCTGCTACCTCCTCCAGTATTTATTCAAAACTAAAGAATGTGCTGCGGCATTTAAAACACCGCCTGCACCAAATCATGAATCGTTGCAAACTTATTAACCTGTCTAAAAACCACTGAGGCTGCCAGGCATTCTCACCCGCTCCGGAGCAAACCCTTCACAGCCTACACCTGATGAGCTGCTCCTACCAGTTCGTCCAGGTTGTTTAAGCCTTCTTCCAGCAAATAGCCTTTGATGCCTTCAACAATCTCCAGGGGCAGCAAAGGATTGACAAACAACCCGGTGCCCACCGAGACCGCCTTGGCCCCGACCATAAAGAATTCCAGGGCATCTTCAGTACTTATGATCCCGCCGCCGCCCAGGATGGGCAGGGCAACTTCCCGGTACACCTGGTAGATCATCCGCAAGGCCACCGGTTTGATGGCCGGTCCGGACAGACCGCCGAACACATTGCCCAAAACCGGTCTGCGCTTCTTCACATCCACTGCCATCCCTAAAAGGGTGTTGATCATGGACAGGGCATCAGCACCGCCGCGTTCAGCAGCCCTGGCTATGGCCACAATATCGGTGACATTGGGTGACAGCTTGGGGATCACAGGCAGGCTGGTCTGGGTTTTTACCGCCCTGACCACCTCTTCCACCATCAAGGGGTCGGTGCCAAACTGCAGGCCGCCCTGTTTGACATTGGGACAGGATATATTCAGCTCAATAGCCGCCACCCCCGCTTGTTGGCCTATGATAGCGGCGGTTCGTGCATAGTCTTCCACGGTGTTGCCGGCAATATTGACCACTACCGTTACCCCGCTTTGCCTCAGCCGGGGCAGGTGCTCGGCTACAAAGGCCTCAACTCCCGGGTTTTCCAGCCCGATAGCATTGAGCATGCCGGCCGGGGTCTCACATATACGCGGCGGCGGATTGCCCTCCCGCTTCTCCAGGGTGGTTCCTTTCACAATCACCGCACCGATCGACTCGGGACTGACATAATCCTGGTATTCGAAGCCATAGCCGAAGGTTCCCGAGGCCATCGCTACCGGGTTTTTCATCACCAGCCCTCCCAGGTTGACCGACAAATCCGGGGATTGACCGGCTGCGGACCTATCCTTCTTCAAATGCGGCCCTCCTTACACAATATAATTAACGCAAATTTAACAATGGCTTAATCACAGCGCAAAAAATTTATTATACAATGAAATTACGGTGTTGGCAAAAACTATATGTCCCCTTTTGGTCCTCAGCTATTAATGGCCGGTAATCCGGTCATTAATACTGCTACAGCAAATCCATGTCAAATACCGGGCCGTCTTTGCAGACTTTTACATACTCATTATCCTGCGGGTTCAATTTGCGGGCACAGCCCAAACAGGCCCCTACACCGCAGGCCATGGCTTCTTCCAGCGATACTTCCCCTTTGACATGGTTGCGGCGGGCAAATGCGGTCACCGCCTCCATCATTTTTTCCGGCCCACAGCAGTATATCCTGTCCGCTTTGGCTAAGTGCGGCTCATTTTGTAGCAGGCCGACCACGGTCCCTTTATATCCCAGGCTGCCATCCATAGTAGCCGGCCAGGCTTCAACCCCCAGCTCATTGAATTTGCGGGCAAACACAGCCGCCTCCTGGGCGGAAGCGGCGCCATAGGCAGCCTTTATATAATGTCCCTGCTCCTGCAGAACCCGGGCCAGGTAGATCAAGGGGGCTGTACCTACCCCTCCCCCTACCAGCAGGGCCTTTTGCCTGCCTGCAAGGAGGGTGAACCCTCTGCCCAAAGGCCCCATTATATCCACTTGCTCTCTGCTTTTCACCTGGCTCAGCAAGGCCGTGCCCCGGCCCACCACTTTATAAAGCAGGGTGATGCTGCCCAGCTGGTGGTTGACATCGTAAAGGCTTAAAGGCCTTCGCAAAAGAGGGTCATATGTCGAAGCGGGGCGTACATGAACAAATTGCCCCGGTTGTGCCTGGCGAGCTATTTTGGGCGCAATAATCTCCATCTCATACAACAGCTCCCCCACTGGTTGATTGGTCGTAACTAATCCCTTTTCCAAAGCAGGCATATTTTTACCTCCGAGTGTAATCATAGCATCTAATTGTTATTGGCGGAATTCGGCCACATATTCCTGCAGGGATTGTACCTCCTGAGGCTTGGCCCCTTCATTGCCTTTCAATACTTCCAGAACCACTTTCAATGTGTCCAGAGAGGTTAAACAGGGCACGTTCAGCTCCACCGCCGCCCGGCGGATATGAAATCCGTCACTGAACGGCCTGCGTCCCTGAGTCAGGGTATTCACTACCACATCCACCTGGCCTTGCCGAATCAGATCGACGATGTTGGGCGAACCCTCCTTGAGCTTCTTCACCACCTGCACGTTTACCCCGTATTGCTCCAGGGCTTTGGCCGTGCCCTCGGTAGCGAAGATCTTGAAGCCCAGGCGGGCAAACTCGGCAATAAGCGGCACCGCTTCGCTTTTATCCTTATCTGATATAGTGGCCACCATATTGCCCGGCCCTTCGACCTCCACCCCGGCGGCCTGCAGGCCTTTGTAGATGGCGCTGTTCAGGTTATGGGAAACGCCCAGCACCTCCCCGGTGGATTTCATCTCCGGGCCCAGGTTGATATCTACTTGATGAAGCTTGTTAAATGAAAACACCGGCACTTTTACCGCATAGAAAGCCGGGGTTTTAAACAGCCCGCCGGAGTAGCCCAGCTCAGCCAGGCTTTGCCCCAGCATGATCTTGGTGGCCAATTTGACCAGCGGAATACCGGTGATTTTGCTGATAAAGGGCACCGTGCGGCTGGAACGCGGGTTAACCTCGAGAACATAAAGCTCATCTTCATATTCAACGAATTGTATGTTGATGAGGCCTTTTACCTTCAATTCCAGGGCCAGGCGAACCGTGTAGTCCACCACCTTGGCATGAATGCGTTCACTCAGGTCGTGAGCCGGAAAAACCGCCATGCTGTCGCCGGAATGCACCCCGGCCCGCTCTATGTGCTGCATAATGCCGGGGATCAACACCTCCCGGCCGTCACAGATGGCATCCACCTCGATCTCCTTGCCCAGCAAATACTTGTCGACCAGCACGGGGTGTTCGGGACTAGCCTTGACCGCAGTCTGCATGTATTCCAGCAGTTCCTCTTCACTGTATACGATCTCCATGGCCCTGCCCCCAAGAACATAGGAAGGCCTGACCAGTACCGGGTAGCCGATATCAGCCGCTACCGCTGCGGCCTCATCGGGGTGAAATACGGTCCTGCCCGGCGGGCGGGGGATGCCCAATTGCTCTACCATGGCATCGAAGCGCTTGCGGTCCTCTGCCCGGTCGATGCTCTCCATGCTGGTTCCCAGGATTTTTACCCCGGCCCTGTACAGAGGCCCGGCCAGATTTATAGCCGTCTGCCCCCCGAATTGAACGATCACCCCTTCAGGGCGCTCTTCTTCGATAATGTTCATTACATCTTCATAGACCAGGGGCTCAAAATACAGCCTGTCTGAGGTGTCGAAGTCAGTGCTGACTGTCTCCGGGTTGTTATTGACTATGATAGCCTTTATCCCGGCCTCTTTTAAGGCCCAAACACAGTGCACCGAGCAATAGTCGAACTCTACCCCCTGACCTATGCGAATCGGCCCCGAACCGATAACCAGGACCTTGCGTTCCCCTTCCTGGTGCAGGGCTTCGTTCTCCTCCTCATAGCAGGAGTAGAAATAAGGGGTTTCGGCATCAAACTCGGCCGCACAGGTGTCCACCTGTTTGTAAGTAGGGATTATGCCGTATGATTTGCGCAGCTCGCGCACCTCATCCTCGCTCATCCCTTTCAAATAGGCGATTTCACTGTCTGAGACCCCGATTTTCTTGGCCGCGTAGAGTAAATCCAGGCTCAACGGGTCCTTTTCCAGGCGCCGGGAGATGTCGGTGATATTCTTGAATTTCTTGAGAAAGTACCTGTCGATAGCGGTGAAACCATGCAGCTCATCTATAGAAGCCCCGCGCATGAAGGCCTCAGCGATTATGAAAATGCGCTCATCGTCGGCCTGGCTGAGGCGGGTTTTAAGGGCTGTATCGCTCAGTGCGGCCAGTTCCGGCAGGCGCAGCCCATTGATGCCGATCTCCAGGGAGCGGATAGACTTGAGAAAAGCGGCTTCGAAACTGCGGTCAATGGCCATTACCTCACCGGTAGCCTTCATCTGTGTTCCCAGGCGGCGGTCGCCGAAAACGAACTTGTCGAAGGGCCAGCGCGGCACTTTCAGCACCACATAGTCGATGGCCGGCTCAAAGCAGGCCGTGGTTTTTCCGGTGATGGCATTGGGTATTTCATCCAGGTTGTAGCCGATGGCAATCTTGGTAGTCACTCGGGCGATGGGATAGCCGGTGGCTTTGGAAGCCAGTGCGCTGGAACGGCTGACCCGGGGATTCACCTCGATAACAAAATACTTCTTGCTCAACGGGTCCAGGGCAAATTGTATATTACACCCCCCGGCAATCTCCAGAGCACGGATGATCTTCAAGGAGGCCGAGCGCAGCATCTGATACTCCTCATCGGTGAGGGTCTGAGCCGGGGCCACTACCATGCTGTCTCCGGTGTGAATGCCTACTGGATCGATATTCTCCATGCTGCAGATGGTGATGCAATTGTCGTTGTGGTCGCGCATCACCTCGAATTCGATCTCTTTGTATCCGGCTACGCTGCGCTCGATCAGGGCCTGGTGGATGGCGCTGCTTTTTAAGCCGCGGGTGACGATTTCAGTCAATTCTTCATCATTATATGCAGTGCCTCCGCCGGTGCCGCCCAGGGTATAGGCCGGGCGTACTATCAGCGGGTAGCCCACCCCGCTGGCAAACTGCAGGGCCTCTTCTACACTGTGGACTATATCGCTCTCCGGTACAGGCTGGCCGATTTCCTCCATGGTGGCCTTGAACATCTCCCGGTCCTCAGCCCGGTAAATCGCGCTTAGCGGCATGCCCAGTACAGGCACTCCCTTCTCCTCAAGGATGCCGGCTTTATCCAGGGCCAGGGCCATGTTCAGCCCTACCTGACCGCCCAGATTGGCTAAGATCCCGTCCGGTTTTTCCCGCTCCAGGATCCTCACCACGCTTTCAACGGTGATGGGTTCCATATAAACCCGGTCAGCTATATCGGTATCCGTCATTATGGTGGCCGGATTGCTGTTTAACAGTATTACTTCGATGCCTTCTTCTTTAATGGCCTTGCAGGCCTGCGTTCCGGCATAGTCGAACTCCGCGGCCTGCCCGATGATAATCGGGCCTGAGCCGATAACCAGGATCTTTTTCAGCTTTTTATTCAGTGGCATATATATCCTCCAGTCCGGTTATAGCTATTTTTTCAGCATACCCACAAAATCGTCCAGGAAAAACCCGGTTTCACTGTATCCCGGGAAACCCTCGGGATCGAATTGAACTGAGCAAACCGGAAGGCTTTGATGCCTGATTCCTTCGATGCTGCCGTCATTGACGCTGCGCAGGGTGACCTGGATATCCGGATTGACCAGGGAGGCTTCGTCAATACAAAAACCGTGGTTTTGCGTGGTAATGTATATGCGCCCGTTATCGAGGTCTTTCACCGGATGATTGCTGCCGCGATGCCCGTAAGGCAGGCGTTTGATTCTCAGGCCCAGGGCCAGGGCCAAAACCTGGTGGCCCAGGCCAATACCGAAAATCGGCTTTTTCCCTAAAAGAGAGCGGCAGGTTTCAACGGCATAGCCAATCGCCTGAGGATCCCCCGGCCCGTCGGATATCAGTATGCCTTTAGGGTTCAGTTCAAGTATTTCCCAGGCGGTAGTCTGAGCCGGCACTGCCACCACTTCGCAGCCCCGCTTAACCAAGAGGTCTATGTAGCCGCGCTTGGTACCCAGGTCCACCATTACCACCCGCAGTTCACCCCGGCCAAAGCACATGATGTTTTTACGGGTGACATACTGCACCAGGTCGCCTTCCAGTTCCTTTTTGGCATTTTTCGCTTTTTCTATCAGCCAGTTCCGATTCTCAATGGAATCGGTGATCATTCCTCCCATACTGCCCTCATTGCGGATCACCCGGGTTAAAGCCCGGGTATCTACCTCGGTCAAAACCGCTATTTCACTCTTGTTGAGAAAGCTGATCAAGTCGGTTTCCATTTCGTAATGGCTGGGGAAATCAGTGGCTTCACGCAGCACCAAACCGCGCAGCATGGCCCCTTTGGAAGCGTAGCTCTTCTCCACCAGACCCACGTTGCCCACCAAAGGATAGGTCATGACAACGATCTGACCGTAATAGGAGGGATCCGTAATAATATCCTGATAGCTGATCATGGCAGTGGTGAAAACCACTTCTCCTCCAGCCATCATGCAATCGTTCAACATTTTACCGGTAAACACCCTGCCGTTTTCCAGGACCAGGTAACCTTTCACTTATATTCACTCCTCTATTATGCTGCCGTCACAATACACCAGCCTGCCCCTTACAATGGTAGCCCAAGGCCAGCCGGTAAGATGCATGTTCTTAAACGGAGTGTTCTTGCCTTTGGAATAAAACTGCTGTGGATCCACGGTTTTGCTGAGATGGGGATCGATGATGGTGATATCCGCAGCCTCACCGACATTGAGGCGGCCTTTGGCCAGTCCCATGACATCAGCCGGACCGCAGGTAAACAGCCTGACCATTTCGTTTAAGGTGAGCAGGTTGCGATTGACCAGCTGATCCATGACTACCGCCACCGCGGTTTCCAAACCGGAAATGCCCACTGCCGCCAGGTTGTATTCGCAATCCTTGCTTTCCAGGTGATGAGGAGCATGGTCGGTGGCGATACAATCTATGGTTCCGTCCAGCAGAGCGGCTCTTAAGGCCTCGATATGTTCCTGTGAGCGCAAGGGGGGCATCACCTTGGTATCAGCATCATAAGTCCCTACTATCTCATCACTTAAGGTGAGGTGATGCGGGGTTACCTCACAGGTGACATTCAAGCCTTCCGCTTTAGCCTGGCGGATCAAGTCCATAGTCCCGAGGGTAGAAGCATGACAGATGTGCAATCTGCCTCCGGTGAGGCGAGCCAGGATTATATCCCGGGCTACCATCACTTCTTCGGCTGCTGCCGGTATGCCTTTTAATCCATAATAGGTGGAGTAAAAGCCTTCATGCATCTGCCCCTGGGCAGAGAGGCTGAGATCCTCGCAATGGGACAACACCGGCACCCCAAACATCCTGGTATACTCCAGGGCATGGCGCATAACGTCGGCTTTGCTGACCGGTTTGCCATCATCCGAAAGAGCCACACAGCCGGCTGCGATCAAATCCGCATATTCGCTTAATTCCTCTCCGGCCTGCTGCTTGGTAATGCTGCCGATGGGCAGGACGTTTACTACCCCGGTGCGCTTGGCTCGCTCTCTGACAAAGCGTGCTACCGCCATATTGTCGATTACCGGGTTGGTGTTGGGCATACAGCACACGGTGGTGAACCCTCCGGCTGCTGCAGCCCGTGTGCCTGAGGCCAGGTCTTCTTTGTATTCGAATCCGGGTTCGCGCAGATGAGCATGAATATCTATAAAACCAGGACACACGATTTTCCCTGCAGCATCAAGGATTTCTGCATTCCTTGCCTTGAGGTTGCGGCCTATTTTGGATATTTTTCCGTCTTCCACCAGAATATCCAGCATATCGTCACGATTGTTGGCAGGATCGATCACCTGCCCGCCTTTAACCAGCAATTTCATCCTTTGCCCCTCCCATCATCAGGTATAAGATCGCCATTCTCACTGCCACCCCATTGGTCACCTGCTCATTGATCAAGGCCTGCGTACTGTCGGCCAGGGTGCTGGAAATCTCCACGCCCCGGTTCATAGGACCGGGGTGCAGAATCAAGACATCCTCTTTGGCCCCTGTGAGGCGCTCCGGGCTGAGCATGTAAAGGTCGGCATATTCATCCAGAGAGGGGAATAAGGCGGCATGCTGCCGTTCCCGCTGTATGCGCAGTATGTTTATCACATCGGCTCCTTTCACTGCCTGTTCAAGGCTGTAATAACTTTTCACCCCTAGCTTCTCCACTTCCGGAGGTATCAATGTAGCAGGCCCCACCACGCGAATCTCGCATCCATATTTGGTAAGTCCGTAGATATTGGAGCGGGCCACCCTGCTGTGCAGTATGTCGCCTACTATGGTAACGGTCAGGTTTTCCAGTGTGCCTTTGTGCTCTTTGATGGTGAACATATCCAGCAAGGCCTGAGTCGGGTGTTCATTCTGCCCATCACCGGCATTGATCACCCGCATTTTGGTATTGCGAGCTACATAGTGCGGGGCGCCGCTCATTGAGTGGCGCATCACTATGAGGTCGAAGCCCATCACCTCAATGGTCTTGATGGTATCGCGCAGGCTCTCCCCTTTCTGCACACTGCTGGTGCTCACGGCCAGATTGACAGTATCTGCGCTCAGGTATTTCCCGGCAATCTCAAACGAGGTACGGGTACGGGTGCTGTTCTCATAAAAAACCGTTACCATGGCTTTCCCCCTGAGGGTAGGGACCTTTTTGATGTCGCGTTTGATTACATCTTTCATCGGCGCGGCAGTATGCAAAATCTGATCTATTTCCGCCTTGCTCAGATCCTTGATACCAAGCAAGTCTTTCCTCCGGTCCAGTTTCACCTATATGCCTCCTTTTATCCAGCTGTACCTGCAATAACCAGACAAATCAATCCGGTCGGTTGTGATTTTCATGAATACTCCACAGCCTGTTGCCATAAAACCTAAATAACCGCTCTTACTTTTTCTCAGCCTCCCCGCCAGATTATCGCCATTTACTGCTGTCTGTATCTTGACCTTTGATCGCTTGAGTGTTTTGCCAGGCATTAAAAAGCCTTCCTTGTCTGACCTACAAGGAAGGCATCGCTTGGGCTGATGGTGGTTTCCCTTGCCGGTCTCTCGGGACCAGTTTAAAGGGATTTTATTTATGTTGGTGTAACCGGCTCCTGTATTACTACTTTGTCTATTCCGTCAATCTCCTCAACCAGGACAGATACGATTTCTTGTGTGGAGGTGGGAACGTTCTTGCCTACATAATCCGCTTTGATGGGCAGTTCCCGGTGGCCTCGGTCCACCAAAACGGCTAATTGGATACGCCGCGGCCTGCCCAGGTCAATCAAGGCATCCATAGCGGCTCTTACCGTGCGCCCGGTGTATAAAACATCATCTACCAGGATGATGGTCTTGCCGTTGACATCAAAGTCCACCTCGGTACGATGCACCATAGGTTGGGTGGAAAGAGTGGTCAGGTCATCGCGGTAGAGGGTGATGTCCAAAATACCTACTGGCACGTTGACATTCTCTATCTCACCGATGCGCTCAGCCAGTCTTTGTGCCAGCGGCCCGCCGCGTCGACGGATGCCTACTACGGCCAGGTTTTCAACCCCCTTATTCTTCTCTACGATCTCATGGGCGATACGAGTTAAGGCCCGTTTCAATCCCATCGCATCCATGATCACGGTTTTATCTCGCAGCTCCAATATATCCCTCCTCATCCTCCACCAAATGAAAAGCCTGCCAGAACCGCAAGACTCAAGGCAGGCGTTATTGAACCGGTTTACATCCTTGCTAGCCTCACGGGGCCAACTTAAAGGCTCTGTTGCAATTGTAATCAAACCAGTATTTGGTGTCAAATCTTTTCTCAGAAACGATAGCGTCAAGATACCTTGGGTTTAAAAAGATAAGAAAATCCCCTTTAATGATCTAAGCCGTCCTGATTGATCTTAGGAATTGCATCATAGAGGTCTTTTTACCTATGTTTAGAACTGTAAGGTTTCCAAGGGTTTCATGGGTTTCAGTCAGGGTTCTTCTGTTAATGATTCGCTGGTCTAGTTTAAATGCCCTAGCCTGATTCAAAGCCTGTTTCTTTTTCGTCATTAAAAGATCGTAGACTTTACCTCCGTTGGCTGCAAAAGCCCTTAATCTGGACATTTGGTCTACACCGGTTCTACACCATCCTGATGGCCTTGAACTCAACCTGGAAGATAATATATGACT
>LFSQ01000042.1 GCA_001512785.1 Syntrophomonas sp. DTU019
TTTACACTTTGCAATACTTCATAAATACTAACCACCATCTGCAGTAATATGCTTACCAACTGCTGAATCCTATACATGAGACCTCAACTCCTTTGGACCAGGAGGGTGTTTCCCTGATACACCGTTTTTGAGGTCTCTTTTCTATCTCTGACCCCTTTTTACCTACTAAAACTTTACACTACCTCTAATCAAAAAGCTGCTCCTGCACGATGGTCTGGCTGCGTTTTGGGCCTACTGAGATCAGGGTTTGCCTGACCCCGGTGAGTTCATAGATGGTCTCCAGATAGCGGCGGGCATTGGGGGGCAGCTGATCGTATGCGGTAATATGGCTGATATCCTCCTGCCAGCCCGGCAGTTCCATGTATACCGGCTGGCAGCCTTCCAATACCTCTATGCTTTCCGGGAACTCGTCAATCAGGGTTCCTTTATACTTATACGCAGTGCAGATCTTCACCGCGGGAAATTCATCCAGTACATCCAATTTGGTAATAGCCAGATCGGTCAAGCCGTTGAGGCGAACCGCATAGCGCAGTATCACCGCATCCAACCAGCCGCAGCGGCGTTTTCTGCCGGTGGTGGTGCCGAATTCCATACCCCGCTGTTGCAGCATGTCGCCCTCAGCGTCCTTCAATTCAGTGGGGAAAGGTCCTTCCCCGACCCGGGTAGTATAAGCCTTGGCCACCCCCAGCACCCGGTCGATGCAGGTCGGCCCTACCCCGGCCCCCACACAAGCCCCGCCGGCGATGGGATGTGAGGAAGTGACAAAAGGATAAGTGCCATGGTCTATGTCCAAAAGGGTTCCCTGCGCCCCTTCGAACAGCACCTTCTGCCGGTTTCTCATGGCCTCATAAATCAATAATGAAGTGTCGGCAATATAGGGGCGCAAGCGCTCTACCTGCTCCATCAGCTCATCCAGCAATTCTCGATAATCGAAGCCCGGTTCACCGTAGATCTCCTCAATGATCCGGTTTTTCTGCTTGACCTGGGCTGCGAAGCGGGGTTCAAAATAATCCCGCGAATCCAGGAGATCCCCGATCCTGAACCCGATACGGTTGATTTTGTCCGCATAGGTCGGCCCAATGCCGCGTTTGGTGGTTCCAATATTGGCAGCCCTGTCCTCCAGGCTGTCAATCCTCTTGTGGTATGGCATGACCAAGGGGGCGCGCCGGCTGATGCGCAGGTTTTTGGTATCTATCCCCTGGCTTTGCAGTTCATCCAGTTCTTTTATCAATTCCCCCATATCCACTGCTACCCCATTGGCGACAATACACATGGTATTGGGATATAAAATGCCTGATGGAATCAGGTGCAGTTTAAACTGCTGGTTCATTACCTCTACAGTGTGTCCGGCATTGCTGCCCCCCTGATAACGAACCACGCAATCAGCTTTCTCAGCCAGAAAATCAGTAATTTTGCCTTTACCCTCGTCTCCCCACTGGCTCCCCACTAAAACGATTGCTGACATCAGGCCACCCCCTTGGTATATTCGCCAGCTAAGGCCACAGCAGTGGCTGGCAAACTCATATTAGCATTACCATTCATCGCTGTCAACCAAGGCAAATCGCTATATTTAGGGGTTTGTATACTGTATAAGGGTATACCGCGCCACTGGTTGACCCTGACTGCTATACCCCCCTGGTCAGCACGGGCAGCGGACCGGCGAATATGTGGGGATAGGCCTGTTCTGTGGAATCTAAAGGCACTATTTCCAGGTCGGTGATGCCTGCGGGGACATCCTTGAGATTGGCGGCCGGCAGCAGTACTTTGCGCAGGCCAGCCTGCCTGGCGGCCTGGATTTTCTCCCATATAGCCCCGACCGGCTTGACCCTGCCGCGCAGGGATAGTTCACCGGTTACGGCTACATCCTGGCGAATGGGCACTTCGGTGATGGCGCTGACAATAACCAGATAAAGGGCCAGGCCGGCTGAAGGCCCGTCTACCTTAGCCCCACCCACTATATTGATGTGCAGATCATAGTCCTTAATATTGGCAGCCAGATCCCGGCGCAGCACGGAAGCCGCGTTAAACAGGGAATCCCTGGCCATAGTGCCAGCCGTGTCATTAAAGCGTATGCTGCCTGCACCGCTTCTGCAAGCGGGAAAAGCCACCGCTTCAATTTCCAAAATGGTGCCGTGGTAGTGCTGGGCCCCCAGGCCCAATATCCTGCCGATCTCGTTACTATCCGTTTCAATGGGGGGCAAAACCGGTGCGATGCGGCTGAACTGCACGGCCTGATGAACATGCCGTTTTAGCACCAGGAGTGGCTCATTTAATTCTTCAGTTTCGTTTAATGCCAGGGCATAGGCATCTACCAGCAATTTGTTGGCAGAACGGCCTTCACTGGTATACTGGCTTATCAGCTCAGCCACACCGGGCTCTATATCGATACCGAGTTTGTGTGCCGAGTTCTGCACGATCTGCTGTATATGCGGGGGGGTTAAAGGCTCAAAAAATACCTCCATACACCGGGAGCGCAGAGCCGGACTGATGCTCTCCCGGCTGCGAGTGGTGGCTCCGATGAGGATAAAGTCCGCGGGCAGGCCATTTTCAAAAATCTGCTTGATGTATTGCGGCACCCGCTCATCATGGGGATCGTAGTAGGAGGAATCGAAATAAACCCTTTTATCCTCCAAAACCTTAAGCAGCTTATTCTGCAGCTCGGGATCCATTTCCCCGATTTCATCGATAAAGAGAATCCCCCCATGAGCCTCTGTGACCAGCCCCAGCTTTGGCTCGGGTATACCAGCTTCGGCCAGGTCGCTGCGGGCTCCCTGGTAAATGGGGTCATGTACTGATCCTAACAGTGGATTGGTAGCCTCACGGGGATCCCAGCGCAAGGTGGTGCCGTCCACCTCTACAAATGGGGCTTCTTCGGTGAAGCAGCTGGAAGCCCGGCCTTTGATCATCTCCAACGCCAGGCGCGCGCAACTGGTTTTGCCCACCCCGGGCGGGCCGTAAAGGATCAAATGCTGCGGGTAGGGGGTGTTTAACTTGGCCAGCAGAGCGGTTAGAGCTTTCTCCTGTCCAATCAGTTCCTCCAGGGTGTTGGGCCTTAACAGTTCCAGAGCGGAGCGATTCAGCCCGGTTCTTTCCATTTTTTCAATGAGGCCCAGCTTTTTCAAGGTGCGGGCGTTTTCAGGTGAATTGTTCTGCTCTTTAAAGAGCTGCGCCTGGAGATCCCGCACATAAACCTGGTAGTTTTGATCCACCTTCTCCTGAACACGTTTTTGCCAATCCGCTTCCACTGAGCGCCGGGCGCTCTCCTCCGCCAGCAAATCCTCCAGGTAGGCAGCTTCCTGCTCCAGATCGCCATGAAATTTGAGTTCGGTGATAGTAGGGTCTTCGGCCAGTATACGGTGCAAGCCCAGGATTTTCTTTTCCAGCTGCTCGGATGTAATCAAATCGATGGCATCCAGTTTGCTTGCCCTCAGCACCAGGCCCTGAGTGCCGTAAAGGCTGTCCAAACACTGATAGAGATTCTCTATTTGCCAGTACAAGGCTCGGGTTTGGTGATCTTTTTTATTGCTTTTAAATCTCACTTACTGCGCCCCTATCATCCGGGTTCCACGCTAACCTGTATATCGGCGTGTATACCCGGGTATATTTTGATGTGCACCGAGTATTTACCCAGATGTTTTATAGGTTCTCCTATCTCGATCTTTTTCTTGTCAAACGTTACCCCAAATTGCTGCTGCAGCACTTCCGCTATCTCCCGGCTGGTCACTGCTCCAAAAAGCTTGTCACCTCCGCCGGTTTTGGCCTTGATGGATATTGTCTTACCGTGCAGCTTTTCTTGGATCAACCTGGCCTGATTCTCTTCTTTGGCTCTCTGCCGCTGCAAACGCTGCTTTTGATCCTCATTTTCCTTTAAACGGGCAGCGGTGGCCTCCTGGGCAAAGCCCTTGGGAATGAGGTAGTTTCTGGCATAACCGTCGCTTACCTCTTTGATCTCGCCTTTTTTGCCCAGGTTTTTTACATCCTGTATCAGTATAACCTTCACGCATTATCCCTCCTGTCTGGTAAAAGGTTTTCTCAGGTCCAAGAGACTGTCAAATATACCCAGAATACAGAGGAAACCAAGGGCTGACAGGGGAAAAAACAAGGCTAGCACTGCCAGCAGGAGGATCACCCAGATTCTTCCCCTTCTGCTTTCATACTTGATACGAAAGACCAGGCTGGCCAGGCCGTAATAAAAGGATATCACCGCCATCACTACCAATATGTTCGATCCTATGTAATAGGTGAGATTGCGTTCATCCCAGGCTATGAGCCAGAGAGCCAGGCCTATATTTACCAGCCAGACCAGTTCCCAGGGCATCAGTTCCTGCGCAAAGGGTTTCTTTTTTAGACGCTCGCTAACCTGATTAAAGGCGAAAAATGAAGCCAACCACAGCATTAAAAATACTGCCATTAATCCCTGAACATAGAAAACAGCAGGAAGATGGTGTATAAGGCTTAGGCCTATACGTTGCAAGGCCTGGTTTAATTCCTCCTCGGTTATTCCCGCTTGCTGGTACAGCTGTGTCCAGCCCTGGCTCTCATAATATGCGCTGGCCTGCATCACCATCTGGTTTACCTCTTCAGCAAAATAGCTCCCCCCTCCGGATTGATACAAAACCACCAGGTACACGCTTACCCCGATGATGAGTGCTACCGCTCCCCATCGGCGCGCCTCATAATAGCCGCGCTGTTTTAAGGTTAGAAACCCCATCACCATAGCGGGTATTCCATAAAAAGCCAGTATATAGATCAGGTTGGGCGTTCCCCCAACGTAACCAACAACAATTAGGTTGGCGATGAATAATGATACAAGCTTCAGGGCATCCAAATGCAGGCTTGCTATGATCAACAGGGTGCCCCATATCAAGGCCGAAATCATAGTCACGGCAGGCGTAGCCAGCATGGCCAGACTGGCCAGTATGGTTAATAGCAAATAGATGATATAAGGGCGCATGGCATCACCTCGTTCTATGCTGCCAGTGATCATGGAGTGCCTTCATGTCCTGATGCCAGCGGTCATCCGGCGGGGCGGCAGCCAGGCTCTGTTTCAGCTTGGCCTTTACTGCGCTATCCAGGACGGCAAACGACACCCCCACCCGATCTCCCAGGAGATAAATCAAAATGAGAAGCGAGGCAAGCCTGTCGGCGGTTGCTTCGGCAGAGGCGTTAAGCAGGCTTTTTAACAAGGCCCCGACGGACTCGACTAACTCCGCCTTTAACCATTCTATCATCTTTAGATTTTTGGTTATATCCAGATCACCTTTTAAGGCCATAAATAACACCCCCCTTTTGAACCTGTTCCACACCGGGCGATCATTTCCTCCTGCAGACGGATACCGGCAGATTCTGAGCTGTTGCTGTCCGTGGTCTTCCCAATAAAAACAAACAAGCCCTCGTTTTGAGGGCTTGGCAGATAACTTTAGTCGGATGTATAGGGCATCAAAGCCATTGTTCTGGCCCTTTTGATGGATACCGTCAATTGCCGCTGATGATGGGCACAGTTGCCGGTGATACGACGGGGCAATATCTTGCCGCGTTCGGTTACATAACGGCGCAGTCGTGCGATATCTTTGTAATCTATGCGCTCAATCTTGTCCGCGCAGAAATTGCACTGTTTTCTTTTCTTGCGCTTTTCCTTCTTCAAATACGATTCCTCCTCTAACTAAAAGGGAATGTCATCATCCCTGTTAGGGTCAACGAAATCAATATCGTTTATTATTTCTTGTCCTACATCATTCCAGTCATCCTGACCAGAGGGAGTATATGTTACTGCTGAACCAGGTGCACTGGCAGTCGACCCACCTCTGTCGAGGAACCTAACCTCATCAGCGATCACTTCGGTTACCCAGCGTCTCTGCCCATCCGGGGTTTCATAGCTGCGCACCTGCAGCCTGCCCTCAACTGCCACCAGCCTGCCTTTGCCCAGGTAATTGGCGCAGTTTTCAGCGAGTTTATTCCATGCAACTATGGGAATAAAGTCAGCTTCGTTGCGATTGAACCTACGCTCTACAGCTATGGTGAAACTAACCACCGCTGCCCCGTTCGGGGTATAACGCAGTTCGGGATCACGGGTTAGGCGGCCAATTAATATCACTCGGTTCAACATAAAATTCCCTCCCACCGGTTTTAATTAGTTCTCATCCTGACGAATGATGATGTGGCGCAGGAAATTGTCCGATATTTTGATAACCCGGTCCAATTCTGAAACAGTCTCAGGCTGACCTTTGAAGTACCATAGGGAATAAATCCCCTCATGATAATCCTCAATAGCGTACGCCAGCCGTTTTCTGCCCCAGCCTTCAGCCTCGTTGACGAACTCGCCGCCGAAACCTGCGATTATATTGCGCAGCCTATCCTTGGATTCGGCAATGGCCTCCTCAGACAAATCGGGTTTTAGCAGGAACAACATCTCATACGTGCGCATCGTTACACCTCCTCCCTATGGACTAACTCGTGCCAACACGAGTAAAGGCTCCGGTAGAAACCGGAGCAGGGACTTCAGGTTATTATAACAGTATTTTCCCCCAGCATGCAAGATACTGGAAAGAATTTATTACAATACGCCTCTTATCAATAGGCTGCGTAGCTCAGAGATGGGTTTTTCTATTATGAAGGTATCGTTGAAGAGTGCTTTCAGCACCGCCACGGGCTGTCCTTCGGGGCTGTTCTTGAAAGCGATGATACAGAAGCGTGCCTCCCGGGGCATGCTTTTTACACTTACTAAATCCCCGACTTGAAAGGGTATTTTTTCTTTTATGGTACCCTCCATTGCTTACCCCCCTTATCAGGCATGGAAATATGTATTATATTCTATGCCGGGGAGGAAAAATGTGCTATTGCTCTGGAGCCGGGATTTCCACCCTGACCATGCGTTTTTCAAATTCCATGCGCGGAATCATCACTATGCGACCGCAGCCCACACATTTCATTTTGATGTCGGCCCCCATGCGGGTAACCTTCCAATTAAAGCTGCCACAGGGGTGCTTCTTCTTCATTCTCACAATATCGCCTATTTTGAATGCTTTGCGTTGCATAATGCCCCTCTCCGCATCCCTAAGCCATTACTTCTATGCAATAATCGCGGGCTTCTACTGCCTCACCGATGAGAACACACGATTGTCGGCGTTCTTGCATGGCTTTTTCCAAAACCGGAGCCTGCTCCGGGCTGACTGCCAGAAGCATTCCCCCTGCTGTTTCAGGGGTATACAGCAAGTCCACCCAGGTCGGGTTGACCCCGGGAGCAACCCGGATTTTCCCCTCCAGGTAAGTGCGATTGTTGTACATCCCGCCCGGCAACAAGCCTATAGTCGCGCCGTCCCAGGCACCGTTTAACAGCGGCACTGATTCAGCATACAGCTGCATGGTAACCTGACTGGCTTGCGCCATCTCAGTTAAATGCCCTAACAAACCGAAGCCGGTTACATCGGTAGCTGCATTGACCCCTACTTCTACCGCTATTTCACTGCTTTCCTTGTTAAGCATGGCCATCCAATGCACAGCCTCTTCATAAGCTGCTTGAGATACCATTTCGGCCTTGATAGCTGTAGCTATAACGCCATTACCGATCGGCTTGGTTATATATATCCTGTCTCCCGGCCTGGCCCCTGCATTGGTCAAGATCCGCCTGGGGTCAACCATGCCGGTAACTGCCAGGCCGTACTTGGGCTCATTGTCATCCACACTATGCCCTCCCAAAAGGTAGGCCCCGGCCTCATTAACCTTGTCCAGCCCCCCCTGCAGGATCTGCCCCAGAACCTCTAGATCTTCGCAGGCCGGATAACAGACTATATTCAATGCCAATAAGGGTTTAGCGCCCATGGCATATATATCGTTTAAGGCATTGGTGGCAGCGATCTGACCAAACAGATAAGGATTGTCCACCATAGGGGTAAAGAAGTCAACCGTTTGAACCAGGGCCAGGTTCTCGTCAAGGCGATATACGGCGGCATCATCGCGCGTTTCTATCCCCACCAGGATGTCATCCTGCCTTGTGATGGGCATTGTTTGCAAAAGCTTCTCCAGGGTCCCCGGACCCATCTTGGCAGCTCACCCCGCTGCCCTGACCATTTGTGTCAGCCTGGTCTTTTTCACTGTAGTCCCTCCCGCTAAGCTGTTGGCTCGCTCAGCTCATTTTTTCCATAAATACCCGGTAGGCCTGATAAGCCATATATATATCGGCTTTGCTGACTATCTCAAAAGGCGAATGCATGCTCAAAACCGCTACTCCGCAGTCCACCACTTCCATGCCATAGCAGGCCAGGTATTGAGCTACTGTGCCGCCGCCTCCAATGTCCACCTTGCCCAGTTCCCCCACCTGCCAGACTACCCCGGCCTCATCAAACAGGCGCCTGATAGAAGCCACAAACTCAGGGTTGGCATCATTTGCTTCGGCTTTGCCGCGTGAACCGGTATACTTGGTCAATACTACCCCGGCAGATAAATAACTGCAGTTCATCTTCTCGAAAACATCGGGGAAGGAGGGATCAACCGCGGCATTGACATCGGCTGATAGGGCAAAACTCCTGGCCAGGGTTTTTCTTACCTGATAATAGTCCTTTATGCCGGACTTGGTAAGCAGTTCGGCGGCAATATTCTCCAGGGCCAGGGATTGCAAACCGGTGTTGCCGGTGCTGCCTATTTCTTCTTTGTCGGCAAACAGGCATATCACGGTTCGCACTGGTTGTTTTAGGGCCAATACCGCCTCTAAAGAGGTGTATGCGCTGACCCGGTCATCCTGTCCATAGGCACCGATCATAGAGCGGTCCAGTCCCACTTCTCTGGCTTTGAAGGCCGGTACGGCCTGCAGCTCCGCACTGGCAAAATCTTCCTCTTCTATGCCGTACTGTTGCTGCAAGAGGTTGAGTATGTGCTGCTTAAAGGCATCTTCCTTGAGATCCGGTAGCGGATAAGACCCCACCACTATATTGAGATCCTCTCCTTTGATGCCCTCATTCATCTTCTTTTCCATCTGGTCTTTGGCCAGATGCGGCAGAAGGTCGGTGATGGCCAAAACCGCATCATCCTCTTTTTCCCCGATACAAACCGTTATACGCTCTCCGCTTTTCTTTACCACTACACCATGCAAAGCCAGCGGAATAGCCGGCCATTGGTATTTCTTGATACCGCCATAGTAATGGGTTTTGAACAAAGCCAGATTATCGGCTTCATAAAGCGGGCGGGGCTTGAGATCCAGGCGCGGCGTGTCTACATGAGAAACCACCAGGTTAAAACCATCGAGAGGGTTTTGGCCCACAATGATAAGGGCCATCAATTTCCCCTTTTGGTTGACAAACAGCTTATCCCCGGGCTTGATTGAGTTCTGCGCCTCAAGTGAGGTAAAACCATATTGCTGCGCCTTCTGCTGTATATACTCTATGGCTTCACGTTCGGTTTTGGCCCGGTTGAGAAAATCCAAATAGCCCTGGCTGAAGCTGTGCATGGCAGCCTGCATCCGGTCATCAACCCGGTCCCAAACATTGGGGCGGTTGTTGCGTTTTTCTATCAATACTGATCCTCCCTTTAATTAGCGATATATTTCCTGTTTCTATTGTCTTTATACCAGCTTATTCTTATACTTCTAATCCCAGGGTGTGCTGACCCCAGTCGTAGGCCGCTCTCATCCAGGTGACCAAAACCGATTGGTTCATGTAGTCCTGCAGAAGCCCGGCCTCCTCAATCCCCACTGCGGAAGCCGCTTCCAGCACCGGCAAGGTGAACCAGACTACCAGGGTTAAGACCACCACGCCCTGGAGCACGGCCAGAACCGTCCCCAGAAGGCGATTTACAGCTGATCCCGGTCCAAGGTTGATCAGTTTCTCCAGCCAGCCCAGGGCCAGCCAGAGCAACTGCCGGCTGGTTAAGGCGATCAGTACAAAGCACAAGGCCCGCACCAGCCAGTAGGCCAGATTATGCACGGCTTCCTCGATGGTTAAGCCTTTTACCATCAGATTATATGGAATCCCCAGGGTTTTAAGCGGGGTATGCTCGCTGAGAAACTGATCCAGCTTGGAAGTAATGCCGACATTGCTGTCCAGATAAACACTGAGATTATCATAGTAAAAAATCGCCAGTACAATGCTGAGCACAAAGGTTACAATACCTCCCACAGTCATGACAAAACCCTGCTTCAGACCGGTCAATGCGCACAGAACCAGGATGAGCAGCAGCACATAGTCAATGGTGTTGAATGCTGGAAGGCCAGGGGCCATCGCTGTCTTACCCGCCTTTTTCCCTTTTGCACCCTATTATAACAGGTGTTGCTCTGCTATGGATAAATATTGTTGTCGCCCCAATAGGTGCCTGAGTTTTTGAATCCTGTCGAAACAGCTGGGAAGATTTGGCTTTACAAGCATACCGAAAAAGGGTTAAATGCAATGTAGACCATGATGCAACCTAAAGGCTGCTTTATGAATAGGGTGTAAATAGCAATGTTTAACCGCCTGCTGATACCCGCAGGGGATGAGGTTTTAAATGGGCTTTAGTCTATCCAGTGTAAGTATCAGCATGGTGATCAATTATGTACAATCATTTGGTATACTGGCACCTGTGGTTGCATTTGTGCTTTTTGTCATACAAGCGGCTTTGCCGGTTTTTCCCTACGTGATATTGGCTGGTGCCTGCGGCTTGTTATTTGGTTTTAAATTGGGCTTTTTCTTATCCTGGTCAGGAGCCTTACTGGGTGCCTGCCTGGCCTATATTCTGTCCCGCCGGGCAGGGGCTGACTGGGTTGAGCAGAAAATACTATCCCGCCGGGGTTTGGCCATGTACCATTTCGACCCAGGTCTAGCTTTTTGGGGCATTTTGTTGGCCCGTATCATCCCGGTTTTTCCCACCCCCTTAATCAATATAGTCGCAGGGATAGGCAGGGTTCCCTTTTGGAGTTTCTTTCTGTCCTCTGCCCTGGGAAAAATTCCCACTGCGGTTCTTTATACTGGTTTAGGCGTCTCACTGCAGCCTAACCAGGATATAAAATCGACCGCGATTATTATCGCTCTGATCCTGTTGCTGGGCACAGCCGGGCACTACCTCTCCAGAGGGCGCTGGCAAACCGTTTCCAAAGCCCAGGATTAATTCGACATCTTTTCCGGATTCATCATGCGAAACGTGTAATTATTTCCCGGGAAATAATTTAATTGCTCATATGTTGCGCTGGGGTGTAAAAAAGGGGGCGAACATGTCAAAGCGGTTCCGCCCTCATTTGCTTTTTTATTTTCATATATAACGTAAATCGTCTGAGGCCGATAAGCGGAAGGGCAGGATTTGCCCATTTAATACGGAAATAGGTTATTGTATATCAGCCTTTTAAGCTGTAACTTTGTCAGTCAGGCTTGTTTTTTCAGCAGTTGAACAGAAAAGGGGTCAGGGGCTTTGCAGAAGGTTGCATCCTCAAAATGGATGATTTTAGCGGCAGTTATGATACCAGTATTAATGGGGCCGATTGACTCCAGTGTAGTATATGTGGCTTTTCCCAGTTTGTCAGAAGTTTTTAATGTAAGCCCCGACACCGTGGGCTGGGTAAGCATTTCCTATCTGTTGGTCTTGGCCAGTTTCCAGCTCAGCTTTGGCAGGCTGGGGGATATGTTTGGTTTTAAGCGCATATTCCTGGCGGGCAATGTGGTGTTTACACTGGCTTCCTTTTTATGCGGCATGTCGTGGAGCATCGGCTGGCTGATCGCCTTTCGCTCTATACAGGCCATTGGCGCCGGAATGACCTCATCGCTTGCCCCGGCCATTATTACCGCCATATTCCCCCCGCAGGAAAGAGGCAAGGCTCTGGGGATGATAGGCATGGTGGTTGCCCTGGGGCTGGCCACCGGTCCCAGCCTGGGCGGTTTGCTTTTAGATCTTTGGGGATGGCGAACCATATTTTTTATAAACATCCCCATCGGGATTATAGCCCACCTGGCATGCCACCGTGTGCTGCCCGAGAAAAAAGAACTCCTGGAACAGAAATTTGACTGGATGGGGGCCTGGCTGGCCCTGGTCACTCTGTCCGCCCTGCTGTTTTTTATCAGCCGCGGGCAGCACTACCAGTGGTCGGGGTTTATCGTACTAGTTGGGATCCTGGCCGTCACTGCGGCCGTATTGTTCGTCCTTCAGGAGCGCAAAATCCCGGAGCCCATGCTGGAACTGGCCTTATTCCGCAGTCGCGCTTTTAGCTCCGGAAACATTGCCACTTTATTTCACTTTATGACTCAGTACATCATTATTTTTATTACTCCCTTCTATCTGCAGCAACAGCTCGGTTTGCCCCCTTCAACCGTAGGGGTTACCATGACCGCATTTCCTCTTACGGTGTTGCTGGTAGCGCCTGTAAGCGGCACCCTTTCTGACAAGATCGGCAACCGCCTGCTCTCCTCGGCTGGAGCCATCTTTTGTGCCCTGGGCGCCTTGAGCCTGGCTATGGTAGGCCCGGATTTGTCCCCTGCCGATGTGACCTGGCGCTTGAGCCTGTTCGGACTGGGTACGGGAATGTTTCAATCCCCTACCAACAGCGCAATAATGGGAGCTGTTGCCAAAAACCGCCTGGGTATAGCCGGAGGAGTTCTGGCTACCACACGCAATGTAGGTATGGTTCTGGGCATCGCTATCGGCAGCCTGGTGCTTTCAGCCCGGCAGGCTGTCTATCTATTAACCGGTGCCCCCCTGCCTGGCTTACTGGCCATGCAGGACGCTTATATTACCGCTGCTGTACTGTCAGCCTTTTGTTTTGTGAGCTGCCTGTTTGTCAAAGACCGTCAGGAAGCAGCCTCGACACAGCATGTTTAAGGCTGTACCTGGTAACCTGCTAAATAGCAGCATATTAGCTTATTAGAGGCGGATATTTACGCCCCTTGCCCATGTGCAATCTCCACTTAAAATTACTATTTCCATTTTGGATAAACCGCTTAAATCGCAGATAAAGTCTGCTCTATACGATCCTGGAATATTGAAAAACGACCTAGCATGAGCATGATATTGTCCCGCAATTCACCAGGCTGATAGGACTCGACCATTATCCGCCTATTTAGAACAAGTCTCCACCGGTCATCTATACACTCAGCTAAAAACCAACAGCCATGCATATCGCCATTTACGGCAAATAGATTAAGCAACTGAGATTTGGTTGCATCGGTAATATCGTAAAGAAAAATAGCCATGCTTATAGTAGGCGTTTGTATATCGGATTCGTTATCTTCACAGCTGAAGAAGCCCACTAATTTTATTCCGGGGAACTCAACAAACCAACAATCCTCACTGGGTCTATCCAGAACCTTAACGAAGCCCTGTATTTCTTGATTAATTGTGTCGAGTAGTTGGTTGCTAACCAGCTTATCATAATGATCTTCCAAAAAAATCGCCTCCATTTATTTTGTAAATTACTATCAAAGGTGGGACTTATTTAAAGGCTCCTGATTTCGCCCACCCATCGAGGTAACCCAGATATCTTTTGACCTTCATCACTACCTCAATAATTTCATTTTATAGCTATTCACAATATAACACCATCTTTTTCCAAAGCAGCTAATATGGCAGTTTTACTGCCAATATGCCTGAAAAATATATTTGTCACTAGCAGAACTGTGATGTTAAAACCTCCATGATCATACTGAAATTGGCTTTAAACAGCTTGAGGAAACGAGAGAGGGCCGGTAATCGAGTTGACAAGTTGGAACTGATAGATGAGGAGCTAGCCTGCTATGACGCTTTACAAGTTAATAACAGCTCAGTTAAGGCGGTAGGTGACGATACTCTCAAGGAAATCGCCTGGCAATTGGTTAAGGCGGTGTGCAAAAACCTGACAATAGACTGTGATCAGTGCAGGAAAGTAGCAGATTTACTCTTTGCCATAAAAAAGCCCTCCTTATTCTTGAGGGCAATTATTCCTGTTAGCATAATTTGGTCCAGTCCTCCTGATATTATTTTTACTGTCCTGGACTCACTGTTTTTCTGTCATTTTCTCGTTCAGCGAGTTAGTCTTAGAATAACAGAGTGTTGTATAAGAAACCCGCAAAAGCCGCCAGAAATTAATTTGGCGGAAGCGTGTGAGAATCGAACTCACCTGCGACGGGATCGCCGCCGCACAACCGGATTTGAAGTCCGGGCGACCCACCAGGACCGATCCGCTTCCGTGCCGGGGAAAAAAACTACCATCGCTTCTCCACATGATATATTAACACAATTGCTGTCAAATATGCTCGCTTTTTACCTGGTATTTGCTGTATACAGCAAATGCGTACCACTTATCGACATGGCATTCTCTATGGATAGTTTGTAAAAACCTGCACTATATGGTCTCGATTCAAACCACCGGCTGCAAGTAAGGCACCTGCTGACAGCCTGTGTTCAAGAATCGGTTATGATTTTTCGGAATCTTCCACCACCAACACCGAATCGATCTCATAACCGTGCGATTTAAGTTCCTCCAGCAAATCCGCGGTTTCCAGAGTTTCAACCCGGATGATAACCTTGTAGAGGCCTTTTTTCTCATCATAATAGGCCACGGCATTCAGAATATTTATGCCCATCCTGGCAATGATACCGGTGATCTCAGCCAGCCTGCCCTGTCCATCAGGAACGTATAGATCCAGGCGGCTGTGGGCCTGGTGAACCCCGAGTATATCAATTAAAGCGTCAAATATATTGGTTTCAGTCACTATCCCTACCAGACGCCCATCATCAACCACCGGCAGGCCGCTGATATTGTGCGCCCGCATAACCTTGGCTGCAGTCTCAATATAGTTTTCGCTGCCGATGGTTATAACCTTTTGTTTTTTGGGGACGATGTCCCGGAGTTTGGTTTTGCCCAGCAAATAGTTGATCTCGTGAATACTCAGGGCTGTAACTGGGGAAGGTGCCGCCCGATTCAAGTCACTTAAAGTAACAATTCCTACCAGCTTATTCTTATCCATGATAGGTATGCGGCGTATGCCATGTTCCTCCATCATATGCAAGGCTTCCAGCAGACTGGTTTCCATTGTTGCAGTTTTGACATCGGTGCTCATTCTGTCTTTTACCTTCATCTTATTCCCTCCCTTGTGCAGGGTGCTTCCAGGGCTTTACCCGCCCAGGTAGGCCTTTTTCACTGCTTCGCTATTCATTAGCTCTTGGGCGCTCCCGGACAGCACGATTTCTCCAGTTTCGATGACATAGGCCTTATGGGCTATGGATAGTGCCATATGGGCATTTTGTTCCACTAATAATATGGTAGTTCCTCGCTGGTTGATCTCCTTAATGATCTCGAAAATCTCTTTGACCAGCAGAGGAGCCAGACCCATAGAGGGTTCATCCATAAGCATGAGTTCCGGCCTGGCCATCAAAGCCCGGCCAATCGCCAGCATCTGCTGTTCACCACCGCTTAATGTGCCGGCCAGCTGTTTTTTTCTCTCCAGCAAGCGGGGGAAGCGGGCAAAAACCTCTTCCATATCCCTGGCAATAGCCTTTTTGTCCCGGCGCAGGTAGGCCCCGGTTTCCAGGTTCTCCTGCACGCTCATAGTGGAAAAAACCCGGCGTCCTTCGGGAACCTGGGATATTCCCAGGGCTACTATTTTATCCGGCGGCAGGCGAGTGATATCCTGATTGTTGAAGGTGATAGACCCGTTTTTACAGCGCAATAAACCGGAAATGGTTTTCAAAGTAGTGGTTTTGCCTGCGCCATTGGCGCCGATCAAGGTCACGATGCTGCCCTGCTCCACATCCAGGCTGAGGTTTTTCAATGCATGAATAGCGCCATAATACACATCGATTCCCAGTACTTTGAGCATTAGCTTACCTCCTCACCCAGATAGGCTTCTATTACCCGCGGGTTGTTTCTGATCTCATCTGGAGCGCCCTGGGCGATGATGCGCCCGTAATCCAGTACATAGATACGCTCACAAACCCCCATCACCAGTGACATGTCGTGTTCGATCAAAAGTATGGTCAGTTCAAATTCCTCTCTGATCCAGCGAATCAGTTCCATAAGGTTCTGCGTTTCCTGTGGATTCATTCCCGCGGCCGGTTCATCAAGTATGAGCAGCCTTGGCCGTGTGGCCAGTGCCCGGGCAATCTCCAGGCGGCGCTGTTCACCGTAAGGCAGACTGGAGGCTATTTCGCCCTGTTTCCCTTCCAGCCCAAAAATGCGCAGATATCGCATAGCTTCTTCTTCTATGCTGGCTTCACCCCTAAAGAAGGTGGGTAAGCGCAGAATCGCGGAATAGAGCTGATATGGCACATCTTTGTGCAAGGCGATTTTAACATTTTCCAAAACGGTCAACTGTTTGAATAAGCGTATGTTTTGAAAGGTCCTGGCAACCCCCAGCTGGCAGATCTTATAGGGTAAGAGCCCTTCCATGGGTTTTTCATCAAATATTATATGTCCCCGATCAGGCCGGTAAACTCCCGTGATAAGATTGAAGACGGTTGTCTTGCCGGCTCCATTGGGGCCTATCAAGCCTACCAGTTCCCCGTTTTCAATAGCCAGATTGACATCCGCCAGGGCAGTCAACCCGCCAAAAGATTTGGACAGATTCTGTATGTTGAGTATGGTCATGCTGATCCTCCCCAAAGCCGGCTAAATGTCTTGCGGGATAACTCCTTGTTGCCCAGCAAGCCTTGAGGCCGATATATCATCACCAATATCAGTATCAAAGCGTAGATAATCATGCGAATGGCCGGAAATGCCTGCAAATAGGCGGTTAATACCGTAATGAACATGGCCGCCAGAACCGCTCCGGTAGTGCTCCCCAGACCTCCTAAAACCACCATAACCAGTATGTCGAATGATTTCAGGAAGTTAAAGGTGTCCGGTTTAATTATGTAAAAGTAATGGGCAAATAACGCCCCTGCCAGGCCGGCAAACCCGGCACCGATGATGAAGGCCAGCACTTTGTACCAGGTGGTATTAATCCCCATCATCTCCGCAGCTACTTCATCCTCGCGAACCGATATTATAGCCCGGCCGAAGCTGGAATTGATGAGATTCTGTATTACAACGATGGTCAGGACTGTAGCTATAAACAGGTATGGCCAGGTGGTCAGGCGGCTGATACCCAAAATCCCGGCCGGTCCCCCCAATTCTTCGATGTTTTGCAAAATAACCCGGATGATTTCGCCGAAGCCGAGGGTGGCTATCGCCAGGTAATCGCCGCGCAAGCGCAGGGTTGGCACCCCGATAATAAACCCCGCCAGGGCTGCGGCTAAACAGGCGGCTATTATCGCGGTGACAAAGGGCAAATCCATATATTTGGTGCACACTGCCGAAACATAAGCCCCAACCGCCATAAAACCAGCGTGCCCCAGGGAAAGCTGCCCGGTGAAGCCGTTGATCAAATTCAAACTAACCGCCAGGATGATGTTGATACACATGGAGGTCAGGTTGATCTGATAATACTGGTTGAGTACCCGGGTAGCTATCATATACTGCACCAGGGCGAAGATTCCGGCCAGAACCGCGATATTTATCAACAGCCAAAGCCACTGCCGCTTTGATGATGGCATTTTTTTCACCTACACTTTTTCACTCTCATTACGGCCGAAGATGCCGGTTGGCTTAATGAGCAAAATCAAAATCAATACCCCAAAGGCTACCGCATCACGGTACATGCTGCTGCCATAGCCGCTGACCATGGTCTCCAGAATTCCCATGACAAATCCCCCCACCATGGCTCCGGGGATTATGCCTATCCCTCCCAGAACTGCAGCCACGAAGGCTTTCAAGCCCGGGATAATACCCATCAAGGGGTTTATGGTACCGTAATACAATCCGATCAATACCCCGGCTGCAGCTGCCAGAGCTGAGCCTAAAGCAAAGGTAAAAGATATGGTCTTATCAACACTTATGCCCATGAGCATGGCAGCTTCGCGGTCTAATGAAACCGCCCGCATGGCTTTGCCGGCCCGGGTGTGTTTTACTATATACTGCAAAAGCACCATCAAGACTACCGCCAGGATTATTATGAAAATGTCCTTATTGGAAATGTAAAGGCCTATGATTTGATACTGGTGCAGCGGGAAGGCCTCGGCCGGGAAAACCCGCTGCTGCGGGGTGAGGAAAAAGATGGTCACATATTCCAAAAAAAGCGAGGCCCCGATAGCCGTGATCAAGGCCGCAATACGGGTCGAATTGCGCAAAGGCCTATAGGCGATCTTTTCTATAAGGACACCCAGAACCGCACAGGCCAGCATAGCGAACAGTATAGCCATGATCACATTGCTGCCCAGCATCGTTATAGAAAAAAAGCCTACATAAGCCCCTACCATCATGATGTCGCCATGGGCGAAGTTTATTAATAGTATGATTCCGTA
>LFSQ01000055.1 GCA_001512785.1 Syntrophomonas sp. DTU019
CTAGCTCAAAGAGTCACTGCCATGACCAGAGGAATTTACACAAAATATTGGACTTGATCCTGCAGGATTTATATACGAATGTATAGTTAATGAGTTTTAAGGTTATTGTTAGTCTTTTATTAAAGCATGCTTAATTATTCCTTAAAATATTTCAGAAGAGGATCGTCATGGCAAGAATAATAAAGGTTGTTCCCCACAACGACCATACCATTACCATAGAACTCAGTAACAACCACCGTATTATCTACGATATGCGTCCCAGACTGAATACCATCCGTTTTCGCAAACTGGCTGATATAGAAACATTTCTTGTGGTCAGGTTAGAGAATGAAAACACACTGGTATGGAACAACCTTTGCCAGATAACTATTGATGAGATTATCAGTATTATCGAGAGATAAGATTTCCACCTTTAGCAGAACGTACGAGAAATAAAAGCACAGTAAATTGCAATAGAAAGGTCCCTTATCCTGCACCAATCGGTTAGGAAACTGATGTTCAAGTAGTGGGAATCGGGAGGCGATAATAATCGGGCCGTGATGTGGACGCCGGCAGTCCGGCGTCCGGCAGCGGCTGGCTGGAAAAGACGATTTTTATGTTTACGTTTTAGGGTATCGCGCCATGTAATAGGTGCGGTAAGATGTTTTGCTGTCCTGTTAACTCACAAGGGGAGGAGCCATCATGCATTTACCGGAGTTTAAAAAATTGAGCGTATTGCTCACATTGGCATTACTACTGAGTTTAGTGTTTACCGTGACGACTTGCGCAACGGAAACAGTACTGGATCAGTCCCAGGAATTGAATGAGGTCGGTACAGTTGTTTATTTGGATAATTATATTAGCAAGTTAGCCCAGATATTTACCGCAGTAACCCCGGGACAATTCGACCATGTGTCCGTCTATATGCAAAATTTAGATTCCACTGCTTTGCCCGCGACAATAGAGACCCAATATGTGGATGGTTCGGAACTACCGAACGGGACCGTCCTGGCAACTAGCACGGTCGATATTCCCCCATCTTTATCGGGGACCTGGGTGGATTTCTGGTTTTCTTCATCACCCCGGCTGGAAAGTGGAACCAAGTACGCTATCGTAATGACTGACCCATCCCATTCCAGTGAAATCTTATGGTGTGGCACTCAATCTGAGAATTACTCTGGGGGCATATGTTTTGGATTCGACGATTCTAAGGGTATGTGGGTTCGGGATATATATTTTGTTGAAGACTTCGCTTTCCGAACCTACATGGTTGTGGATCCGGTCATCCGGTCTATATCTGATGTTTACCATAACGAAGATATAACCGTGGCCAATGGCACTGCCCTGGTTGATGTGGGGCTGCCGACCAAAGTAGGGGTAAATCTTAGTGACGGCGACAGCACCTATCTGGACGTAATCTGGGACGATGGCACTCCCGTCTATGACAGCACCACAGCCGGGACTTACACATTCACCGGAACATTGGCCTTGCCCCCGGGAATTGTGAATCCAACCAACCTGACTGCCTCGGTCAAGGTTATCGTATCACCACCGCCTTTAACCGTAACAAGTGTTTCCGCCATTGCGGATATAAACGTGGCTTACGGTACTGCCCTGGATGAAGTGGAACTGCCGGCCACAGTAAGCGTAACTCTTAGTGACAGCAGCAGCGCTACTCTGGATGTGACCTGGGATGATGGCAACCCTGTCTATGACAGTACCACAGCCGGGACTTACACATTCACCGGAATATTGACCTTGCCCCCGGGAATTGTGAATCCAAGCAGCCTGACTGCCTCGGTCAAGGTTATCGTAGCAGCCGCCCCAGAACCGCCTACCTGGCCAGCTGGCAGCACCTTAACCGCCAAAAACACAACCAAGACAAGTACCACCTTAACCTGGACAGCAGCAGCAGATGACCAGGGGGTAACAAATTACCGGATATTCCAGGATAGCCTGCTAATTAAGACTGTCCCGGCAACAGTGTACAGCTACAAAGTGACCGGACTATCCCCCTCCACCACCTACACCTTCCAGATACAGGCCGGGGATGTAGATGATAACTGGTCTGACGGCCCTGCTGTCACAGTGCGCACAGGCTCCTCCGGCGGCAGCGGCAGTGGCGGTGGAAGCCGCTCTGGCAACAAACCGGATGCGGAGGTACAACTGCTGGATTCTACCGGAAAAATTGCTGAACGCCTTACCCTGCGCTTGGATAACAGCACCAAAAGCGCTGCAGTCAAAGTGGACACAGCCTCGTTAACCAAGGCGTTCGAGGGTTCAACAGCAAATGCCCGGAGAATTAAAACGGTAACACTTAATATCCCGGCCGTAAATGGAGCAAAGGCTTATGAAGTTACACTGCCGACAAGCTTCTTATCTTCAGCAGACAACTCTAAAGCGGTTGCAATAAATACCGGGATAGCATCGGTGACGCTCCCGGGCAACATGCTCACTACGGCGGATGCGGCCGATGCGCAAAGCATATCACTGACCATCGCGGTTGGGGACAAAAGCAAGCTGGGGGAGGCGGTTCGGGCACAAATTGGAGACCGCCCCGTCATTCAGCTGAGTATGCAAATCAATGGCCAACAGAGGCCCTGGAGCAATGCCGGCGCACCTGTAACGGTAACCTTGCCCTACCTGCCGACGGCTGAAGAATTAGCCGACCCGGAACATATCACGGTATGGTACATCGATGGTGCGGGCAACGTGATAGCAGTGCCCAGCGGGCGTTACGACCCCCAAACGGGTCTGGTGACCTTTTCCACTACCCATTTCAGCTATTACGCCGTAGTTCATGTGCAGAAGGTTTTTTACGACCTGGGCGGCGTGGAATGGGCCAAGAAGCCCATCGAGGTACTGGCATCCAAAGGCATACTGAGAGGAACAGCGGAAAATGAATACTCCCCCCATGAAAGTATTACCAGGGCTGACTTTCTGTACTTCCTGATCAGAACCCTGGGTATTGACGCTGCGGTTGACGGAAACTTCGATGATGTAAGCAGTGATGCTTATTACTATAAGGAAATCGGCATTGCCAAACAGCTAGGCATCACCAGCGGTATCGGAAACAACAAATTTGGTGTGAGCCTGAGTATAACCAGGCAGGATATGATGGTATTAACTGAAAAAGCATTGAGACTGTCAAATAAGCTAAACCAGGCAGGTGCGGCTACAGACTTGGACACCTTTGTCGACAAAGACCAGATTGCTCCGTATGCCATTAACAGCGCAGCCGCAATGGTGAAAGAAGGCCTGATAACGGGCTACGATGGCAAAATCAATCCCCGGGGTAATACCACCCGGGCCGAAGCAGCGGTGTTATTGTATCGCATCTACAACAGGTAAATAATCAGGCAGGAATTAATAAGGAAAAACTTCGCCACAGCTCTCAAAGCCCCCTGTACGTCCGAAGATGTGTTCCGACTTTCGGACTCAGGGGACATTCCTCTGATGTCCAGGATTCCGCTCTGCTTAATTGTGTGCGAAAGCGGATAATCGCGATATTTCACCTGAGAAGCCAGGGTTTTGTCATCTGTGCGGTACATTTTCCTGAATCTTGATGGAGTATACCCGAAATTGTTCTTAAAATGTTTGACCAGGTATTTGGCATCGGGAAACCCACACTCCAGGGCAATGTCAACAATCCGTCTGTCAGTGTTTGTATTGCTGGAGGTTTTGCCTGAATATTGACACCAATGCATTGCTGTCATCAATGAAATAAGGCCGGGCAATGTTGCCTTGTGTATCCCAATCACAACCATCCCACCATATGGCTACTTTAATGGCAGGAAAATCGGCGATGGCATCAAACATATCCTGTACCCATTGCTCCTTGTCCCCGCCTATTCTGCTGCAAGCGAACTCAGTTATCATCAGCGGTTTTTCATACAGCCCGGTCGCTTTTTGATACAAGGGAGCATAGATCTCCTGGAAGCTGCGCCAGGTTTCGCCTTGATAATAAGTCCCCGTATTATAGCCCGTCAAACCCACCACATCAACATATTTGTCCCCGGGATAGTACATGATTTCATGGTTCCACTTGAAATCAGGGAAAGAGCGCTCATTGGGGTTCCAGACCCAGATTACGTTTTCAGCCCCGGCTTCGGCAAAAATCCCGTGTATGTATCGGTATAATGCCTTGAATATATCAGTGTCCCGCGAGGTATGATAGGCCGAGTAAGAGCACCAATCACCATTCATCTCATTGAAAGGCCTGAATAATACGGGATGGCCGAAATCAGCCACAACTCTGGCATAGGCCTGCAAATAATCGTCATATTCCCCCTTTAATATTCTATAGACCATATTACTGCTGTCTGTTGCGTGGGTCTGCAACGTCAGTTCCACGGTTTTTCCGTTAAGATAGGCATTGCGCAAAGCCTGTTCCAATCCCTTTGGATCAAACTGATCGCTTACATGGCAGTACATTACTATAAAGGGAAATTCGTAATCCAGCCTCTTTTCCAGGTTCTGCAAGGGGTGCATGTCGAACGGTGCTGCAGGCTCAAAGATGCCCCAGTGCAAAGGACTGTCAGCTGAGAAATACTTATGGAAAAATGCACTGGTTTCTTGATTCCACTTGCGCGGAGTAACCTGTTTGAATTGAATTGCGCCGGCATGTTGGGTGGGTGCAAATGTATAGAAACCTTTGATAATATCCTGGTATCCCCCACATTCCTCCAGCGGCCTATCGGACTTAAAGAAAAAGGTATATACTGCATCACTGGTGAGTATATCCACACAGGTGTAATAATTCCTGTCATTTTCTATTCGGGCCAGTTTTTCGCGCGACCATTGAACAACATTAATTACCGTACCGTTTAAAACCAACTTCTCTGAACGCACCTGCAGATGGTCGGTGCGGTTGTTTAAGAAACGATTGGAATAGTTTATGTAAGTCTCTTTGGAAACCCCATTAGCGGTGCTTTCCTTGTATATCTCAACCCTCCTGTGCTGGTCTTCCAGGATGGTACTGATACCCGGATAACAAACCACCACTTCCATTTGCTTGGGTATGGCAATCCCGTATCCATCCACCAGATTGACAAACCTGTTTTCATATTCATTGATTTTCTGCATAAGATATATGCCGGAATGCTCAGCCGCCATACACAGCCCATGGCCTAGCACGAAGCCGGTCAGGCATGTCCCGCATATTATTGCAGCAACCCCCAGCAGTAGCAAAATCGCCCTGAAAGTTCTCTTTGTCATTCACAACTACCTTTCCATCTTTATTGTTTGGTTAATTGCCTGCTGATGCATTTTCTGGCGATTGAGGCCGACATGGTCAATCATGCCTTTATCCCAAATGCCTCAAAATTCACCTCAAGATATTGAATTTGGGAGTTATCACAAACTCCCCCCTACCGGGCATTTCATTTTTCAATCACATCCACCCGGTCAGGGGTTAACATCAAGTATGATGCCACGCCAGTGTTAGTATTGTTATCGTTATTCTAAGTAAATTACGCAAGCAGATTTTTATTCTTGCGGCACACTAATTAAGAATACGCTGCCGTAAGGGAATTGGGCAATAAGGCAGAATCCTTTGCTATACCCACAAAAGATTTTTCATATTAAAGATCGTAATAGATTTATATGTCGAATCCCTGGCCATGCCCATAAACAGCCCGGGTTGCCTGAATGCCAACAATGTTAATTATTGTTTAAGCCCAATATTCAGCCTATAATTATTTTATAATTTTAACTAACCTTGTACTGCTCAGGTACATATTTTATAGGAGATTTTATGGCTACATATAAAAAACACTGCATGTATTGCAGCCAGCTTATACCCGGGGATTCCAACCTCTGCCCACTGTGCGGCTCAGCGGATCCTTTTCACATGAGGTGCCCCAAATGCCGCAACCCTATTGAAGGGCGCTGGAAGGTATGTTCCAGTTGCGGTATGCAGCTTTTCACCCCATGCCCCAGCTGTGGTCAGACCACCCGGGTGGCTAAATTTTGCGGGCATTGCAACGCTGAGCTACTGGTCACCTGTCCACAAAAGAGATGTGGCGTACTGCAGATCATGCCTGCAGATCGCAAATGCATCAAATGTGGAAAACCTTTTAAATAGAGAGGAGAATTCACATGGCAATGCACTCTTTTACCAGAAATTATGCAGATAACAGCTCTGAAGCCGGTTTCGAGTTTACCTTTTATTGTGATATCTGCGGAGACGGTTATAAGACTCGATTTATTGAAGCTAAATCCTATCGCAAAAGCGGTTTCCTAAAAAACCTGACCGAGGGATTGTCTACCGGAGCCAGAATGGTCGGTTTACACGAGCTGGCCTACGGTTTGGACCGGGGAGGCGATATACTGGGGCAGAAGTTTGAAGGCATGTCGCCCGCCTGGCGCAAGGAGCACGAAGCCGCCTTTGCAGAGGCCATGAATGAAGCCAAAGGGCATTTTCACCGCTGCCACGGCTGCCAGCGATGGGTTTGTGATGCAGACTTCAACGACGATGAAGGCCTTTGTGTGGAATGCGCCCCGCGGACCAACACAGTGGTAGCCAAGGCCCGTTCCGAGAGGCTGGTGGAAGAGGTCCGGGAGAAGGCTGCTGCTACTTCGGTTTATAAAGGTGATATATCCAGCCAGCAGATTGTATGTCCGGAGTGCGGCAAGCCGGTAGCACAGGGGAAATTTTGCAGCAATTGCGGGGCCTCGGTGTCCTTGCTCAAATGCTCCAGTTGCGGGGCAGAACTGCAAGCCGGTGCAAAATTTTGCAGTGAATGCGGCAGCAAGGTTGGGGCTTGCATTTGTCCGGATTGCGGTGCTGATAACCAACCCGGTGCCAAATTCTGTTGTGAATGCGGAAGCAGGCTCGATTAATCCAGTAAAACCGGTGTTGCCGGTTAACTGCTTGTACCAGTGCATCAAAGCAGAGCAATATAACAACCATTGTTTCCTGTGTCTTAAGAACCGTCCCAAATCAAAAGGGCGGCTCAATCATTTCATATTTCACAGCTGAGCAACCAGCTATAATATGTCTCTTGCATCAAGGCAGATTCGTCGTTCCGTTCCGTTAGAGGACTCTAATAGATAAATAGAAGTTACACGCAGGCCTATTTTATACCTGTGAAAGACAACATGGAGGAGTATATTAGATGATCGAGTGCATTCTTCCCAATATATATCGTATAGAGATACCTTTACCCAAAAACCCGCTTAAAGCATTGAATTCATATTTGATAAAAGACCCCCGGCGAAACCTTCTGGTCGACACCGGCTTCAACCTGGAGGCCTGCCGGGATGCTATGGACCAGGCCCTGCAAGAATTGGGCATCGACATGGAGGAGACCGACCTGTTCATCACCCATCTGCATACCGACCATTCCGGTTTGGTGCAGCACCTGTCCCGGCCCAACAACACCGTATGGATGGGCAAGGATGATGCTGAAATGTTCGAAGCCAATATGCGCGAAGACCTGTTTATACAGACAGCCGGTACGCTTCTTTTCCGCAGCGGCCTGCTTTTAGACGGCGTTCCCAACCACCCTCAGGAAGAGGCTACAGCCAAATATGCAGACCGTGCTTTTGTGCCGGTAAGTGTGGTTCGTGAAGGGGATATATTCCTGAGAGGTGGCTACACCTGGCAGGCTATCTCCACCCCGGGGCATACCGCCGGTCATATGTGCCTGTATGAAGCCCAGCACAAAATCCTTATCGCCGGGGATCATATTCTGGACAAAATCACCCCCAATTTGGGCCTGTGGAGTTTTAAGTACGATGTTCTGGGGCAATACATACCCAGCCTGGAAAAGATAGCAGCTCTGGAGGTTGAATTGGTTCTGCCGGGACATCGCAATCTCATTGCCGATGTGCGGGGACGGATAGAGGAGATAAAACAGCATCATGAGCGCCGCCTGCAGGATGTTCTGCAATCCCTGGGCAAAGGCAAAAAAACCGCCGCTCAGGTGGCACAGCATATGCAGTGGGACTTGAGCTACAAGCACTGGGATGAATTTCCTCTCAATCAAAAAATGCATGCAGCAGCAGAGGCCATGGCTCATCTTTATCACCTGGTGCTCAGGGATCAATTGATTATGAGCGAGGATAAGGGCATACTCTACTTCCAGCCCGCATTTTAACGGTGCCTGGCACTACAGTTATTCACTTATTGCGTAAATAAGTGTGGTGCCAGGCACCACACTTATTTGGTGCCTGCTACCTCAGTTTATGATTTCGCAACCGGGTCCTTTTATAATGCTGCACCCGCCAGTCTGGGGTATCACCTCTATCTGTGTGCCAATGCGCTCCTTAATAGCCGGCACATGGGATATAACCCCGATAAGTTTACCGTCTTGATGCAGGCTGGCCAGGGTTTCCAAAGCCGTGTCCAAAGCGTATTCATCCAGGCTGCCGAAGCCTTCGTCCAGGAAAAAGGAATCTATCTGCACATTATGGCTGGCCATACTGGATAAGCCCAGGGCCAAGGCCAGGCTGACTATAAAGCATTCGCCTCCCGATAGGTTTTTAGTTGACCTTATTTCTCCGGCCTGGTAATTATCTATCACATTCAATCCCAGCGATTCAGAGTCGTCGATTGTCAAAAGATAACGGTCGGTCATTTTGGCCAGCTGTTGATTGGCATAAGCGATCATGGTTTGAAAGGTAAGCCTTTGCGCAAAGTTGCGATACCTTTTGCCATCTGCCGAACCGATGAGTTGATGGAGATTATCCCAGCGTGAAAGTTCCCTGGTTTGCAGTTCTATTCTCTTCTGTAATTCCAGCTGACCCCGGCGGGCCTGTTCATCCTCTTCCAGGCGCTGTTTGATAGCGCCGATTTCTTGCTGTATGTTGCCGACAGCGGTTTCCATCTCAGACAGCTCATTTTTTACCACGCTATAGGGCTGATCGGTGATATTGCGCTCCCGCTCAATTGTAAGAGCGTGGGTTTTATCCTGTATAAGGGCTGATGTTTCAAGCTGTGCTTTGGCCAGCTTATCAGCTTCATCCTGCAGGCGTATATACTCGGCCTCATCCAGGCGTGAATCCAGGTAATCGGCCTCATCTGTGAACCCCAGGCGGGTCAGGCGGGCCTGGAAAGCCTGCTCCAGGGGGGCTAATTCCTGGGCTCTGGCCTGAGTTGAGGCGGTTTGGGCCGCTATTCTCTCACCTAGGCTTTTCAGTTCCTGTTCAGCAGCATGCAGGCTATCATTGGCCTTTTCAAATCCTTCCTGCAGGTCCTGCAGCCTGGCCATCATTCGTTTTTCCTCGTCATCAGGGTTTTTATCCGCATACAGGCTGTGACGCTCTGCAATTAATCTGTTCAAATCAACCTGTTCAGCTTCAAGATTCCGCTGTTTGTTCCGCAACTCCTCACCCAGCTTCTGGTGCAGGGTTTGCTTTTTGGTCAGTTCAATTTCCTGGGCATTTATTAACTTTTCCTGGGTTGCTTTTTCACCTAGTTTGGTCTGCCATTTATCGCGGCGCTGGGTAAGGTTTTCGAGCACGATATTCAGATTGTCGACGGAAAGATCATCTACACCGTACTGCTCCACCAGAATGCGAGCTTGCTTAAGGGTTTGGTCACATTGCTTTTGTAATGATTGGCATTGTTCTTTAGTCAAGCTATATTGATTTTGGGCAATATCCAGATTGTGACGGCAATCACTGAGCTTCTTTTCAGCATCAGCCAGGGATTTCTGGAATTCCTCCATTTCTCTTAAAGACATCTGTTCTTCTTTGCGTTTTTGCTCAACTGCGGTGATCAACTGTGAACACTTGTTAAGCTGAGCTTCAACCTTCTCCATTTCCCTTGATATGGCCTCCGCCAGCTTGTCACCGGTCACCACAATATGCAATGATTTAATTAAATCAGAACTAATGCGGCTTTCCCTGTCCAGGGTCAGTTTTAGCGTTGCTTCGTTATCATCCAACTGCTGCAGATCTTTGGCGTTTTCCGCCTGCTTTATTCTCATATTTGCCAACTTGTCGGTTAGGTTTTTTTGCTCACTTCTGGCTTTTTTCAGTCTTGCCTCGGTTTCATTGGGCTGAGGCACATTCCCCTCTGCATAGGGATGGTGTGTTGATCCGCACAATGGGCAGGGCTGCCCGTCCTGTAAATAAGCCCGCTGTTCTTCCAGGCTTTGAATGCGTTTTAATAAGTCCAGCTCGACCTCCAGATAATTGACTTCGGTATCAAGCTGCAGCTTCCGGCTTTCTCCCTGCTGGATTGCCTGGATTAAAGCTGCTTGAGCAGTCTGAAGCCGCTCCCGCTTGCCTGCCGCTTCTTGCAAGGCATTCCTGGTCACATCTATGATGTTTTGACTCTGCCCCAGCTTCTCCAGATTATTTTTGCGATCTTTGAGATCATCAAGCGCATGCCGCCAATCATCCAATTCCCGGCCTTCCAGCAATGTTTCTATAGCTTCCCGTATTAACTCATGCTTGCCGGTCAACTCCCGGGTTTGAAGAGCGATCTTTTCATAGTTCGCATTGAGTTTTTCGTGCTCTGCTTCGAATTGCTTGATGCGTCTGTAATCCTTGCTCAGCTTATCTTGAGCCGCCTTGTATTGACTGTCCACATCTTTGCAGGCCTCGAAGATCTGCCTGACTGCCGCCAGATCTTCAACTAACCGGACATCGATGGCATTATTGTCCAGGTATTGTTGAATTTCAACCAGGCCTGAGCGGTATTGTTCCAATAATAATTCTATATCCGCAATGCTGCTTTGAGCCTCATTGAGTGTCTGTTCTGATTCCGCGATTGCTTGCAGTAAAGACTTAACCTGCTGGTTTTTCTGGTCTATTTTAATATCCAACTCGCGGACCGCTTTGATGAGCAGCATTTCCTGCTGCTGCTTCTGTTGTGCTGCAAAGAGTTGGTCTTTAGCCGAATTGCGAGAAATCGTGGCATCTTCCCGGGCTTTTTCGACTGCCGGCAATCTGGCCTGGTTCTCAGCAAGCTCGGTGAGTTCCTTTTCCTGTTCATCTCGCTTTCCGGCTATTCTGGTATAATCCCCTTCAAGCTCCTTGGCCCGGCGGGCTTTATTCAGGTTCTCCAACTGTGGCTGGAAGGCTTTGGCCTGTTGTTCAAGTTCCATATGCCTGGCATGTAATTTCTTCAGTTCCTCCTCCTGCCTGGCTATACCCTCCAGCCATAATTTAGCCTGTCTTACCTTATCCCTTCGTTCGGCAAGCTGGGACTCCAGGGCCAGTTTCTTTTCAAGCTCGGCCTGTAATTCCTGCTTGACCTCATCGGCCAGCAGCCTTATTCCGGCAGCCTTTTCTTTAAGCCTTTCCAGTTCTCTGGCCTCTTCCGCCCTCCGCTGGTGCACCTTTATGGAGATCTGGCTGTAAATCTCGGTGCCGGTAATTTGCTCCAAAATAGGGGCCCTTTCATGGGGAGGGGCCTGGAGAAAGGCGGCAAACCCACCCTGGGCCAGCAGCATGGAGCGGGTAAAGCGTTGATAATCCATGCCGGTAATGGCCTCAATCTTACTTAATACCTCACTTGGCCGGGATTCGATGATTTCGCCGCTATCCGCATAGGAAAGCTCATGCTTGTACGGTTGCAAGGCGCCATCAGCTTTGTTGCGGGCCCGATGCTGACTCCACTGGCAGCGATAACGACCGCTCTGAGTCTCAAAGCACACTTCCGCAAAGCAATCCCCGGTGAGCCGGGACATGATTTCGTTGTTGTTCTTGGTAATCCGGTTCAGGCGCGGGGTATACCCGTATAATGCCAGGCAAATGGCGTCTAAAATGGTGGTCTTGCCGGCTCCGGTAGGTCCGGTTATGGCAAAAATACCATCAGAGGTATAGGCTGGATCAGTGAAATCAATACTCCAACTACCTACCAGAGAATTCAGGTTTTTGAAGCGAACATTGATTATCCTCATCTTAAGCCTCCTCTTCTAAACCGGTTCCCTCTTCCTGCACCAGCAGAACCGCTTCACGGTAGGTGTTAATCAGCTCTTCCCGCTGCTCTGCCGGTATATCATGGGCATCCAGGCAGCGTTTGAAAACCTCTTCAATACTCAAGTCAGCCAGGGTTTCATCGTCTATGCTGCTGATTTTGGCATTTTCATATATACGTTCATTCTTGATTCTCAAGATCTCCAGCTCGGTATGGGCGGTTAGCTCATCCAGGCGATCGCGCAGATCTCCCATGACCTGATGCCCGGTATAGACAATATCAATGAGAATAGTACTATCCTTGCTCTTCAGCTCTTCCAGCCGCGCGGCAATATGCTCCCAATCACCTTTTATGGTTTCCAACTCCTGAAATCTGGGCACAGGGATTTCCGTAACCAAGGGCTTTCCGTTGTCAAATTCCACCTGACACAGCATCTTTTCCTGCCCGGCTTCTGCAAAGCCCATAGGTATGGGAGAACCAGAATACCTCATAAAGTCACACCCGGCAACTTTTTGGGGCACATGCAAATGGCCCAGGGCCAAATAATCGATGCTGGGGGGGAAAATATCCTTTTCAACATGGGCTAATGAGCCCACATACAGGTCCCGCACTCCGTCCGAGTCAACGGTCTGCCCGCCGGCAGTAAACAGATGCCCCATAGCTATGATCGGCACCTGCTTACCAAGCTCACGGCGAATTCGCTCGGCCTCTTTGCAAACATCGCTGTAATGAGCCTTAATTCCCTCGATGAGCTTGCGGCCTTTCTCTTCATAGCTTTCACCGGCTTCGGCCCGGCGCACGTCCCGGTCACGCAGATAAGGAACCGCGCATACTATCAGTTCCGGCTCCCCTTGCCTGTCCGGTATGACGATAAGCTCATCAGCTATGGATTCCGGCATACAACCAATCACATGAACATTGAGATAACGCAGGACTTCCCGGGGCGCATTTAAAAAGGAAGGTGAATCATGGTTGCCCCCAGTGACAACCACATGGCGGCAGGGTGAATCCGCCACCCGGCATAAAAAGCGGTAATACAGCTCCTGGGCCCGATTGCTGGGAGCAGTATTGTCAAATATATCCCCGGATATGAGCAGGACATCGATTGCCTGTTCTCTTATGTAATCAGCCAGCCAGTTCAGAAAGGCCTCAAATTCCTCATAGCGTTTACGCCCATACAGCGAACGCCCTAAATGCCAGTCCGAGGTGTGGAGTATTTTCATGGGTTCACCTGCTTTCTATCTGCTCCGCGATCCCTAACCAGGTCGCTTTGGTCAAAAAGCTTTCTTCGACTTGCTCTTCCATTTCCAAAAACCGGGGAGGCGCTGAAGTGTTTATCCCTGGTTTAAATAGACGTTATTGAATTTCGCCGGGGCTCTCTTCACCTTTTCAATGGTTCGCCTGACATATCCCTCCAGCTTGGCCTCAAACACATCTGCGGTGATCTCCTTATTCTGCACCATGCACAGGCCTTTTTCCCAGCTGGCGGTAAGAATCGGGTTCAACAGCTCCGGGGCCGATTGGCGCACCAGTTCTACGATGGCCTCGCCCTTGGGCTCAGGGGTGATGATGCGGGTCTTGGGGTTGATCTTGATGTAGCCGATATCCTGCAGCTTCTTGATAATGCCCGCACGGGTGGCGGAGGTACCGATGCCACAGGTTTTAATCTGCTCTCTGAGTTCCTCGTCTTCGATATACTTGCCTGCTTTCTCCATGGTCAGGATCAGGCTCGCATCGGAAAACCGCGCCGGGGGTTTGGTTTCTTTCTCCTCCAAATCCAGAGCGGTAACAGTCACAGGATCTTTTTTGCTCAGCAAATGCAGGGGCGCAGCGGAGAGTTCCTCTTCATTTTTGGCCGGGCTTACTTCGTAAATCTCTTTCCATCCGGCCTCTTTCAGGGTTTTGGAATTGGTGACAAATACCTCGCCCGCAAGTTCAGTTTCAACCCTGACGGTGTTGTAAACCGCCGGGGGATAGAATATGGCCAGAAATCTCTTCACGATCAGGCTGTACACATTGCGGCTGTCAGCATTCAGCCGTGACAAATCGGTTGTTACATAGGTGGGTATGATGGCATAATGGTCAGTCACCTTGCTGTCATCCACAAACCTTTTGCTGGACTTGTTGACCGCCAGTTTGCCAAAGTTCTTGATTCTTGCCACCACATCCTTAAAGGCGGCATTCTTATGCAGGCCGTTAAGTATTTTGGGCAGTTCGGCAACTATATCGGTGGACAGCACCCGGCTGTCAGTGCGGGGATAAGAGATCAGCTTTTTTTCATACAGGCTCTGGGCAATCTCTAAGGTTTTATCAACCGGCAGTTTGTACTTTTTATTGGCTTCGGACTGCAGTTCGGCCAGGTTAAAAAGCAGTGGCGGCTGTTCCTTCCTGGCTTTGGTTTCTACCTTTTTAACCACCGCCGAGTGCCCCTGCAGTCTTGCCATAATATTCTGAGCATCCTCCTTACTGAGGTATTTCTCATCGCCCTCCTCCATTTCCGCGGACTTCTTCCCTTTAGCTTTTGGGGGCTGCCATTTACCCTTGTATTCGATGCCGCTTTTCTGAGACAAAAAAGTACCCACAATTCCATAGTGGATTCTGGGGACGAAGTTCCTGATTTCCAGTTCCCGGTTAACCACTAAGCCCAACACACAGGTCATCACCCTGCCGATGGCAATCACCGCAGGTCGGTTTTCTTTCAAATGGGATGACAGACCCTTACCATATCGGCAGGTATATATCCTGCTGAAATTCATGCCAAACAGCCAATCCTCCTTGGCCCGGCAATAAGCTGCCTGTGACAGGGAATCGTACTCGCTCAGGTCTTTGGCCTCTGCAATACCCTTTTTGATGGCCTCCTCGGTGTGCGCGGACAACCACACTCGTTTGGCAGGTTTGTCAGTGCCGCTGAGCTGGTAGACCAAACGGAAAATATACTCCCCTTCGCGCCCGCTGTCAGTGCAGGAGTAAATCATGTCCACATCAGGGCGATTCATCAGCCGCTTTATAACCTCAAACTGTTTTAGGCTTCCGGCCTCATCAATGACCTTATATTTATACTCTTTGGGTATGATGGGCAGATGCGCTACCCGCCAGGATTTGTAAGCCGGGTCATATTCCTCCGGATAAGCCATGGTGACCAGATGGCCATAGCACCAGCTTATTATGGCCTGGTCGTTTTCAGCGTAGCCCCGGCTGCGGTCAGATTTTGATATGTCTATCCCCAAAACGCTGGCAAAGCTGCCCGCAACTGAGGGTTTTTCGGTAATGTACAATTTTTTGGCCATATAGCACCTCATGCCCGCAACTTGATTATCAAGAACCCTAAGCCTCTCTAGACTCCGCTCCATGGTTGCTCAGCTTATCTCAACCGGTACCTTAAAGATAGACAGACACCAATGAATACAGCGAAATAAACAGTTCATGACTGCCCCAATGGGGTTTGATTCGGTACTTACCTAAACCATTCTGAATGTCTTTCCCTGTTAATAAATATACTAGATAGTCATGCAGGCTAACAGTTAGAAAACCAGTGGCAAGACAGTGAAACCGTTTGCGAAGCCCATAACGGCGGTCACAGCACGTTCACGTTTCGGTTCGGGGATTTCAATTGTTCAAAAAGCGTCATAATAAGCCTTGCAGCAGCATCAGAGGCCTATGCCGCCTGTTTTAGCGGGCTGAGATCCGAACCCTCATAGCATATTGTCGCAACTGCTGCCGGCTCGGTTTCATTCGCCGCATCACGTGCTCGTAAGCAGGTCAGCCATACCCGGCCATGCTGACGCGGCAGCGGACAAAAAGGTATAATGAATCAGGATGAAGCTTACAGTACCGGAAACTGAACCACTGAGCGGGAGGTATCAGGAAGTCATGAGAGGTATAGGCATGGCATTTACAGTTGCCGCACTGGCAGCCTTATTGGTGTTCGCAGGATTCATGATGGTAAGGTTGATGAACGCGCCCAACCCCAGCAGCACTCCAACAGCCCTCAGTAAACCTGATTTTCAGGCCTATTATGATGCCAGGGTAAAATATGTCGGCAATAACGCCGAAGTGGGAAAACTGCTGCAGGTAATGAACATAGGCCGTTTCGGCGACTACACTTTCACCCTGGATACCGCAAAAGAGCCCTATGGCCTGATCATTAACTTCTCAGACATCAACATCACCAGAGAACTGCTTGATTACAGGAAAAAAGGCCGGGTGGATGAGGCTTATTATATCCTGGCCTTGGTGGAAAACCTGAGCTATGTGGAGGTGCGCTTTGAGGCCTATACTTACCGCATGTCGGTGGAAGAAGCCAATGCCTTCATACAGGGCAACATAAAGGAATATGGGGAATCCCCGCAGAAACTGGAGGAACTGCACGCCCTGCTCAACCCTGCCGGCTGAGTTGGCTGAGCGGCCTAAAGGGCAATGCTCATCTCGTTTCCATGGCTTCCAGCTCCTGCATAACGCCTTTTTGCAGGGAAAAGGTTCCCCTGCTTACCGCAACCAGCTCGCCCTGGCCATTATACAAAGAGGCCTCGGCAACTCCGCTTCTCTTGCCCAGATGTATGACTTTTCCTTCAGCTGTTAACTCATCTCCCGCAAAAAAGGGAGCAAAATAGTTGGTATACATATCCACGGTCACACATGTATACCCCAGGGTGATAAAGGCCCAACCCATGGCAGTATCCGCCAAAGCCGCACTTATTCCGCCGTGCAGCCTGCCATAGAGAGTTGTCAATTCCATTCCTGGACTTATTTTCAGGCCTGCTTCTCCCTTTCCCAGAAATATCAACTTCATGCCCAGAGTCTGATGAACAGGCGCCGTTTCACAGGCCTGGCATAAACGAATGAAAAAACGATTATCAATTCCCCTGTTTTCAATCCCTGTCGTACTCATGATAAACACCCTGACCATAACTTGGCTTTGGCCGTATTTTCCGTCAGCAAAAATATCCGCATTAAATTAAGTCCAACATATATTATTTTAACATATATTGTTAAATTCTGATTAAAGGATCGTTTTCCTGGCATCGCGAACACAAACCCCGGATATTGATAAACAGGGGCTGATACGCAGTAGGCCTAAAGGCGGGCTTCCACCTCTCTAACCTGCCGGTCCATGATTTTCAGGTGCTGTTCAAGGTTTTGCGGGGTGATCAGAACGCCAAAATCCGCCGGCAGGTCCGCATGCGGGAGATTTAACAGGCGGTGTACCATCAATGTGCCAACTTCCGGGTAGACGTGGGTGCCGTCATAAAAGTTGTCCAGATTATTGGTTATTGTGTTTAAGGTCATAAAATTATAGACTTCTCCAAAAACATCCACAATATCCGTCAGCCACTGCCGGTAGTAGGGATACAATCCCATCCTGACCATCAATTCAAACATAGGCCAGGAATCCGGGGTGGTAAAGACCAGCAGCCTGCTGTCGGGGTTGGCATCCCGAATCTTTGTCAGCTTCTCCCGAATATCCCCGTATTGATAGCCGGCATAGATGTCAGCCTCATATTTGGCCACCGTTGCCCACACCTTTTTGTCCCGTTCCGCGGCATCGGGGACCTTAAGCAGGGTTTTTACATTCTGCCGGTCATAAAAGAAGTTTTTGGGTATGCCCTCCTGGGCGAATTTGTAATTATCCCAGGAGCGCTCCAGAACCTCGGTGGAAAGCAGGGTTTTTAAGCGGTAGATAGGCTGCCGGGCGGTTTGAATATAAAATGAAGGTTCCTGGAAAGCCTCAAAGATGAGATTGCGGTTGGTGGCAGAAAAATCCAGGCCCAATACTATCACATCAAAGTCCCGGCCGTTTTCCTGCTTGGCGAACTCGATGTAATCGTAAAACTCATCCAGGAGCATATTGTCAGCTGCGTAGTTAAAGGCTTTATAGCCGGCAAAATCATGCTGGTCAATATAAGTTACGCGGCTGCTGCCCAAAATCAGCATATCATAATGGTTGGAGCCGAAAGCGAGCCGGTTGGTCTTTTGTTGGCGCTCGTCGAATCCGGCCTGTATATTGTTATACTGATGGCTGTGCTCAAACAGCCACAGCGGGTCGATATACCAGTTGAACCCCGCTACTGCTAAAAGCGGCAGCAGGATCAGTATCAAGGTGGCAAAAGTCCAGTTACGGTAGTGCTTCATAAGGCCAATTCCCTTGCTCCTTAAAAATTAAAGTAAAGAAATTCGGTAATCTTGGTTAAACTGAGTATCCCCGCCAGAGCCAGAGCTGCTGTCAAGACCGCGCTGGCCCAGCTGCCCCGGAAGCGGTCCTTCAATTCGATGGAATTGGGCGCCGCCACACAAAGCAGGATTCCGCCCAGCAGAGCCGCTGTGATCACACCGGTGTCGATACCCCAGGGCAAAGCGTCAAAGCTTACCCCATAGGCTGTAAGGCTGTCCATCAGCCCGTGCAGCGAGGGAGGCAAAATCACGCCGTTTAAGCCTAGCATGCCCTTGACCACTTTTATGGCATCAGCCCAGCTTGTAGCCCGGAAAAACACCCAGCCCAGATTCACATAATTAAAGGTGATAAACCAGCCCAGGAGGGGATGCAGCTTGAATTTGAAATTGCGCCAGATACGATGCACCAGCAAGGCCGCTCCATGCATGAAACCCCAGAATATGAAGTTCCATCCTGCCCCATGCCATAAGCCCACCAGTATAAAAGTGATCAAGAGGTTGCGGTAGGTGCGCTGATTGCCCCGGCGGTTGCCCCCCAGCGGTATATAAACGTAGTCCCGGAAAAATCTCCCCAGGGTCATATGCCAGCGCCGCCAGAAGTCCTGAATATTCACCGCTTTGTAGGGGGAGAAGAAATTGATGGGCAGCTGTATATTGAATAACAAAGCCGCTCCGATGGCCATATCGGTATAGGCACTGAAGTCGAAGTAGAGCTGCATAGTATAGGAAAGCGAGGTCATCCAGGCTTCCAGGAGGGTCAAAGTGGGCATCTGATCAAAGCCCAGGTTGGCCCAGACCGCGAAATTATCGGCAATGATGACCTTTTTGAACAACCCCAGAAAAAACAAGAAAAGCCCCCTGGCAATCATTTCATAGTTTATCCGGCTGCGGTCGGGGTCCTCGAACTGGGGCATCATTTCTTTATGATGGAGGATCGGTTCGGCCAGGAGATGCGGGAAAAAGGTGACAAACAAGGCATAGTTTACAATGCTGTATTCCCTGGCCTTGCCCTGGTACGCGTCCACCAGATAGGCGATTTGTGTGAAGGTAAAAAAGCTGATGCCCAGGGGCAGCACAACCTGCAACAAGCCAATGTTGGTGCCGGCCAGGGAGTTGATATTGCTGATAAAGAAGTCGGCATATTTGTAATAGCCCAGCAGCAGCAGGTTAAAAGCCACCCCTAAAAAGAGCAAACCCCGCCTGAGGGATTTTCCCTGACTGCGGCTCAAGCTTATTCCCACCAGGTAGTTAGTGGTAATCGAGGTTAGAATAAGCGGCAGGTAAGCGATATTCCACCAGCTGTAAAAAAATAACGAGGCGATGACCAACCAGGCGCGGGCCGCCAGGTTTAAACCCATGCGGTTGAGAACAAAATAGAGGGCAAATGTGATTGGCAGGAACAGTATTATGTACTCGTAAGAATTAAATAACAACTACAACGGCTCCTTAAGCTTCGATAATCAGGAAGCAGTGATAAAAGGGCATTCCCAAACAAGCCATCAAATCTCGCCCAATGTACTACAAATCAACACTACAAAAATGGGATATAAGCTTTTCTGCTTAAACCGAGCAAAATTAAGGATTGCCAGAGAGATGGAAATTCGACCTTTTTCGTTTTTGCCTCCAAAACCTTCGCCACTCGGCTCAGGATTTCCTTCTTGGGTGCCAGGCACCACACTTATAGCAACCTGAGTATGGTTTCAACAATAGATGTCACCGGCCTTCGGCACAGGCTCAAACAGCCGGCAGCATCGACCCGTTCAAAGAAACGCCGGGCTAGACTTCGATTCTTTCGGTTTTGAATGCACCTAAAGGATTTCCACATATCCTTCTGTCCCATTCACACGAATCCGCTGTCCGTCTTTAATCAGCCTGGTGGCATTTACCACCCCGACAACGGCCGGCAGGCCGTATTCTCTGGCTATTACCGCACCGTGGGTCATCATCCCGCCTACTTCCGTCACCAGGCCTTTTATGGATATAAAAACCGGGGTCCAACTGGGGTCGGTAAAGGTGGTGACCAAAATATCGCCTTCCTCTATATCGGCATCCTCCATTCTTAAGATGACCCGGGCCCGGCCTTCAATAGTGCCGGATGAAACCGGTATCCCCGCCAAAGCCCCGGGTGGGATTTTCGTGTTGTCGTATTCCCCTTGTAAAACCTCCCCCTCGGAGGTCATAACCCGAGGAGGGGTGAGCTTCTCATAAAACTGGTGTTCCACTTTTCGCCGGCTTATGATGCTGTAATCCAGCTGATTGGTCCGAACCACCTCGCGGAGTTCTTCAAAAGACAGATAGTAGATATCCTCCTTCTCCCGGATGACCCCCTTTTGCACCAGCTTGCCGGCTTCTTTCAAGAGGGCTTGCTTGATAACCCAGAAACGTCCGATCATCAAATACTTGGGGTATTCACGGTAGCCCGTGAAATTGCGCAAAAGGCTGATCATCCGCTTTGTCTTTTTAGCCTTTCGTTTGCCACCGGGCAGCTGTTTTAACCGGTTGAGGAGATCCTCTTCCTTTTGCCTGGCTTCCAAAAGGCCTTGCTCGAATATGGTTTTATGGGCACCCGGCTCAAAGTTCTTAATATTGCTGAGAATCATGGGAACGAGCATGGTAGGCTGTTCGCTCCAACGAGGCCTGGTGATATCGATCTCACCAGGACAGCGCATGCCGTATATCTCCAGATAATCTCGTATGGATTGGCTGACCGCATGGCCGCCTTCCAATTTAGCCAGATCCTCAAAAAAAGTCTCATTGCGGGCCTGTTTCAAATACTCTATTACCGCCGGAAATTGCCTGACCACGTCGGCTACATCCAACAAGGCCAGCCCCATTTCGGAGGTTACGTTGTTGGCAACCGATAGGGAAAGTGTATCTGCTGCACTTTTTTCGCCCAGCCACTTTTCCATGTACTTATTAAGCCAGCTGGCTGCATATACCCCGACATAAATCGCGGCCATGCTCTGCGCATCATACATGTCCGCTTTTAGTTGCTTACAAGCATCTATAATAAAGTCAAACAGTTCTTCTCCGGACAAGTCAGCAATCCTCTGTCGCAGCTTTCTAGTTGACGTCTCGTTTCGAGATATTAGAGATTCCACGATGGCTGCGTCGTTACTGCGGTATATCTTGAGAAACTGAAGCGGCAAGGCCCAGGAAAAATACCTTGATCCCATACTGAGGGCCCTTTTACCGCGGGCCAGGGCGTGCATAAATTCTTTGCGCTTCATTATGGTCTTGATGGCATCAAGCATGAGAGGGTCCATTTGCTTCGCTGTCATGAGTACTATTTTTCGTCCCAGGGGAGAAGCCATATCATGGGCCAGATCGATGAACAACCTTCCCCCGGCTGCAATTAGGGGAAAATCATCAAAGGCTACTTTGAAGAACGATACCCCCAAGGGTTTCATGGCATCGGTCATCATTTGTTGATGGCTGAAGCACATATACACATGATTTTTCCCATCCTGCACCTCTGGTATAGGGTACAAGGTGGTGATAGGGCGGCTCTGCAAGATAAAAAAGCTATCATTAAAGTCTAAGGGCACAGCTGTTGCGGGTGAATCTCCCGGAATAAGCTCTGGGGACACACCTCCTGCGGAGGAATATCCCCGTATAAGGCACCACTCGATGTCCTGGGGACAGCCGAAATGAGCCTCAATCTTTCGGCCCAGGACTTCCAGCTGCAGAATCTGTTCGTCGGTTAGTACCTGCATATTCTGCCGTTCGGCCTCAATTTCCCGCTTCTCCGTTCCTCCGCCATCTGAGGCAGAGACAGTCAGCTTCTTGTCGTATATCTTCTTATCAATGATTCTGCCCTCCCGCACTTTATAGCTATCCGGGTTTACCAGGCCGGAGACCAGGGCTTCACCTAGCCCGAAACTGGCATCAATGGATAATACTTTACGGTTGGAGGTGATGGGGTCGGCAGTGAACATGATCCCTGCTGCCTCGGGAAAAACCATCTTCTGAATGACCACGGACAGGTGGACCTTGCGGTGATCGAAGCCGTTTTGGATGCGGTAGATCACGGCCCGGTCGGTAAACAGCGATGCCCAACACTTGCTGATATAACTCAGGATGGCTTCCTTTCCAACTATGTTCAGATAGGTATCTTGCTGGCCTGCAAATGAAGCTGTCGGCAAATCCTCCGCAGTTGCGCTGGACCTTACCGCATAGGCATTGTTTTCGCCAAGTTGTTGAAGATAAGTATAAACCTCCTGGGTAATACCTTCTGGAATAGCGGTTGCTTCAATGACCTGACGGATTTTGGCGCTGATTTCACCAATTTCTTCCCGGTTATCTGCTTTAAGCAGGGACAATTGTTCCAGCAGCGCGTTATACTCCTGGTTATTAGCGATAAGTTCCTTATATGCCAGGGTGGTAACGCAAAAACCCTCTGGGACTTGAATTCCCTCAATTCTTGATAGCTCCCCCAGGTTGGCGCCTTTGCCTCCCACCAGGACCAGCTTGGTCCTGTCGATGTCCTGAAAGCCGAGTACGTATGAATTCATACATGTTCTCCTTTCATTTTGCCGGTACCCGGATCATATAAATTCTTCTTTGTAGAAGTTGTTTTTAAGCAAATCCAGACACTCAGCCATTTCTTTAGATAAGGCATCATAATCGATTTCGCCTTCACCTGGTAATTGAATGCTATACCCCTCACCAATCCAGGTAAGCATCTTCATAACCAGCTTTATATCGATATTGTCCTTGAACTTGGAGGTGTCCGTGCCGTCAAGGGCAATTCTGTTTCTGAAATTCTCGCCCTTAGCCAGCATTGCGTTGATGCCCTCTTTTACATCGGCATCATTTTCAAAAAATATACTTTTTAAAAAGGACACGATAGCCGGGTACCTTTTCATCAGCGAAATCTCAATATTGGTAGTTAATTTAATCCTTTCGAAAAAATCGCTAACGTTTTTATCCAGCTTGGCATCGATTTCATTCATAAACAGTTCACCGCAAAATTCTACCAAATAGAGGTATAGGTTTTGTTTTGAACCAAAATAATGGAAAACCATAGCCTTGGAAATCCCGGCATTTTTTGCAATGTCGCTTGCAGAGGCCTTTTTGTAGCCGTTGCTGCTGAAAGCTTTCAGGGCTGCGTTGATAATCTTGTTTTGCTTCTCGACCGGCAGACTAAAGAATTTCTCCACAATATCTCACCCCATAAATAATAAACCGAACCGGTTGATGATGAACCTATCATAACACCATAAACCGATTCGGTCAAAGGCATGAAAACAACAGGGAAAAATTTATTACTAGGCTTCTACTCAGGCCTCGGCCATGATACAATGCAATGCCGGATTTTCAGCCAACCATAGCCCATGAGAGATCTATACGGGTTCTGTACTGGAGCATAACCTGGCTCAGAGAGCCAGAAAGTCGCCCTTCTAAACAAATGCTTACCCAGCTAAGCATTTGTTGTTTTACGTATATTTCAGTGGAGTAACCTCTGTAGCGCGTAGTAAGCATAAAATACCAAAAGGAAAACAGCCCGCCGGTTTAATACCGCATGACGGGCTGCTCCATTTCAAATACCTGTTTTCCTATACACTAGCAATTGAGCTTATTAAACCATCGCATACCTGCCTTCAGGAATTCGGGCAATATTGGTATTGTCCCTGGTTCGGTCTCTCAGAACCTCTACCGGATGGTCGCGGAATTCACTGCGGTAGTCATTGCCATACTGCTGTTGATGCCGTTCAATCACCACATGGCTGGGTATAGCGTCGATATCATGATTTATGCGGTTTTGGTAAAAGAAGTATTCATGGTGTGGGGGTAGATCCTCGATGTTTACATAACCTTCCCGATTGGCAGTAAGCGTAATCTGCTGCCCCAGTATTTGACGGACGTAATCGCGGGTGTCATGGAACTGTAAGAGTTTAGGGAAATGGCCGCCAGGTATTACCTGCTGCCATTGTTTGTTCTCATACCTTGCCAATAATTCAGCCGCCTTGTGCAGATGAGCCACTTCCTGCTCAAAATGCATCTCCCAAATCCTCTTGATGTGGGGATCCATCTCATCCTGGTAGAAAGAGTAATAAAGGTAGCACTCCATGTACTCATGCAAAAGTAGATTTTCCAGCCAGGTACAGGTGGGATCAAGCAGAGAGCCATAATGGGTGACATGCTGTTCTTCTATCATGGCAATTTCCTGGTAAAGCTGCCTTCCCAGGTCATTGTAGTAAAATGGCCCCAGATTCATGTAGAAGTTCATGGTTTGCTGTTCGGCGGCGACAATTATCAGGGCATTGAGCTTGGTCCGGTTGGAAGCGGTTGAAAAATCAGCCGGGTATTTGACCGAATCAAAGGGATGCCGGTGCTCCGCTATAGTCGGGCGCCCGGGGGTAATATCCACATAGCTCTTCACCAATAGCTCGGCCGGGATTTGCTCATCTAAATCAAGCAGGTTGGCAAAACGATACAGGTGGTCGAAATCCTCCAGAAGGGCAAAATCCAACGCTTGTTTGACATAAGGGTCAGGCTCATTCAAGGCCAGCCAGGCGGTGAGATCCACGGCTACATGCTCATAACCAACCGCGGTCTCAACCACTGTCTCGTCAATTGGCTTTAGCCAGTTAATCCGCTTTTGCTGCTGCTGTTCAATGCGGCGGCTCAGTGCCAGCTCCCGGCGCAAATCATTATTCTGGCAGTTGCGGTGGAACTGATGTTTAAATATCGCGGCCTCTACTTCAATCCCGTTCATAAGGATGACCCGGATCTTGGTATAGGGATCCACGGTTTGCTTATCATATGGCTGGGGATATAATGTAGCCCAATCCATAATTCCGTCATCAACTTTAGCCGGTCTTTGTTCGAATGGATTCACTGTCTCAGCTCCTTTGAAATCTTATAATCGGCTATAGTATCCCTCATAGAGCCTTGAGATATCCTGTCATGATAAATTAATTGTCCATGATTAATGGTGCTGGTTAATTGCTGACAGCTCTGCTATCCATACCGCATAATACCTGCTTAGCCCTGGGTTGATTTGTCCAGGACTATGCATTTCTTATGTTGAAGATAATTGTTTATCCTATTTGCCCTCATCATAGCGTGCTTTGAACTGCCGAAAGCTCTCAAAAACCTCCGGTGAACTGGCAAAAAACTCATTTAATATTTTTATATTCCTGACGGTATCCACGCTTAAGTGGTGCTCGATAAGCTCGGTTTCAAGCAATACCGTATCCTCAACCCCGATGTGCTTTAGAAAAGCCTCCACGGTTTCGTGACGATCCAGCAGAAATGAGCCCATTATCTCACCTTTGGCTGTTAGTTGGATGATGCCATATTTTTCATAATCAAGATATCCCATCTCTGCCAACTTACTGACCGTTTTGGAAGCAGAAGAGGCTTTCACATTCAATTTTTCAGCCAACTGGTTGATGCGCACATAGCCCCCTTCCTGACAATGTCTATAAATCATCTCCAGGTAGTCTTCCATACTCGGAGTGAGATGGTCCTTATTCTTTTTAATCATTTCATAGCCACGAAAGGTATGAAACTCTTTGTTACTCATCCTGCCCGCTCCCTTACCCAGGCACTCCCTGCAAAACTACGACATTAATGTAATCGAAATAGCCGTAACCAATAAAATCTGCTCTTCATAGAATAAGGCATGTGAAAAAAGTTTTCCCTAGTCTAACTTATGAAGGCTGGGATTAATGCATGAATATTTTGGAGGAGCTGTATATGGGTAAATTGATTCCCTTGCATCATCTGCCGCCCGGTACCTGCGGAAAGGTCAGTCGATTGACGGCCGAAGGCAATGCCAGAAGGAGAATGCTTGATTTGGGGCTGATCTGCGGTACACGGGTGGAAGCCCTGCAAAAAAGCCTTTCCGGCGACCCGGTGGCTTATGAGATCCGCGGGGCAGTAATCGCCCTTCGCTCTGAGGAAGCGTCGCAAATACTGGTGGAATTGCTTTAGAATTCAGCAGCGGGGGATATTAACAGTGGGCCTGCGACAAGTGTCCAGCCAGGAAATGGCCAAACAAACATATAGGATCGATTGTCATGAAGAAGATTTGGTGATTGCATTGGCCGGCAATCCCAATACAGGTAAAAGCACAGTTTTCAACAGTTTGACCGGTCTTAAGCAGCATACCGGAAACTGGCCGGGCAAAACCGTCACCAATGCCAAAGGCAAGTATATCCATCAGCAGCGCAGTTTCATCCTGGTCGATTTGCCCGGAACTTATTCCCTGTTTGCCAACTCTGTCGATGAGGAAGTGGCCCGTGATTTTATTTGCTCCGGAGAACCGAAGGTAACGGTGGTTGTTACTGACGCCACCTGCCTGGAAAGAAACCTCAATCTGGTACTGCAGGTAATGGAAATTACCGACAACGCAGTGCTTTGCGTAAACCTGTTGGATGAAGCCAGGCGCAAAAAGATTCAGGTTGATTTGCCTGCCCTGTCAGAAATACTGGGCGTGCCTGTAGTCGGAACCAATGCCCGGGACGGGGTAGGTTTAAGAGAATTAAAAGATGCAGTCTATCAGGTGGCCATGGGAGAAGTAATAAACAAACCGCTGCAGGTCCGCTACGGAGATCCAGTCGAAACATGTCTTGAGATGCTTGAACCCTTTGTAAAAGGTATTGTTGACAAGAATATAAACAGCAGGTGGGTCGCGCTTCGTCTGCTGGAGGCAAATCGGGACACTGACAATTGGCCGCTTCAGTTCCCGTTTTTAAAGCTTAACAATGACAGTGAAATCTTAGCAACCCTGCAAGCCGCTGATAGACTGCTTCTGCAAGCCGGTCTTAATCGGGATGCTCTGCGTGACCATATTGTCACCTGCATTGTAAAACAGGCGGAAGAGATTGCCCAGAGGGTGTTGAGCTGTGAAAAACAGCATTACAATATTGTCGACCGCAGAATAGACAGCGTTCTTACCTCAAAGGTTTGGGGAATTCCAGTAATGATTGCGCTGCTGGGGCTGGTCTTCTGGATAACCATCAAGGGCGCCAATTATCCTTCGCAGGTTTTAGCAACAGGCTTGTTTTGGGTTGAGAATAAATTGACCGGGCTCTTTATGGCTGCAGGCTGGCCTGATTGGCTGCACGGAATATTGATTTTGGGAATGTACCGCACCATGGCATGGGTAGTATCGGTAATGCTGCCTCCCATGGCCATCTTTTTCCCTTTGTTTACATTATTAGAAGACCTGGGATACCTGCCGCGCATCGCTTTCAATCTGGATAACTTTTTCAAGAAGGCCTGCGCCCATGGCAAACAGGCCTTAACCATGTGCATGGGATTCGGCTGCAACGCAGCAGGTGTGATTTCATGCCGGATTATCGATTCACCCCGGGAACGGCTGATTGCCATAATTACCAATAACTTTGTGCCGTGTAATGGGCGTTTCCCAACTCTGATCGCCCTGGCTACCATTTTTATCGCCGGGGGAAGGGGAGAAGCCGGTCAAACATTGGTGGCTTCCCTGAGTATTCTGGCCATGATCGTTTTGGGGGTAGTTATTACCCTGCTGGTATCAAAGATACTGTCAAAGACGATACTCAAAGGGATGCCTTCATCTTTCGCGCTGGAACTCCCTCCGTACCGCAGACCGCAGATTGGGAGAATCATTGTTCGTTCTCTTTATGACCGTACCCTGTTCGTGCTTAGCAGAGCAATCATAGTGGCGGCACCGGCGGGAATGATTACCTGGGCGTTTGCCAATATAACTAGCGGAGATATCAGTATCTTACAGCACAGCGCCAAGCTGCTGGACCCGTTGGCTCATCTGCTGGGCATGGATGGGTTTATTCTGATGGCCTTCATGCTGGGCTTACCGGCCAACGAAATTGTGCTCCCGATTCTGATCATGTGTTATATGTCTGCCGGCCAGATGATCGAACTGGACAGCCTGCAGGCCCTGCGAGACCTCTTTGCTGCGAATGGATGGACCTGGCTGACGGCAGTTTGTATGATGTTGTTTAGCCTGAACCATTTTCCCTGTGGAACGACGCTGTTGACCATTAAAAAAGAGACGCAAAGTATGAAATGGCCCCTCATAACCTTTGCCGTTACGACTGCAACAGGAATTGTGCTGTGCTTTATCGTGGCTCAGAGTGCACGACTGTTGGGGCTGGCTTAAGAAGATCATCAGGTAGTTGAAAAGTATTATTAGGAAGAAGGTTTTGGAGTTATCTTTGCTGAAACCGGCTATGGTCTTGATGTTTTCGCACAGGTTGACGGTACCCTGGTTAAAAAATCAATCGCATCTTCTTCATCAAGCGGCCCGCTGATCAGATATCCCTGTATTCTATCGCAGTCGTGTTCTTTTAAATACTGCAGCTGGCAATCATGCTCAACGCCTTCGGCAACTGTATACTGCCCCAGTTTATGCGCCATAGATATAATATCACCTGTTATTGTATTATTCAGATCTGTATCCAGCAGTCTATCAATAAAATATTTGTCAATTTTCATGAAATCAACTTTCAATTCTTTTTCTCTTGCCAAAGAGGAATAGCCAGTCCCAAAGTCATCTATAGCTATGTAGAGCCCTGCTTTCCTCAGTTTCCCAATAATATGATTGATTTTTTCAAAATCGGAAGCAAAGACTGATTCTGTAATCTCAAGGCCTACGTTCTTCGGGTTAACCTGCATTTCGTTCATCAATTCAAACAGCCTGCTGGGGAAATCAGGCTGCAACAGCTGAATAGCAGAAATATTGATTGAAACGCTGATTTCATCATGTCCCTGCTCCTTGAGGCGGTTTAAAAAACGAAATGCTCTGGCAAACACTTTTTCCCCAATAGGAAGAATGAGCTTGGTTTTCTCGGCAATCGGAATGAATTCAGCCGGGGACACCAGTCCGAGTTTCTCTGTCTTTAACCTGGCCAAAGCTTNNTGCTTTTTTTATCAGATTCTGAGTATACTGAAACCCATAATTGGCTGTTAACAACTGAACCATACTTAAGTTAATACCGATGAGTGCTTTTTGGGAATTTTTCTTTAGTTTTATATCTTTTTCAAGTAATGACACCAAATAGTCGCGATTATACAACCCGGTCCAAGTATCGTGCTCACTTATGTATTTGCGTTCCATCTCAATTTGCTTTCTTTCAGAGATATCCTCAATAATACTTATATGATTCAGCTTATTTTTCCCTATTGTAGCAAGGGCTGCAACGATCATATTTACCCACACAACCGATCCATCAGGCTTAATAAATCGTTTTTCCATTGAATAGTCCTTAATTTCACCGGCTTGTAGCCTTCTGAAATTATCTATATCTTCTTGTACGTCGTCTGGATGGGTAAGCCTGGCCCATCCTAAATTGATGAGCTCTTCTTTTGTTCTGCCGGTGATTTGCTCATACATGAGGTTAATTCTCACCATATCCCCATCAGAAGATTGCGGATCACAGCTATGTGAGATTGCTATGCCAATAGGGGCTTGATTCAAAATCATGTCCAGGGAAAGCGTCTGCTCATCCAGCTGCTGCTTAAGTGCTTGCTCAGCACGCAATAGTGCAACATGAACACCAATCCTGGCTCTCAACGAATGCATATGAATCGGTTTACGGATATAGTCTATGGCACCAAGCTTTAAGCCCTTGATTTCATTGTCCAATTCATTATAATTGGTCAATATTATGGTGCGCAGATTTCTAAACCGCTCGTCCTTTTTTATGGCTTCAAGAACTTGAAACCCGTCCATGTTGGGCATATTCAGATCAAGTACGAGTAAGTTAATCCCATCATGCTCCTCAAGCATACGCATAGCTTCAACGCCGTCACAAGCCGTCAAAACATCATATTCACTGAGCATGCTTTGAACGATCAATCTGTCAGATGCTGAGTCATCAACAACCAGAATCTTAATCGGCATGGTTAACCCCCCACTTTACCCGCACTCATTCCGGGTTTCCTTTGTGTTTGCTTTTATTTCCTCAAGGAGTGACTTCAGTAATTTTGAAAAATTGTCTTGCAATGGCATTATCTCGTTTTCCTTTGCTTCACTAAGTGCTTGCTGTAATGACACCGCTATATCATGGAGTGATATGGCACCGATGCTTGCAGAACTGCTTTTTATTTTATGTACGATTTGTGCAGCATCCTCGTATCTCTTTTCAAAAACCGCAGCTTTAAGCTTATCCAGGGTATCTTGATTCTCATGGTAGTACGCTACCAGTACCTGATGATACAGCTCTTCATTGCCGCCCATATTCTGTAAGCCCTGCTGCCGGTCAAGGACGGTTGTATTCTGAGCGGTTTGGGGTTCATTTTCAAGAAGTATATCTTTGATGGTTTGCAGAAATTGATCGGGATCAAAGGGCTTGCTGATATAATAGTGTATACCGCTCTGCTCGCATTTCTCGCGAACACCCCGAATAACGTCAGCGGTCATAGCTACTATAGGGACCTTGCTGGATAGCTCGCGTATTTTTTCCGCAGCTTCATAGCCGTTCATGTTAGGCATGTGTAAATCCATCAATACTAAATCAATGATTTCCCTATGCTTCTGATACTGTTCTACAGCTTCCTTGCCATCTTCGGCAATTATGGATTCTATCCCCACCAGTTCTAAAAGTGACCTGGCAATCAGCTGGTTGGTCTTGTTATCTTCGGCCAGCAAAATATGATATGGCTTTTCGAGTTTGGTCAGGCCGGGTTCTCTGCTTGCCGAAGGCCGGGAACTGGAAAATGCTTTCAGATTGAAAAGGTCCTGTATCCCGTTGAGTAATACTGAGGGTGTAATAGGCTTTCCAATGCCCATATCAATTCCATGCTCATCAAGTTCATCGAATAAATCCTCTCGCATCATCGGCAAAAGCATTAGAATTTTGGGCAGCTTGACAATTCTATTATTGTTGCGCATGGCCTCAATAAACTTGAAACCGCCTTCAGCCGGAGTATCGTAATCAATAATAAACAGGTCGAAGGGCCTGGCAAATATTCCGTTGGCGGCTTCAAGCATACTTAGTGCACTGGCCTCTGAACTGGTAAGCTCACAGTGCATTCCAAAGCTGGCCAAATAGCTTTAATCAGGTTGATATTGGCACCCGATTTTTCCAAAACCAGGGTCCTTATATCTCTAAAGTGATTGGCTGATAAGGCTTTTATATATACAGCTTCCTTTTCTTTATCAACCGTCAGGGATAATCTAATGACAAAGGTGGAGCCTTCTCCGGGCGTGCTGAACACTTGTATTTCTCCGCCCATCATATCTACCAGGTTTTTGACGATAGACAATCCCAAGCCAGAGCCTCCGAAACGGCGATTGATGCTGCTATCGCCTTGCTCAAAAGGCAAAAAGAGCTTATTTATCTGTTCCGGTGTCATACCTATGCCAGTATCCTTAATGGTAAATGAGATATGGTATTTGTCATTTTCCTTGGCTATTAAACGAACATCCAACGACACTTCACCGGCACTGGTGAATTTGGCGGCATTGTTTAAAACATTTACTAAGACCTGTTGGATCCTCTTAGAATCACCAAAAAACCAGTTGGGGACCAGGGGGTCTTTGGTCAATCGGAACCCGATTCCCTGTTCATCTATCTTGTAGCAAACAATATTAACTACATCTTGAATTACCTGGTCCATGCTGAAAGAGGATATCTCCAGCTCAACTTTTCCTGCTTCGATTTTAGAAAAATCAAGGATATCGTTTATAATACTCAGCATGCTGTTGGCCGCTTGTATGACACGGTCAATATACATACGCTGGGTTAAGGATATATCGGTCTTCTTCAATAGGTATGACATGCCCGTTATGGTATTGAGAGGGGTTCTTATCTCGTGGGACATCCTGGCCATAAAATTTGACTTGAACTCATTGGCTTCCTCAGCCTCGCGTTTGGCTTTTTCCAAATCGAGCTGGATTTGTTTTCTTCGCCAAATCTCTTTTCGCAACCGGGCAATCCAGAAAAGCGACACAGATAAAACTATGGCGATTAAAGCGCCGACCATCAACAGAACACGAATGATAGGGCCGTAGTCTATGTCGGTATCCAATTCGATCCACTTGTTATTGATGGCCAGTTTTTCGCTCTCAGAAATCGAACCCATGGCTTTATTAAAGATGCTTACCAGTTCAGGCCAGTCTTTGCGAACAGCAAAATATAAGGCTTGTTGTTTTTCAGGCTCAAAAGGAACAGTTCTGAGATTGGTCAGACCATTTGTACGTATGAGGTAATTGGTGGTGGCGAGGTTACCGATAAAGGCCCTTTCTGTACCTGTTACTACAGCAGCCAAGGCCGCCTCGACGGATTCATAAAGACTGAGGTTGATGGGGTACGACAACAAGTAGCTGTGATGCGAACTATTGCGCTGCACAGCTATAGTAAATCCTTCTAAATCATCTATGCTTAATATCTCGGTATCTGTATCACGGGTTACGATAACTCTTTTATAGTAATAATAAGGTTCGGAAAAAAGGAAGTGTTCTTCTCTTGCCTTGGTTTTGCCAATGGCGGGAAGTGCATCAATTTCCCCTTTTACCGCCCCATCATATGCTTCGGGCCAGGTTAGGCCTTTTGCGACTTCAAATTGCAAACCGGTTTTTTCACTTATTAAAGCAAGATAGTCTGCTGTGATTCCCTTGTATTCACCATCTTCATCGATAAATTCGAAGGGCACAAACCCGGGATCTACTCCCAGCCGAATCACCGGATGCTCCTCCATAAAGGCAAGCTCATCCTCTGTCCAACTGATGCTGTTTTCGGCGGCAAAGCAGGGTGTTGCCATAACCGGCATGATTATGAGGAAGAAAATAAATGATGCAATAATTCTACGCATTAGTGTTCTGATTCCCCGTTTTCTTTAATACCCGTCATTATTTGTTGGCTAATGTCATTAATTAGGGAATAAACATTATTTGGATATTCGCCAAGGATATGTATTTTCCTTTCAGAATGCAATAATAATGCAAAGTCTTCCAGATTGTAGTAAATTTTGATGAAATGCTGTACTACGGCGAGTGCACTCTAGGCTTGACACTTATTCAATTCGCAATCCCGCAGAAATTAGAAAAATCCAAAGCAATATGGTATAACTTTACGAAATTACGCGCATAATATAAAGTATGTTTTACGTTTTAACCATTATAATATAAAACAGAGTTGATTTTCTGGAGGTAATATGATGGCCTTCTTAGAAAGCGAGCAATTGCTGACCGTCCTTATTGGGTATAACCCCTGGTGGACAACCGGCAATTTTCCCATTAATCTTAATAAGCCTGTGCGACGCAGTGCCTTTTACGATATTTCCAAAATGCTGCGTCACAAAACGCTACGCAGGATCGTCTTTCTCTCGGGAGCAAGGCGAGTCGGTAAAACCACTCTGGTTTATCAGTTTATTGCTGATTTGTTGACTAAAGGAGTTTCGCACAGAAATATTCTGTATGTATCCTTTGATCACCCATTGTTGAAGTTCTTTACTATATTAGATGCCGTAACCTTATTTATCGAGACGATTGCAGGAAATACGGAAGATGATATTTACCTTTTCTTTGACGAAATCCAATATGCCAAGGATTGGGATACCTGGCTCAAGACCCTTTATGACCAAAACCCCAATTATAGAATCATGGTTACCGGCTCTGCCAGCCCCCTGGTTGAAACTAAAGGAATCGAAAGCGGCGTTGGCCGCTGGGTAAATATCAAGATTCCTACCCTGTCATTTTATGAATATCTGGGTTTTATTCAGCTTCAAAAGCCCAAGCTGCCTGTGAAGTTTGACCCCGCAAACCTACACCAATTGGAGGCAAAAGAAATAGCGGGCTTGATGATTAGTTTATCCGAGATTCAAAAGCATTTTCAGCGTTACCTTCTGGTTGGCGGCTTTCCAGAGTTGGTTTTGTCGGATGACAGGATGTATGCACAAAGGATTTTGCGCGAAGATGTGGCCGACAAGGTGTTGAAAAGGGATCTAACCACACTTTTTGGAACCCGCAATGTGATGGATTTAGAAAAGATATTCCTATACCTTTGCCTGCATAGCGGAGGAATCATAAATCAAGAAACCATATCGAAAGAGTTGGGCATTTCCAGGCCAACCATAACCAATTACTTGACTATTTTGGAGCAGGCCAACCTTATTTATATCAGCCAGCCAGTAAATATCGAAGGCAAGAAGGTCTTGAGAGGTAGGCCTAAAACGTATGTTGCCGATGTCGCTCTAAGAAATGCTGTACTTATGCTGGATGAAAAGGTTTTGACCGATCCTCACGAGATGGGTACTATCGTTGAAACGATAGCATATAAGCATATCATATCCTACTACAGCAATACTTGGGCAAAAGTCGGATACTACAGGGATTCGAAAAGCGACAGGGAAATTGATATGGTAGTAGCACTTCCTCAGGGGAAAATCCTTATTGAAATCAAACATCGAGAAGATACTTCGCTTGGGCCTGCTGAAGCCATCGTTAAACTGGCCAACAGGGATGATACCATCAGCGCGATAATGGTTACTAAACGGCCAGATGATTATGGCGTGGTCCCGCTTAATACAGCCAAACCGATTATTAAAATACCCGCTTTTGCTTTCATGTATCTTCTGGGGAAAGTGGAAAGCTTCGAATAAAGGGACGAACCTTAGGAGCGGTCAGATAGGGATTTGTAATTCCTGAAAAATTCGGCATAGTCGTTGATATTCGGCTATGCCGTTTTTCGTTTAGTTTGGTAAGTCGATAGCGCCAATGCAGTTATAGAAAATTTGAATCCGCTGGGTTCTGCGGCCATCTACTTTTTCAGCCTTAAATACTATAATTTTGTCAATGAACTCTCGGATAATCTCTGCATCCAATTCTGTAATTTCTGTGTACTTTTTAACCAGTGCCAAAAATCGGTCGGTATTGAGGGACTGTTCATTTGCTGTATCAATAGTATGCTTTAATTTGGTTATCCTTTCTTCCAGAGCCTTCTGCTCAGCTTCATATTCAGCCGACATCTTGTAAAAACGTTCTTCGGGAATTTTGCCCATCACATTGTCCTCATATAGTTTCCGAATGATTTTGTCTATGTCAGCAATGCGAGCCTGTGCTTGTTCGTATTCCTTTTGACTTTGGCGGAGTTCTTTGGCAAGTTCCTTTTCTGAATTATTCATAACTATACGGATGAATTCCTGTTCATGGTCTTTGGCAAAGGAGGTTACACGTCTTAAGTCTTCTAACAAAAGCTGTTCCACTACAACATTGCGTATCTGATGTGAACTGCACATACCCT
>LFSQ01000086.1 GCA_001512785.1 Syntrophomonas sp. DTU019
AAATGCTCCTGTTTGATGAAACGGCTGTTTTTGATGTCAAAGGCTTTACGGCCAATATACCTACCTATATAGTAGTTAAGCGTATTGCCGCCCACCGCGGCTACCAGCAGGGTGATGCACACCAATTCCAGGCTGAAAACCCCATTGGCGGCCAGCGACCCGATCACAAACAACAGCGAGTCTCCGGGCAGAAACGGCGTCACTACAAATCCGGTCTCACTGAATATGATGAGGAAGATGAGCAAATACGTCCATTGTCCATAGTCCTGCACGATTTCAGCCAGATGGCTGTCGATGTGCAGCACGAAATCGACCAACTCCAAAGTATTGTCCTCCCAGGCCATGTGCTGCTAGACAAAAAGACCCTCAATATAGCCCGGCGGTCAGCCTGGATATATCAAAGGTCTTGCTTTCCCTCAAGGAGTATAAGACCAGGCGTTTTTAATCCGGTTGTTGGCCTTATAACTTGTAAGCTACTCCCCTTCAATCGTAAATAATATTAACATAACCCCAATCTGAAGGTCAATAACACCCTATATCTTAATCATGCCGTTTTCAGGGCCTCCGTAACCGTCAGTTGCAGTCCTGGAATGAATAACCACAGAATATCCGGATAAACTATGCAAAACCAGGTTTTGACGGAGGATGAAATGAAAACCCAATATGACCCCAACCTTATGGAAGACAGGGCTATTGCAGCAATCGATAATGTACCGCTTAGTGCCGCGGAGTTAGGCTCGTTGTGGAATACTTATATGCAATACTCTCTATTCGTTTGTGTATTCAAGCATTTCCATAAAACCACCGAAGATTTTGAGATCAGGCCGCTGGTAGAGGACGCCCTGCAGATATGCAGCCTGAGAGTTAAACAAGCCAGTGATATCCTGCAAAGGGAGGGGTTGCCCATTCCCAAGGGCTTCAAAGACGAAGATGTAGACCTTAAGGCCCCTAAATTGTTTTCAGATCCCTATTACCTCTACTACATCATCAATGCCAACAAGATCGCACTGGCTATCAACAGCCTGTCCTTGGTCACCTCAGGTCGAGCCGATGTTCGCGATTTCTACGAACATTGCATTAATTCGTCCATGCACCTGTATAACAATACGGTAAACCTGTTGCTGTCCAAAGGCCTTTATATAAGGCCTCCTATCGTTACGATTGCTAAAGGGGCGGATTATGTAAAAAGACAAGACTTTTTGAGCGGATTCCTGGGTGAGAAACGCAGCCTTTTGGCCCAGGAGATATCAAACCTTTTTTACAGCATCACCACCAATAACATTGGCAAAAGGCTGTTGATGGGATTTCAACAGACTACTGCATCTGAACAGGTTAGGAACTACATGAGCCGCGGGATCAGCCTGGCTGACGAACTGATAGACGCATTCAGATCGATTATGCTGCACGAAGACGTTTCTGTTGCAGCACATTGGGATGATATGGTAAATGAATCAACCGTCCCGCCATTTTCCAACAGACTGATGATGTACCATTCCATACTGATCTCCTCAGCCAGCATTTCAAGCTATGTCACAGCTTCGATCTACAGCCCGCGCCACGACCTGAACGCCATATATACCTGGGCTGCGGCCAAAATTGCCACGTTTATCGAGAATGGGATCAATATCATGATTGACAATGGCTGGTATGAAGAACCGTATCGCATGGTTGACAGGAGAAAGCTGGAAAACCAGAGCGAAACAGCGCCAACCCCCGGGGAAGCAATTAGCTCCTTAACCCAGGTGTGTTAAAACCCGTGCCCTCATCGGCACAGCGACAAACAGGTCATTATACCCAACATGCCGGTAATCAGGTAACTGGCGGCAGTAAATACATCAGCACAGTGGCCAACTCAGCCGGTTGGTGTAAACTGTGGCTCAAAAGTAGTATTATCTGGCAGCCATTGATCGGTGTTATGACTGCTGACCAAACAGGAGCCAGCTATGTGCACAGGATCAATCATGGCCTGTTTATATTGACAACCGCAGCAGATGGTTTTATGCTGAGTATGGAATAATAAAAAGGTGGCGTGTGGATGTCGGTTCTGTCCGTCACGGTGGAACTCAACTAGATAAGTTGCAAAAGGCGCATTTTCGAGGGGTACTACCCTGTTTTTGTGATGCCTTTTGAAAGATATACCGGACAGACTGCTTCAATCCATGCAAATACTGGTGCGTGGCAAGACGTTTTGGCCGCGCAGTTTTAATTTATAGACAATTGTGCCCGCAGGGAGCATTCTGCATATTGAGTTGCGGTATCTCCCACGGGCATTTGTTTTTATGAGGAGGTTCATATGGATAACTATACCACCCTGGAGTTTGATAAAATACTCGCCCAACTGGCAGAACAGGCCCTGTCTGAGGCCGCGAAAAACCGCAGCCTGGCCCTGGTTCCATCATTGAGCGAAAGCGAGGTCAGGCGCAGGATAGAGGAAACTACGCAGGCCCGGCGCATTATCGAACAGGTCGGCCTGCCGCCCCTGGCGTCCATGACCGAACTGGGGCGGGTGATCAACCTGATTGCTGTCGACGCCATGCTCATGCCGGAGCAGATCGAGCAGGTTTCCACATTTCTGGCCTCCTGCCGGAGAATGAAAGCCTATCTGCACAAAGCCGAGTCAACCGGTGCAGAGATGGCTTGGATCGGGGCATCGATAGATGAGTTGCCCGATCTGCAATACGAGATCGAGCGCTGTATAAGGAATGGCACGGTGGATGACAGGGCATCGCCCCGCTTGGCCGATATCAGGCGGCAAATACTCATCACCAATGATCAGATCAAATCCAGGCTTGAAGCCTTGTTGCGGAAAAACAAAGCCTGGTTCTCGGAGCATTTTATCGCGGTTAGAAGCGGGCGTTATACCCTGCCGGTAAAACGCGAACACAAAAAGGATGTGACCGGTACTGTTATCGAAATGTCCAACACCGGCAGTACCTGTTTTATCGAGCCGGCATCGGTAGCCCGGCTGCAGGCCGAGCTAAACCAGCTGCAAATCGAAGAAGACAGCGAGGTCAGGCGTATACTGTACGCCCTGACAGCCTTGATCAGCGATAATCTGCAGGCCATCAAACTTAATATGGAAGCCATGGAAACACTGGACTTCCTGTTTGCCAAAGGGAAGCTCAGCATGGCCATGAAAGCTGCTCCGGTCAAAATCAATACAAACAGGCAGATTTGCATAGAAAACGCCAGGCATCCCTTGCTTGACCAGGATATTGCAGTGCCGCTCGACTTTGTGTGCGGGTATGAATACAAGGGGGTAGTCATAACCGGGCCGAATACCGGCGGCAAAACCGTTGCCCTCAAAACCGTGGGATTGCTCTCTTTGATGGCGCAGAGCGGGCTGCATGTGCCGGCCGAGGCGAACAGCGACTTTTGCCTGAACAATCTGATCATGTGCGACATCGGCGACGGGCAGAGCATCACCGAAAACCTGTCCACCTTTTCCTCGCATATGAAAAACATCATCGCGATTTTAAAGCAGGCTGATGAAGAATCCCTGGTGCTGCTCGATGAACTCGGCTCCGGTACTGATCCTGCGGAGGGCATGGGGCTGGCCGTGGCCATCCTGGATGAGCTGATAGCCAGGGACTGCCTGTTTGTGGTTACCACCCACTACCCGGAAATAAAGGAATATGCGGCCATGAAGCCCGGACTGGTAAACGCCTGCATGACCTTCGACAAAGAGAGCCTCAAGCCTCTCTACCGGCTGGAGATCGGGGAGGCCGGTGAAAGCTGTGCACTGCATATCGCGGAAAGGCTGGGCCTGCCCCGGCAAATGCTGCAGCGCGCCTACCAGGTGGCGTATGGAAATAATTCTCAACCATTTGGGTCCACGGTGCCTCAGGATAGCCCTCCTCCCAGGCAGGCCGGCAGTTCGCCCAAAATCATTAAAGAAGCAGAGTCAAAACCGGATAAGCCATTGCACCGCGATTCATTCAATATTGGCGACAGCGTGTGGGTTTATCCTCGCAAGGAGATCGGCATCGTTTATGCCCTGGCCAATGAAAAGGGGGAAATCGGTGTACAGATAAAAGGCCGCAAAAAGCTGGTAAACCACAAACGCATCAAGCTCTTCGTTCCGGCCAGCGAGCTTTATCCGGAAAACTATGATTTTTCCATCGTATTTGACACTGTGGCCAACCGCAAAGCCAGACACTTAATGGGGAAACGCCATGTGGAAGGCAATATCGTTATTATTAAGGAAGATAATCATGAAAAATAAAGATTTGAACGCTGTTAACGCAAATTGATGCTCCAATCAAATGATCTTTTCATTATCGACACTCGCAAGGAGGCACTATGTCTTGTTTGCCATAGCTTAGTCTGAAAGATAAAATAAGAAGGTAAGGCAAGAAGCGTCCCTAATTGACTCTGCCCAATTGTCGCCTCTGTTGAGGTACTGGCGTTATACTGAAATTTTAAGGATTGATAGATTATGGAAAAAACTGGGCTTGGCAAGCACCTGGTTTTGTTGTTTATTTCAATCTTTCTGGTGGGGATGGGCTTTAGCATAATAATGCCGGTGCTGCCCTATTACGCTGAATCGATGGGAGCTAACGCTTTTCAGCTGGGTATGCTGATTACCGTTTATGCCATCTGCCAGTTCATCTTTGCTCCTATCTGGGGGGCTTATTCCGATCGGATGGGCAGAAAACCAGTGCTTCTAATCGGGGTACTGGGATTTGCGGTTACCTTTATTCTTTTTGGCTATGCTACACAGTTATGGATGCTGTATCCGATCAGGATTGCCGGAGGCATTCTGTCCTGTGCCACCATGCCTACCGCCATGGCATATGTGGGCGATTCCACCAGCCTGGAAAAACGAGGCCAGGCAATGGGACTGGTAGGTGCGGCGATGGGAATGGGCATGATCTTTGGTCCTGCCGTCGGCGGGCTGCTGTCGACCATATCGCTGTCCTTTCCTTTTGTGTTTGCAGGGCTTTTAGCCCTGGCCAATGCTGTGTCCTTGTGGTTGTGGATGCCCGAATCCCTTGCTGTTGAGCAGCGGGTGGTGCGTAAAATAGAACGGGCTTCGCTTTTGGAAGGTATACACAGCCCGTTTGTGGTGCTGTTTGTGGTGATTCTATTTGCCAGTATAGGAGAATCCATACACCATGGCACCTTCGCCCTGTTCACTGAGGCTAAGCTGTCCTTTACAGCGCGGGATATCGGCTGGGCTTTTACCGCTGCCGGAGTGGGTTCGGTGCTGGTGCAGGGACTGTTGGTGGGCAGAATGATCAATCATTGGGGAGAGGAAAAAACCGCCTCGACCGGGATCATACTGATGGGGTTGAGTTTCGTGCTGTTCACCTTCACCTTCAATATTCCCAGTTCTATCGCATTCATGGTGGTTTTTTCTGCTGGTGTAGGTTTGATACGCCCTTCCATCTCTGCGGCCGTATCCAAGCGCACCCAGGGCACACAGGGTTCAGCCATGGGCATATTACAGGGCTATGACAGCCTGGGGCGGTCTATTGGCCCGGCTCTGGGGGGATTCATGCTTGATCAAGGTCTGAAGCTAGGCTACTATACCGCTATAGTAGTTTCTTTTATAGCCCTGGCAGTCTTGCTGATAGGCACCCGCCTGGTGGAAAAGCGCAATCTGCCTGCCGAAACATAATTATCGTCTATGGCATCCACATGGTTTATGTCCTGTTTGTCTGTCATTATATTAGCGCGGATAAGAAAGAGGCCAGCAAAAAGTATGTCCTATTGTTGGCTTCGGCTTCAAATAAGCTTTATGACATAAAATATTGGCCTGCGATGCGGAGGGTGGCACTTCCGCCGAACAGAACCTTATCCCCGTTTTTCATAAGACGAACCGCATTGAAAACTATGTTGTCCCCGCCCTGCTCAACCTTGGTCGGGGTACCATCCCACAGTTTATATCGCAGCATATAATAAGCAAAAGCGCTGTTGCCGGATCCAGTGGCAGGAGCCTCCAGATAACCAAATTTTGCTGCCAACACCCTGGTATGAGCACAGCAGTCTGGAGAACTGGTCTGCATACAGAAAATCAGTATGATGTCTATGCCATGGCCTAGACAGAATTCCTTCACCCGCTCCAGCTCTGGATAAACTGACACTTCGGTGTCAAATTCAGCTACAGGGACAATCAGCGTTCTGAGACCTGCGTCTATAAAGGCAAGCGGAAGATCGCTGCAGATCGCCTCGGGGGCAAGTCCCAGCACATCTGCAATCGCATCCCGTGAAACCGTTATCTGCAGCCACTGTGCCTGGGGGGCTGTGATATAGACGGCATCATCAGTGTTGATACGGTTATAGACGGTAAGCAAGCCCTTTTTGTTCGTCTCAATAGTAATTTCGCTTTTACTGCGCAGCTTATCATTGCTTCGCATGATATCATACACGGTGGCTACGGTGCCATGACCACAGAAGTCCACCTCGCATTCAGAAGAAAAATAGGTGAGCTTCAGATCCGCTAGGTCCGAGTTCGAACAGAATACTACCTCGGATACGAAGCCTTTATGTTCCTGTGCTATGGCAAGCATTTCGTTCTCTGTCAGTTGTAAAGGACCGGTCAGCAAATAGGCAGCAGGATTACCCCGCGATTTTCCTGAAGTAAAAGCGTCAACTTTTCTATATGTAAACTTTTTCATTATCAACAACATCTCCTGTCTCATTAACGTACCTCAACAGGGCAGTTCTGCGAAAACTAGCATGGGTGGAACTGCTCCCATTACCAGATAGCCCTTGCTGTCCCAGTCATCCAGGGCAAAAGCGATAAACCAGCAACCACCTTCTCCAGCATCTGTGGAGTGGGCTTTTTTGCCGGCCAGAACAAGAAAAAAGATTTAAAACTTATACAGGGCAGAAAAGCAATCCTAGTCCAATATGCAATATATATTTTACATTATGCAATTTATATGTTATAATAGGCAATGTGGAGGTTGCTTATGAAAAACATAAGGATGAAAGTGGCTCGAATTGAACGGGAAATGAAACAAGAGGATTTAGCCAAATTGGTAGGGGTTACCCGTCAAACCATTGGATTGATTGAAGCGGGAAAATATAACCCTTCATTAAAACTTTGCATTGCCATATGCCGCGCGCTGGGCAAAACGTTAGATGAATTATTTTGGGAGGAGACGCCATGAAAGACTTAATTGAGGATGAACGAACTATAGCCCAAAAACGCAAAATCGGCAGCGAAACCTGCAACCTGCTGCTATTGGCATTGTTGGTTGCCATATTAGTGCAGCAGTTTATATTAAATGTGCCTTTTGCACATTATGCGGCTGAATTTATCTGTTTTTTTGGAGCCTGCTCTTATCTCCTAATCAGGAACTTAACATCAGGAAACGATTTGTACAGCAGGAAAAACACTGGGTTCAAATTGGTTATAATAAATAGTCTGGTTTGTGGTTTTACCATCTGTGTAGTGACAGGAATAGCCAATTATGCCCGCTATGGGGAAAATGCCCCTCCTAACCTCTGGCTATTTACTAGCCTAATTACGTTTTTATGCGGAACAGCTGGAGCGTTTCTGAGTTTTTCTTTGTTGTATTATTTGAATAAAAGAAAGCAGCAAAACATAGAAAACGCCCTAGATGAGGAAGAAGATAAACTATAATACAGTGCACCTCAACAAAAGCGGCCCTGGTGGAAAAGCGCAAGCTGCCTGTCGAAACATAATTATCGTCTGTGGCACGAATTGGTGCAGATACTGAATCGGGTATTCTCCCCTGATAACGTTCAGTGCGGCAATGCACCCCATCAATTCTCAAAAGTCATTAGTTTATGCATTCTGTTGCAACGACAAAAAATGCATGACAATACCTATCATAGCAAAGAACCCCAGATAGCCGCAGATTGGCAGGATAATGCCGATGAGCTCTTTAAAGCCGACAATACTCCCCATGAAAGCTGTAGCCATCAATGCCGGGATAAGGGTGGTTCCCTTTACATTTTTAATCTTCTTTATGCGGTAAGTCACTCCGAAAAGGCAGGATAATGAACTCCCGAACATTCCGCAAAACAGTAGCACGGCATAGACCAATCCCCATATGGGATGTATCCTCTCGGCCAGGGTAAGCATGGGGAGTTCTGTCCCTGCCAGGGCAGGTTGATTAAAGATCAAAGGGAGCAAAATACACGCGAAAATGATCAACAGTTGTAAGGCCCCCTGAAAAACCCCGCGATGAATGATTCTGTCTCCTGCTACTTCCGGGGCTATAGGTACCAGTATGGAGATTATCACCATCATATTGTAGGATACAAATAGAATCGCCGAGAACAGCCAGTTGCCGAGTAAAGGATTTTCTTGGGAAAACGGCCTGGCAACCATATTGCTGCCGCCAATAAAGACGAATGACAAAATGCCTGAAATTACGGCAACCACAATCAAAACGGGAACTGTGATGCTAAAAGCGGTCAATACCCCTCTAGCTTCCCACAGTGCCACCACCCCCAGGAAAACAGTCATCAGCACATTGCCAATGAGCGCAGGAATGCTCAAGACCTGGTTCAGCAGCGCTCCGGCCCCCGCTATCATAATGACTATCACCCCGAACAAGAAAAAGACAAATACCCCGCCAAATACTGCCCGAAGCCAGGGTATTTCTTTTCTTACAATGATTTTGTCAAACTCTGTAATGCCGGTTCGGTTTGCAATCTTCATAACCAGGCAGCTGAGCAGCAACAACATCAGCACTGCCAGAAGCATTCCCATCAATCCATAACTGCCAAAGACCGCAAAGAACTGCATCAGTTCCTGCCCTGATACAAACCCAGCCCCGAGTATACTCCCGGTAAAAGCCATGGCTATCTGTCGTGAGGTTATACTATTTATTTGCACATGAATAACTTCCTTATCTTTTTTTACTCTTCTGGTCAAACTTTTCACTAACTTGCTATTGCATAGGACTGCCATACCTACCGCATTAACCTAATAATACCATTAACCGAACCGGGAAAATCTGTCTTTGTTAATTAAACCGGATTGCAAGAAAAACACCCCACAAGTGATACCAACCTTGCAGGACTAAGCATGCAACACTTCTATACTGGGGCTATAAGCGCAATTAGACCGGTTAACTATAAAATCACCAGGTATTACATGGCACCATGGGCTCAATCCGGTAAAATCACTAAACAGCCGGAAATCCGAACCATCGATCAAGGGAATGCCCAGGTGTCATGTGGAAAAATTTTTCCTATTTTAAAAAGCCCATAATATTGGGGTTTGAAGGCTCAGGCAAAGCTCCTCAGCCAGGCTTTGCCACAATTCTGCCACAATTATACTATATGCTTGTTTTTGTAGAGTTCTCGCAGTGCCGTTTTTACTGCATTAGTCAATCTTGTACCGTAGTTTTCCTTTATACTGCCTTAATAAAGGCTTTTTGCTAAAGGGGGGATGGCCTGACGAAGTAATCGCGTCCACCTGATGATGCCAAAAGGCATTATCCGCGGATTAATAAGTCACAGTGATCAAAGACAAGAATAGGCCGAAGCCTCGGAGTCGAGACGCGGGGGAACCAATTAATGGGGCGAGTTTTCAAAAACCCGATAAGCGGTTTTGGAATAGGGCTAACCCTGGCCCGAGCCCGTCAGCTAACCTCGTAGGCAGGAATAGGGATTTTAGATGTTAAGCAGGCTGCCCTCTGCAGCCATCAATTTTTTCATCATACCTTTCTATTCTGTTCTGCTTCATATGCATATTTCTCCTATCTTAAGCTCTCTCCGGCTGACCGTGGCTTCAGGCCGGTAGGAGGTATTCCATGAACACAATTAAATCATTTTCTGGCCAGAGTACCGTTAGACTTTTGTCGTTTTTTCTGTTGATCATTTTTGGATTGTTCGCGGCAGGGTGCGGCGGAAGCGGCAGCACCACCGGCGATGGGGAGCAAAAGGAAAAACTGGTAATGGCCGATGTATCCTGGGATAGCGTCAAAGTTCACAATCGTATTGTGGGATTTATCCTGCAGCATGGCTATGGCTATCCTGAACCGCAGTACACCTTTGGCGAAACTCTGCCTCTGCTGCAGGGTATGAGCAGGGGTGACATTGACATAACCATGGAAGTATGGAAGGACAATTACGAAGAGCCCTGGAATGAATTGGTTTCCAGCGGGGCGATCCTGGATCTGGGGTCAAATTATCCCGACGCTCCCCAGGGCTGGTATGTACCCACCTATATGATAAAAGGCGACCCTGAGCGGGGTATTGAGCCGATGGCGCCGGATCTAAAATCGGTTTTTGATCTGCCCCGTTACTGGCAGCTTTTCAAAGACCCGGAAGTACCCACTAAAGGGCGATTGCACAATAGCCCTCCTGGATGGGCTGTGACTGGTATCAATGAAGCCAAATTCAAAACTTATGGATTAGACCAGACCTTTAATCTTTTCAGCACCGGTTCCGATACCGCTCTGGCCACTTCGATGGTTGCAGCCTATGAAAAGGGACAGCCCTGGGTGGGCTATTACTGGGAACCTACCTGGGTTATGGGGCAATTGGATATGACCATGCTGGAAGAACCCGAATACAATGCCGAAGTATACAATGATCCCAACAACCGCGGCTGTGCCTTTCCCGCCGCCCAGGTATTAAAAGGGGTTCACTCCAGCCTGAAAGACAGAGCCCCTGAGGTAGTGGAATTAGTTTCTAAATACCAGACCAGTCTGGAAGAAAATAACGATTTCCTGGCCTACATGCAGGAAAATAACGGTGATGCCCAAGAAGCCGCCATTTATTTCTTGAAGAAGTACCCGGAGCGATGGAAGAGCTGGATTCCGGAGGAAGTTGCCCAGAAGGTGGAGCAGGCCTTAAACGAGGTGAATTAGTTATGACAGATAATCGCAATCATAGTATCCTTCTGGAAGTCAATAACTTGTGGAAAGTGTTCGGCAAACCGACTACAGATATTGACCTGAATGATGCCGATTCATTTGATAGACTGCAAAATGACGGTGTAGTAGCAGCGGTACGCAATGTATCCTTTAAGCTCAAGCGTGGTGAGGTTTTTGTTATCATGGGCCTATCGGGCAGCGGAAAATCCACCCTGATCCGCTGCATTCCACGGCTTATTGAACCTACCCATGGTGAGATAAAGGTTAATGGTCGCAATGTCTTGGATTTGGACAAGAAAGAGCTAATCGATTTTCGCCGCCGTGAGACAGCTATGGTGTTTCAGCATTATGGCTTGCTCCCTCATCGTAATGTCATTGAGAATGTGGCCTTTGGCTTGAAATTATGCGGGGTAGCTCCCCGGGAAAGACAGGAACTGGCCAAGCAGGCCATCGCCCAGGTAGGATTGGAGGGCTGGGAGGATTATTATCCTGCCCAGCTTTCAGGAGGTATGCGGCAAAGGGTCGGAATCGCCAGGGCCTTGGTCCAGCAGAGCGATCTCCTTTTGATGGATGAGCCCTTCAGCGGCCTGGATCCTTTGATCCGCCGGGAGATGCAGGATACCCTGATCGATTTGCAAAAGAAACTCAACCGCACTATCCTGTTTGTAACCCACGACCTGAGCGAGGCCATTCGCCTGGGTGACACTATGGCGGTGATGCGCGACGGGAAATTCATACAACAAGGAACCCCGGCAGACATAATGAACAACCCCGCTGATGAATATGTGGAGCGTTTCGTGCAAGACGCCAGATCCCTTGTGCCAGGCAGCAGCAGTCAGGCACTTCGCTGGCCCAGGCGCACCGTCAAGCCTTCTTCCCGGCCAGGTGCAGCAGCGGTTCCCTTGCCGGTGCCTTCTGGGAGGTGACAACAATGTTTCCAGAAGCATGGGAGTATAGTCTAGCGCCGTACATGGACGCTCTGGTGAAGTGGATGGTGGCATCGTGGGGGCCATTTTTTGACACCATATCCAACCTGGTGTTAAGTATGCTGATGCAAATTGAATATGTTTTGAAATGGATGCCCTGGTGGGGTTGGATTTTATTGGTTACATTTATTTCCTGGCGCCTCACCAAAAACCTATACAAAACCCTGCTGCCAGGCATCCTGGTTTTTAGCATTGGTGTCTTCGGGTTATGGGAAGTGGCTATGGAGACCCTGGGAATTGTGGTGGTGGCAGTGTTGATTTCATTGCTGTTTGGTATTCCCCTGGGCATTGCCATGGCTAGCTATGATCGCTTCAATACGTTGATAACTCCGGTCTTGGACGCCATGCAGACCATGCCCAGCCTGGTCTATCTTATTCCCGCTCTGATGTTGTTCGGTCTGGGCAAGGTGCCTGCGGTCTTCGCCACTGTGGTCTATGCCCTGCCACCGGTTGTAAGGCTTACCAACCTGGGTATCCGTCAGGTATCCATGGATATACAGGAGGCTGCCCTGGCGTTTGGGGCCTCGACCTGGCAAATGCTTAAAGAGGTGCGCCTGCCTCTGGCCATGCCCAGCATCCTGGCTGGAATCAACCAGACCACCATGCTGGCTTTATCCATGGTGGTAATCGCCAGCATGATAGGAGCCGGCGGTCTTGGTGAAGAGGTACTCAAGGCTACCAACCGGGTTGCGGCAGGAAAAGGCTTTGAAGCCGGATGGGCCATTGTGGTGCTGGCTATAGTAATTGACCGCATATCACAGGCCACCGCCAAGAGCTGGGAACCCCCCCAGAGGTGACGACTCCCCGGGCTAAAGCCCGGGGCTTCTCGGTTCACCTAACCTGCTACAACTGCGAAACAACCCATAGTATTTACTGTTCTTCTTAGTGACTGTGACAATCTTGACTATGCCAGGCAGATCCCGATGAAGTTTAATTTCCGGAATGAATTCCGAGGTTTTTCCTCGCTAATCCGCATAAAAACTATGTCATAAACAGCAGCTGACGCTTGCAGGGAGATTCGCATGATTCTCCCTGCTTCTTTATGGGCTTTACTTACGATGATAGGCCACTGACTCAATCACCTGTACCAGGCCTGGCAGATAATTGACTGGCCTTAATAACAGCGGTTATGAGAAGTGTAAAAGGAAGCAAAATGACATTCTGATTTCCTCCTGCCGGCATACTTATACGAACTTAAATATTACCGGGAATGCGAAGGCTACGAATGCCGTCCAGATAACATACACATTCAGATAATCAGTCTGCCATTTTTCCAATCTGACAAAGCTTATTCTCCTCTTGAAATACCTTACATACATCCAGGCCAGACCGGCCAGGTTGCCCAGGAGGATCAGGTTTTCGCCCAGGGCGGCTACTTTGTTGGGGGTGATGCCGAAGGCCTGGAGCCGGGAAACAATGGCCGACAGGGCCACTGCGTCAATGATCAAGGCAGTTAATATCAGGGCCAGGTTAAGATAGTCGAACAGGTTGACCGGCTGGTTGATGTCCCGGGCAGAGATCACATACAGGACCAGGCCCAATATCATGGCCAGCATAAAATCGAAGGCGATCAGGAATTCCCTTTCCGCAAAAGGACTCTGACCGGTAGCCACCATCACCGCCAGGAAAACGATCATAGCCAGCAAAAACAGCGGGCTGAATATCTTGGCCAGGATAGGGGCAAAATTCTCGACCACGCTCTTCTTGGCATCTGCCAGGTAAATGCTGATCAGGGCCGCCGCACATCCTCCATAAATGATCAGGTATTTCTCGAAAAAGCGCTCCGCATCAATGCCGATGGATTTGAAAATGGCAATGATGAACCCGCCCAAAACTACCACTCCCGCCATTACCAGCACCGCGTAGATGAAGCTCTCCCCGCTGAAGCGGATGAAATTCATGCGCCCCTGCCGGCCCTGCCAATCACGGCCAATATACGCTACCCCGGTGAGCAGCCACAAGAACATGGCCAGGTGCATGCCGCTGAGCATTGCGGTATGATGCGGAGCATAAGAGGGGTATAGATTGATGAGCACCGCCGACAAGGCAAATATGCCGAGAATTCGCCGCCAGGCCGCAGTTTCGGCCCCTCGTTTGACCAGGAAAAACACCGAGATAAAGGGGAGAATGAATAAGCTCAGATTCCTGACATAGTACAAGTCAGGATTGGCTGTGAACCATTTCAGGCTCAATAGTTCGGGCAGCTTGATCAGGGTTCCGGCCAAAAGCGAAAACAGCACCACCATAATGATATCGCGCCGGTTCTGCCATCCTGCCTGCGGGTCGACCGGATCGAGCATGAAATGCTTCCACAGGTTGGCAGTGTTGACTTTGGCATATTCCCGGGAAATAGCATCAGCATTGCCCAGGCGTTTTACGCTGATCAAAAAGGCCTCGTCAGGGCTGAGCCCTGAGGTTATCAGATCATCGATTTCATCACGCAGGTGGCTCTCCAGCTCGCTGATGTCGGATTCAGTAAAGTTGCCCCGGGCTCTCAAATGATCGCGCCAGGAATTTATCTGGGCTTCCAAGTCAAACATCATAACCCTCCTACTTCCCTATTCCGGGATTTTTATTTGGTGTCAAAACCGCTATACATCATCACCTAAATGCTTAAGAATCGGTCTGTTCAGACCAGGTTTTGGCCAGGGTCGCTATTACAACTTCCCACTGCTTCTTTTGTATTTCCAACTCCTCCAGTCCACGTGGTCTGATACGATAATACTTGCGCTGCCGCCCCGATTCTGACTTCTGCCAGTAGGACTCGATCAAGCCCTGCTCTTCGAGGCGGTGTAAAACCGGGTAAAGCATCCCCTCGGTCCAAATCAATTCGTTATTGGACATCTCCTTCACCCGCTTGATGATTGCATAGCCATAGTTGTCGCTCTCCTTGAGAATGGCCAGAATAAGAGGGGTAGCCGATGCGGCCGTCAGGTCTTTGGATACATTCATCAAATACCCCCTCTATACCTAGCTGTTCTATGTATTATATTATATACCTAGCTTCTCTAGGTATGTCAAAATTTTTTTCAATTATTCAGCCAATTGGACGGCCTGAATCAACAATAAAACCTCCCTTTGATGACAGATGGGGACGGTCCTTTTTTGTCAACTTTGGAAAAAGTTGACAAAAAAGGACCGTCCCCATCTGTCATCTATTCAGCAAAGGTGGCGAAAATCCTTTCAGCCAGCATCAGAGTCTGCTCATCATATATTGTCAAGTATACCTCCATTTCATGGGTATCTAGAAATTCGTTGATGGCGGAAATGGCAATGTGGATGGCCGGTTCTTTGGGATAGCCGAAAATCCCGGTAGAGATCAGGGGAAAAGCGATAGAGCGGCATTCGTGTTTTTTCGCCAGTTCCAGCGAGTTTTTATAACAGTTGTACAACAATTGGGCTTCATTGTGTGAACCGCCCTGCCATACCGGGCCTACGGTATGTATGATATAGCGCGCCAGCAGGGCGTAGCCTTTGGTTATAACACTTTCGCCAACCGGGCATTTGCCGATACGATTGCATTCCTCTTGCAGCTGGTCAGCCCCGGCTGCAGCGAAAATCGCGCCGCATACGCCGCCTCCCATTCTCAAATTAACATTGGCCGCATTTACAATGGCATCTACCTGCATCTTAGTGATGTCAGCCTGAATAATCTTTAGTGGCATAGCATATCCTCCTTTCGGGGTTTAAACTATGGTGCGGTGAAGCATACCATCCACTACCCTCAACTCTTTATAGGAACTCCCTGGCCCAACTGTCTATCATGGCATGCAGTTCTTCATGCACTCCATGCCCGATAATGCTCTCCTCGTATTGTTCGAACTTCTCAAACATATCATCCTGCTGGCTTTCGTCCAGCACTTTGTCAGCCATCACAAAAAGCACCTGGTTCTCCTTTTCGATGTGCTTTCTCAAGAGGTCGCGGTACAGGCCAGCAGCCTGCTTAAATGCAGGCAGGTCCTGAGCTTCCAGGGCTTCACTCATGGTGGCTATATATTTCCTGCCCTCTTCATGTTCTTTGAGCATTACCCCTACAGGTCCGCCTTGGTTGGGAATCCCATGAGCTGTCAGGGCAGTGAAAAGATACTGTTCTTCTTTGCCGTGGTGGCATTTGTCGGCGAATATTTTGAGGAAGTACAGCAGTTCACCGTAAAATTTCAACTTATCCGCTTCCGGCTTGCTGCTGGACATGGCCTGATCCAGTATTTTCAAAACATGCAGAATGGCTTCATGTTCTTTTCTCAAATCCTGCGTTGCTTTTTCCACATAAATCCCCTCTTTCATCGTAATCTTATGGTCGCTTCCCGCCGACCCGGGTCAAAATGGTTGGCAATCCCTGTTAATTACCGGTATAGTTTACCTCTAGCATGCCGGGCTGTAAAAATCAAGCTGTACAGGTCTATTCCGCCAGCAGGGGCAGCATTTTAAAGTTAAGGCAATCCACCAGCCCGCGATTGGTAAGCCGCAGTTCAGGCAATACCGGCAGCGATATCAAAGACATGGTCATAAAAGGCGAAACCAGTTCACAGCCCAGGTCTTTCCAGGCCTGATCCAGCCTGGCCACGTTTTCCGCCACTTCTTCCAGGGTCCGGTCAGACATCAAACCAGCGATGGGCAGGGGCAGCAAGGCTATCACCGCACCGTTTTTAACCGCTATCATGCCGCCGCCAACCTCAGCCAGGGTATTCCCCGCCAGAGCCATGTCTTCATCATTGGTACCAACTATCAAAAGATTATGGCTGTCATGAGCCACAGTTGAGGCTACCGCCCCGGCCTTTAAGCCAAAGCCCTGCACGTATCCCAAACCGTAAGAACCATCCCCGCCGTGCCTTTCCATCACCATCACTTTGGCAATATCACCGGCTTCCCGGTAGAGGGGCTGCCCGTTTTCCACCTTCATTTCGATCAGACGGTGATAAGTACCCACATGGGCTTCGCGTATTTCCATGACATGTGCCTTAACCGTGGAAACACCAACCGGCGCCTTAATAACAAAATGCTGAGGGGACAACTTTTCCGTGAGATGCACGGAATGGCGCGCCTCCCCAGGATAGGTATAGGAAGGCAGTTCCGTGACCATATGGCCGTTTTCCGCCACTATTTTCCCGTCCACCATCACTTTATCAACCCTGACCTCGGCCAGATCGCTGATAAAGTTGATATCCGCACAGCGTCCCGGCGATATGCTTCCCAAATGCCGGTCTACCCGAAAGCACTGGGCAGTATTGAGGGTTACCATCTGCACCGCGGTGAGGGGATCGACACCCTGCCTGATGGCCTGGCGCACCACATGATCGAGGTGCCCCAGTTCCCGCAAGGTATGGGGGTGAACATCGTCTGTAACCAGAATCGCATAGCGGCTATCAATACGATTCTCAGTGATGGCCCGGACGGTCTGCTTCACATCATGCCAGGCCGAGCCTTCGCGCATTTTGGCATACATCCCCAGCCTCATCCGGGCCAGGGCATCCTCTTTGGTGGTGCTTTCGTGGCAGGAGGCTATTCCGGCCGCAGCATAAGCCGGCAGTCCGATTTCCAGGTCAGGGATGGAATAATGCCCGGTAATCGGTTTGCCCGCATCCAGGGTGGCTTTAAGCTCCCCGTGAGCATTTTCGTCCCCGTAAATAATGCCGGGGAAATTCATCATTTCCCCCAAACCGATAATGCGGTCATCATTCATGGCCGCTTTGATATCATCCGGACCGAAAACCGCCCCGGCATCTTCAAAGCCGGGCGCAGCCGGGACACAAGAAGGCATGGTGGCATAGACTTTCATGGGCATTAGCCGGCCTTCTGCCAGCATCATCTGAACCCCCTTCATGCCCAATACATTGGCAATCTCGTGAGGATCCATAAATATCGTGGTGGTTCCCCTGGGCAAGGCTGCCCGGGTGAACTCCCTGACCGACAACATGCTGCTTTCAACATGCAGATGCCCGTCCAGGAACCCGGGAACCAGTGTGTATCCAGCAGCATCAATTATTTGCGTGTCTTCCCCGATGGTATGGTCAACTTTGCCTACAGTGACAATCCGCCCGTGTTTGATAGCAACATCCTTATGCTCCTCGATTTCCCTGGTATTGACATTCACAATGCTCGCGCCGCGTATCACCACATCGGCTTTTAAAATGCCCATGGCTGTTTGGGCAAGCTCCGCTGTTATTTCATTAAAACTCTTCTCGGTAAGGTTATATGATATGTTCATGACCATCACCTTTCTGGCTTTAAGCCGGGATGTTACTCGTCAGCACCACTTCAACATCGTTACGCCGCAGCCCTTATTTCCGGGTCATGCCAGGCGTTGTCAGAAATAGCTTCTCCCCATGTCTCATAAGGATATACCTTCAGGCCTGATTCACAAGCATTCGCCCGGCAAGTATTACTCAACCTTGGTTACTTAAATTATACAGCTTATTAGCAATAACTCCCATTTATACTGCAGGTTGGCTGAAGCAAAGGATTGTCTACGTTTCCGCTTGCAGCCCATGAAAATCCGTTTTTGGTTTAGTCGGTTTATTCTTTTTCATGGTAGAATGGCCATAATATAGCTAATAAGGAGGAGTTTGGTGTATGTTGGAAATGGACAAAACCGCCTTGCTGATTGTAGATATTCAAGGGGTCCTGGCCAGGACGGTATATGAGGCCAATCTGATCTATGGCAACTGGCAGAAACTGATTAAGGCTGCCCAGCTTTTCCAACTGCCTATTGTCCTGATGGAACAGAACCCCCGGGGACTGGGACCGACCATCCCGGAACTGCGCGAATTGCTGGGAGATCTGCCCGCTATAGAAAAGATGACCTTTAACGCCTGTTTAAATGAGGAGTTTTTGAAAAGACTGAGAGAAATAGGAAGAGAGCAGATTCTTGTGGCTGGTGTTGAGGCCCATGTCTGTGTTTACCAGACCGTTTGCGGCCTGCTTAAGGAACCTTACCAGATATATGTGGCATCGGATGCGGTGTCGTCTCGCACCTCCTGGAACCGCATGAGAGCTTTGGAGCGTATGCGGGAACTGGGAGCCGTCATCACTACCACCGAGATGGCCCTGTTTGAAATGATGAGGACCTCAGAGGGAGAATTGTTCAGGCAGTTCATTAAAATAGTGAAATGAGGCCAACAGAATAGCCAACAAAAAGAACGTCCCTCTGTTGGCAAATCCCTAAATGCGGTTAATTTATCTTGAATAAACCTGGTTTTCTCGACGCCATATACTGCTTTGGCAATTTGTAAAGCGACCCTAATTATGCTATTTTGTTATTTAGATTCATCGTGGCGATAAATGTAATAATAGTAAAGTGTCATCACATACAGTAACATGATTATTACATGGGACTCGATCAGGCAGGCAATCGCTAAGAGTTTGGTTTGTTCAACAAGGTGAATTACGGGTAATAGAGGAATTGTACTTTAGTAGAATACAGATGGGATTAGAAGTGTTGTCCCTTTCCCGTAACGGAAAGGGACAATCTTTTCAAGCTAAAAAGAAGGTTAAGGCTATCAGCGAGGAAAGACGCAGCACCTGATTAAGAAAATGAAGGTCAGCAGTGAAGCTGTATACTAAACCAATAGGTTAAACATCTTCGTCCTGGTCCATATTGAGTTCCACACAGGTAAAATCTTTGACAATACCCTCTATTACCTCTACCTGTAAGGTTTCATTATCTTTCATGAATTTATAGATGCCGTTATTAAAATCGGTACCGATTTCTTTAAAAAAGATGCCTTCACAGACCGCATCTTTGGAGCATTTGAAAACCAAACGAAAGTGGTCGTCTTCCTTTATCAAATAGGAGCGTATGCCTTTTTCGTAATTGCTATGAGGATCTTTGAGATAACGGGCTACTGATATGATGTGCAAATCTACAAAAGGTATTTCGCGTAATAATAAGTTTACCAGCGATTCTTTGGTCATTTGTTCCCAGCGGCTCTGGGCGGTTTGGCCGATAATTATCTGAGTTATATTCTTTTGCCGTGCAACTTCGGCAATCACTTTATGGGTGGGCCGTCTTTCATTATCCTTGAGGATAAAACCATCAGCATTTATCTCAGTCGCCAACTGTTTCCACTTGGTGATATAATTGGACTTTTCAGCGTCCAATTCGTCAAAAGGTTTGGGGTCTACAGTCAGAATATAAAGCGGGCAATCAAATATTTTGGCGATTGCACAGCCCCGCCGTATGAGCCGTTCACCATTGGGTCCATAATAGACACAAACCAGGATACTTTCGTCCAGGCGGGATTTTTTCTTGTTCAGCATTTAATATCTACCTCGGAATCGCTGTAAAGTTCGGTTCAACCCAAAGACCATACCATTGAGTTAACAATGAATATAACTCATGGCACATCAACAGTCAATCTATTTTATCTCTCAGCGGTCCCTTAATAAGCACCGATAAGGAGGAGGATGGATGGCCTGGTTCTATCCCATAATGTCTACACCATTTTTATCCGCGTTTCTGGTCCCTCTTCTCTACAAGAGGTTTAACACCTGGCTTCACATCGGTTGGTTCATCCTTCTGGTTCCGTTAGCGGTTTTTTGCCATCTTCTGTCTTATGTACCTATAATTGCTTCCGGAAAGACCATCCATCTGACCCTGCCCTGGATCCCCTCCTATGGTATCAACCTAACCGTCAATATCGATGGGCTGTCCTTTATATTTGCCCTCATCATTGCGGGAATGGGCTTTTTGGTGATATTGTATTCCATCTATTATATGTCTAGAGATAAGGAAGCCCTGGACAATTTTTATATTTATATGCTCTTGTTTATGGGGTCCATGCTGGGCCTGGTTTTTGTTGATAATATATTGGTTTTATACCTTTTCTGGGAGCTGACCAGCATCTCTTCTTTTTTGCTGATTGCCTTCTGGTTTGAACGGCAGAATTCAAGAGCTGCTGCCAGCAAGTCATTGTTGATTACCATTTTCGGGGGATTATCGATGCTGGCCGGTTTCCTCCTGCTGCACATCATTACAGATACTTATAGTATTGGCGAGATGATGAGCCAAGCCGCGATGATCCAGTCCCATCCCTTATTTATACCGGCCATGTTTCTGATTCTAATTGGAGCTTTTACAAAATCAGCTCAATTCCCTTTCAGTATCTGGTTGCCGGCTGCTATGGAAGCACCTACTCCGGTAAGTGCTTACCTGCATTCAGCCACCATGGTTAAAGCAGGGATCTATTTGGTGGCTCGCTGTACTATCATTTTTGGCGGAACCCCGGAATGGTTCTGGCTTGTTTCCGGTATCGGCCTGATCACTTTGCTATATGGCTCTATCAACGCATTAAAACAGAATGATTTAAAAGCACTGTTAGCTTACTCCACCATTAGCCAATTGGGGTTGATTATGACCTTATTGGGGCTGGGATCTGCGGCCTTGCATTTTGTCTCTGCACCACAAGGGGCCATCTACTCTATAGCCATCTTTGCCGCCATTTTTCACCTGTTTAATCATTCTACATTTAAAGGTTGTTTGTTTATGGTGGTGGGCATTATCGACCATGAACTCGGGACTCGAGATATTAGGAGATTAGGGGGCTTACTACATTTAATGCCCGTTTCTTTTGTGCTGACTCTGACCGGAAGCCTGGCAATGGCAGGCTTGCCGCCTTTCAATGGGTTTTTAAGCAAGGAATTGTTTTTTACGGCATTGATAAACGCTGCCCAAATGCCTGTTTTTAATATGCCTTACTGGGGGACTATTGTGGCATTTCTGGCCTGGTTTGCGAGTGTGTTAACCTTTGTTTATTGCCTGACCATCTTGCTCAAGACCTTTATGGGCAGAGCAAAAGGTCACAAATTGAAAAAGAAACCCCGTGAAGCCTCGATGGGCATGTTAATCTCCCCGTTTATACTGGCAACTCTGGTCATAGGGATCTTTTTCTATCACCAGGGGTTTTCCCAACATTTGTTCATTCCTGCCTGGGAGGCGGTTTTGCCCACATTGGCCGGCTCTATGCATGTTGAAGTAAAGGCCTGGCATGGTTTTAGCGCCGAATTATTGATGACCCTGGGAGTAATAGGGTTTGGAATAATGCTGTACATAACCAGGAGCAAATGGTTGCGCATTTATAATTACTATCCGCTGGGTTTGACCTTGAATAATCTATATGAATTGTTGATGGAAAAGCTGGAGGGGGTTTCTCTGGCCATAATCAAAGGCTTTATGACCGGCTCGGTCAGGCATTATCTGCTCTATATACTGACATTTATTATCCTGGTTATGGGAGCAGCCATGCTATTATTTGAGGGCATGTCGTTTGACCCTTCCCGGGATGCAGTGGTTAGCTTTTATGAACTGGCCTTGCTGTTGGGAATGATCGCAACCGCTGTAACCGTTCTCCTGGCCAGGACAAGGCTGACCGCCGTTATTGCTACAGGGGCCCTGGGGTTTCTGGTGGTTTTTGTTTTTGTCCTCTTTCGCGCACCTGATTTGGCCCTCACTCAGCTGGTGGTGGAAACGGTGACCACGGTATTATTTCTGCTCTGTTTTTACCATCTGCCACAACTGCGTAAGGAGAGCATTCCTACCGGCTCCAGGGTAATAAATGCCGTAGTCTCGGTAGGGGTCGGCATGATTGTGGCTGTTGTAGCCTTTTCAGCTAATGGCCGGAGATTATTTGCACCCATTTCCAGCTATTATGAAAACGCCTATGAGCTGGCTAAAGCCAAAAATATCGTAAATGCCATCCTGGTTGATTTTCGGGGATTTGACACCATGCTTGAAATCCTGGTGCTTACCCTGGCCGGGCTTGGGGTATATACACTGATAAAACTTCGCTTGGCAGGAGGGAAAAAAGATGAAGCGGCCTAATGATGTCATTTTACGCACCGTTACCAAAGTAGCGGCAGTGATCATACTCACCTTTTCTATCCATCTCTTTATTTCCGGGCATCATTTCCCCGGGGGAGGATTTATTGGAGGGCTGACTTTTACCGCAGCTATTACCCTGCTCTTCCTGGTATATGGCATTGACACCATCAGGAAGAATGTCTCCGCCGATTTTAAGGCGGTGGCTGCAATTGGGGTGTTGATATCGGCTCTTACCGGGGTGGGAGGAATGATGGCCGGGAAACCCTTTTTGTACCAAAGCAGCGGTTCAGTTAATCTGCCCTTTTTGGGTGACACAATCCTGGCCACTGCCGTTTTGTTTGATGTAGGAGTTGCCCTGGCTGTGATCGGAACAGCTTTGACAATTATTACGAGTATAGGTGATGATCGTTAAATGGAAACCATAATGTCAATCATGGTGGGGATTTTATTCGCCATCGGGACTTATTTGATCCTATCTAAAACCTTGTTGCGGATTATCTTGGGTACCTCGATTATTGGTCATGGGGTGAATCTGCTGATTTTGACCATGGGTGGGCTAAAAAAGGGCGTTCCCCCCATACTCGGTTTAAATGAGCAATATTTTACCGATCCTCTGCCACAGGCCTTGATATTAACCGCGATTGTCATCAATTTTGCCACTACGGCACTTTTCCTGGTATTGAGTTATCGTGCCTATTCAGTAGTGGGAAGCGATGATATCGAGCAACTAAGAGGGTTTGATGATGAATAATCTAATCATAGGGCCTATTATTATTCCTGTCATTATCGGACTGGTTTTAGTAGTTTTCAAAAATAACCTGGGCCTGCATAGATATTTAAGCCTTTTCGCCACTGTGCTAATTGGGCTGCTGGCAGTGTTATTATTGAAGCAGATTAGTACCGGGGGTATCCAAGTTCTCTATTTGGGGGGATGGGAGGCACCCTTTGGTATTACCCTGGCAGCAGACACATTTGCTGTCCTACTGGTCTTGACGACAGCTATAGTAACATTTTGTTGCCTGTGGTATGCTTTTTCTTCCATTGGAGCAGAAAGAGAGCAGCACTACTTTTATCCCCTGTGTTTGTTCCTGATTGCCGGGGTAAATGGTTCTTTTTTGACCGGTGATATTTTTAACCTTTTCGTGTGTTTTGAAGTCATGCTGGTGGCCTCTTATGTGTTGATTTCCCTGGGGGGCACCAGGATGCAGCTAATAGAGTCAATCAAATATGTTTTGATCAATATGATCTCTTCTTTTTTATTTCTGGTAGCGGTGGCTTACTTATATGCCATCACCGGAACCCTAAACCTGGCTCACCTGTCCATCCGGGTTGCGCAATCGGGACAAGACGGTTTGTTGACCGTGGTGTCCTTGTTGTTTCTAATCGTGTTCAGTTTAAAAGCAGCCCTGTTTCTTTTCTATTGGCTGCCTGGTTCTTACAGTGCCCCTCCTACCGCAATAGCAGCCATATTTGCCGCCTTATTGACTAAGGTAGGAGTCTATGCCATGGTTCGCCTGTTTTCCCTGGTTTTTTATCATGACCCGGGGACAACGCACCTCTTTATCGGGGCTTTGGCAGCAGCATCCATGGTGTTGGGTGCCCTGGGCGCTGTGGCTTATGATGATATAAAGAAGATCATCACCTATAATGTGGTGATATCAATTGGATTCGTTTTGGCTGGTTTTGCCTCTTTTTCATTGGTGGGCATAAGAGGAATGGTCTATTATTTGCTTCATGATATGATTGTAAAGGCTTTACTCTTCCTTTCAGCGGGCACGGTAATTCATTTGACCGGTACGGCAAAAATCAGGAAGGTGAGCGGCTTGATCCGCCTGCATCCCCAACTGGGCTGGATGTTTTTTATTGCCGCCCTGTCTGTGTCAGGGATACCCCCATTAAGCGGTTTTATCGGCAAGGTTTTCGTCACCGCGGGGGTTTTTCACAGCGCATACTATTGGCTGGGCGGGATCGGTCTGTTTACCAGTCTTATGGTCTTGTATTCGGTTATGAAAATATTTATGAATGTATTTTGGGGACACACCAATCTTACCGCAGAGACTGAAAAAGGAACAACTCAAGGATTATTGCCGCCAATTGTCGCCTTGACGGCTTTAACCATAGCGCTTGGCTTAGGAGCAGAAGGCATTCATTCATTTGTGGACCTGGCTGTAGATGGGCTGCTGAATCCGAACCTCTATATAGACGCGGTTTTAGCCCAAAATGTTAAGTAAGGGAAAGAAGGTGACTTCCCCATTTCTCTGCAAGTATTGATAAATAGTCTAATCGGCGTTTTATGGATGTTTTTCCTGGATAATTGGAGTGTTTTGAGTTTCACCAGCGGTTATTTGATCGGCTTATTGATCTTATTCGGTTTACAACGCTTTATCAGCAGCAAGTATTACCTGTTTACTCTACTGGATGTGTTAAAGCTGTTTTTAATCTTTATTGCTGAACTATTTGCATCCAGTATAGTGGTTATAGGTAAGATCTTACAGCCCAGGATCACCATCAAACCCGGAATACTGGCTTTGAATACCAGTTTGGAGGGAGAGGTGGAGGTGACTTTACTGGCCTTGCTGATAACTCTAACCCCGGGTTCGGTAGTAATAGAGATTTCACCCGACAATAAGGTGTTGTACGTACATGCCATGGATATTCCCGAACTGAGCGATGGGGTTCGCCAGTCACAAATCAGATTCGAAAAAGCGATAAAAAGGGTGACCAGACCATGATACAGTGGATATTGTTTTTTTCCTTAAGTTTTTTGACATTCTCCATATTGGCAACCATTTACCGTTTGGTAAAGGGGCCTACCGCTTCCGAGCGGGTTATGGCATTGGATGCCCTGGGGATTTATCTGATTTCAGGGGTAGCGATTTTTTCCATTTTGCTTAAAAGCAGGGCATTTTTTGAAATAATACTCCTGATTGGCATTCTTTCTTTCGTGGGTACTATCGCTCTGGCAAGATTTCTTGAGAGGGGTGCTGTCTTTGAGCGAAATCAATCTGATTGAATTGGGTATTGCCATCATGGTGCTGGTGGGGACAATATTCGGCTTTATCAGTTCCATTGGGTTTATCCGCTTGCCGGATATTTACAACCGCGCCCATGCCCTTTCGAAGAGCTCTACTCTAAGTGTGCTGTTTGTTCTTTTGGGGACTTTCCTTTTCTTTGTGATGGTGGAGGGTTACTTTAGTATTAAATTGTTTTTGGGGATTTTCTTTGTCTTTTTAACCGCTCCAGTGTCTACCCATGTTATCTGTCGGTCTGCCTATCGTTGCCATGTAGAACTGGCCCCGGAAAGCGTGCAAGACGATTTAAAAGCTTTTATAGACGAGTATACCTGCCATCCATAACGCGCAAGCCCAACATGCTGGTAAAATCCATCGTCCTTCAGGCCGGGGGAAGTATTTTTGCCAACCTGGAATGTCCGATGTCAGGTCAAGATGTATTGAATATGAGCGGAGTTAGCGCGAACTCTCAGATATGCTGGTTCCATTCAAACGCCAGGTTCGTAAGACATAGAAACCGTTTAAAGGGTGAGAGCCGTATAGGCATGGTTTAAGGGCTAACGCCTTTTAAGACAGCAAGCTTAAATGCAGCTTGATCAGGCGGCCCCTGCACTAGATCACAAAACGGCTGTAGGTTTACCGATTAAAACAACAGGCTGCAGGAAATCTCAACATCCTGCAGCCCATTCAAAACCGTCCTTATAGGATTTATCAAGATGTATGCCCTAAAGATCTGTTCCCGTCTTTTGACTGGTGTTCTAAACAGCAACATCGCCGTAGCCTGTCAGAAGCTGGCAGACTACCTGGCTTTTGGCTGGTTCCCTAAACAGCAGCATTCCAATAATGTTAAAATAAGCAGCATAGCGGTACTGTTCAATCCCGGAAACTCGACAATCTAAAAACCTTTCATCTCCATTTTGGGTGTGATAGCCGGGGAATCCTGTCTGCGCAAAGCTTGATGTATTACTTGCCCTTTAACCCTTCGATGAAGGCCAGGACGTTTTGCCCCAGGACCGAGTGGTTGTAACCGCCTTCCAAAATGCCGAAACAGCCGCCCCGGTTGCGCTGGGCCGCTTCCCACATCAGCCGACCCATGGTGGTGTAATCCTCCGGTTTTAAAAGCCCACCCCAGTCCTTTTCAGCATTGTCGAACCCGGCTGAAGCGGCGATGATGTCAGCATCGGTGTCGGCCAGGGCTTTCTCCACCTCTCTTATATAGTCTCTGCGGCTCTGCCGGCTAGGGTTGCGGATGGTGATATAAGCCCGGTTGTTCAGGATATTAACAGTACCGTCGCCAAAATGGAGGTCAAAGTCGAGGATAAAAACCTTTTTTATCTGACCCTCGCGCACCAGTTTATCGATGGCAATGGCCATATTGTTGAAATAGCAAAACCCCCAGGAATTGTCGGCTGAAGCATGGTGTCCGGGGGGGCGGATCACGGCAAAACAAGGCTCTGTCAAGCCGATCTGAGCAGCCTTGATGGCCCCACCGGCAGCCAGAGCAGCGATATCGTAGATGCCTTTGCGCTTTACTGAATCTACATGTCTTTGGGTGTGGACCTGAAGGATATCCGACTCAGAAGCCGGTTCCGGTGTTACCCAGGTGACCTTCCCTTCCAGGGCATCCACTACTGCCTGAATCCTGCCCCGGGCGGCAGCGGGATCGGATGTATAAACCTGGTTATAATCCTCATGATATACGACCTTCATTGCGCTTCAACCTCCTTATTTCTCTTTCACAAGACCCTCAACAATAACCAGGGAAAAGGATAAAGCCATGGAACCATGAGATAAAGTGACATGGCAGAGTATAGTCACACCTATGATTCCCTTCAGCAGGTATGCCTCTGTTACTCTCCCCCGTTTCACTTTGATGGCGTTTTAATTATTTTTATTTCATTGATTTAAACTTGCAGAAATACCGATAAATATATTAGATTACCCCTGCTGTCCGGCGACAAATTATCCAACCGTTTGAAAATGCCCATCCCCTAAATACAGGATGGGCCCCAATCTATCGTTCCCGGTATCGATGCAATGCAGTCTTAGTTTTTATGGTTTTTAATAATTATTTGGCGGTTGAACCCCTTGTGGGGTTGAACTTATAGGACTATTATTGCGAATGATGAACAGGAAAACCGGGAAAAGGCATAATAGAACCGATAGCACGGTATAGAGAATGGCCTGAGAAGTGTAGATTTCAAAAAGCCTGTAAGTAAACAATACAGCGAAGACCAGAAGTGCAACACTTATAATAACCCCTAATACGGGAATCGTTGTCAGAATCGCTCCGCCAACAAATATTACCGGACACCACAGACCCAGGTTATCCAGACGATAACCGAAAACATCCATTTCTTTTACTAACAATCCCATGATGTACAGGTCAGCGATTGGAATCCAGCCCAACCAGGGATTCTCTATCCCTCGATTGGCAGCCAGGGTTTGCAAGGCAATCGATTTCAAAACATAGAAGACTATTGCGATAAGATAGAATAAGAGGATAGTGGCACCTGCAATAGCAAAGACATTACTCATACTGCTCAGCTCCTTTGTTTCTTTATTATTTGAGAAGAAAATTCATTAATTTACATATTCTCCGCATTTACTCGATTCTCCTGTTAAATCTAGGAAAAGTCAGGGTTATTATATGGCTTAAATTTGGAGCCGCAATATCGCAGTCCAGTATCCCTCTATTGGCCTATTTATTTATAAATGATAGATTATTGTCAGTCGATAGTATTTTGTTGATGTGGTGGATTTATGAATATTTCTGAAAAGTTTGCTAATGTGCCAAAGATCGAAACGGAACGTCTCATTCTGAGAAAAATCACATTAGATGACGCAGAAGATATGTATTTGTATGCTTCGGATGAAGAAGTTACGAGATATGTAACCTGGGATACTCATTCCTCATTATCTGATACCATTGCATTTATAAATACATTTTTGTCTCAATATCATGTTCCATGGGGCATTGAGCTCAAAGAAAATGGTAAATTTATTGGAACCGTTCACTTTGTATGGTGGCAGCCGGAACACCATAGTGCTGAAATTGGATATGTTCTGTCTAAAAAGTACTGGGGCAAGGGGTTAATCACCGAAGCAGCAAGGGCAATTATTTCCTTTGGCTTCGAAAATATGAACTTGGTGCGTATTCAGGCGAGATGCTTTGTAAAAAACAAAGCTTCAGAGCGTGTTATGCAAAAGTTGGGTATGTCTTTTGAAGGTATAAGCAGAAAAGCCATGTATGTTAAAGGGGAACATAAAGACTTAAAGGTATACTCCATATTGAAGTTTTAGATGTATTCCCCGGCTGACCTTGAATTATGGCCAACAGAGGGCTCCTGTTGGCCCTCTGTTGGCCAAAACTTTATTTACACAGAAGCATTTACACTCTCCAAATAGATTTTATAATACGTTTGGATGATATCATCCGGGGAGCCTGTTAAAGACCGACAGGTCCAGCTGCAGTGATTTACATATATTCTCGGGCAGAAGTCTATGGTCTTCATCTATGGAGAAGCTTTCCCAGTCAGGTGTGCCGCCCAGAATAAAGCTGAACCACCTTTCCCGTTGTTTAACCGTACGGAGTATAGACTCATCCACCGTGTCCTGGATATAGGGGTAATAAATCTCCAACTTCGTTCCAGGGCCAGAGTCTCGGTTCAACCGAGATACCAGGCTGTTTATCCGATCAATCCTGCCTACCCGTTGCTCGAGAGAGGCTGGATTCCATTCCAGGTCATAATGAACTACACGCCTGCATTCCTTTTGCAGATCGATGCCCTCCTGGGCGAGAGGTAAAGTTATCAAAACCATGGGATAAAACGGTGTATTAAAGCCCTCCTTCATCTTCTCACGGCTATTTTCGGCTACGCCACCATATAGTATATCCACAATGGAGCTTTCGCGGAGGCCATATAGCATGTTTTCCTTATCTACCTTGGTTGGAGCATTGGCATAGTTTTCTAAAAAGCGCTGCGTAGCACTATCCCAGTTGAAATCCGCCCCTTTGAAAAAGGCTTCGGGGATGAGTTTGGTGCGTTTTTGCCAGGGTTTCTTTACCTCAAGTTTCTTTAAGGTAATGAAAAATGATTTGTCGCGTTGCAGGAATTTTTTCAGGCCATCCACCACGTCTTCGCGGTCTTCAGGTTGCAGTTTATTTAATATGTCGCGATATCTGGTCCAAATACCTTTGTACTCGATAAGGCGATTAATTACCTCATAGGAGATACTCTTAACCCCCGAACTGCTTTCTTCGCCCTCATCCCGCTCAGTTTCGTCTTCTTTCATGTTAAGACCTAGTTCAATGTATCGGGGATCTAAGATATTTTTGATGGTTGCTCTCATTGAAGGGGCTAAATTATTCCAATTGACCTGATGTTTATCGATAGCGCGTTTAAACACAACCTGTTCAACGATTCGTTTGAGATACATCATGTTGGTTTTTTTGCTACGGTTATATTGGGCATATAGTGCTGACACCTCATCCGCAATCTGCTCGCCTGCTATGCCCAACCTTTTGCCTGGAAGGACCACATCCAAAACCGTCTGAATATAGTTTTCCTGCAGGTAGTACCAGGCGCTGTCCTGTTTATTGGTAAATCTCCTCTGGTAGTTGGCAAAAGACTGCTCTGGGTTTTCTGGAAAAAGGGATTCAATAGACCTTTTTTGCTTTCTCTCATAGTATCTTTCCAGCCTTTCCTTTATGGCGCGGGCACTTTCCACCCTGCCGCAGAACACCAGAGTTTTTTCATTTTTCTCCAGCGCTTCCGCTATATTAGCTGCAAGTTCCTCCAGTTTGGGATGTTTGCTTCTTTCCGGCAAAATCTTCTTTATGGTGTTTAATGCAGCTAAATTGTCACGCTGGTACAGACTGCTGGCTTTTAGCGCTTCATAGGTAGAGGTCATGGACTGTTTGACGGTAGGGATAAAGGTGCGATCCTTAGTTTTAAATAATTCATATATGGTTTTTTCCCATAATGCAAAAGGAATATAGTGGTCTTCACCGATGGGGATGCCGGCTTTGTTATTGTCATTCATCTTACCGAGAACTTCTTTGCGGTATTTACTCTTATTTCTTGTGTTGCGTATCACGAAACGGCTCATGATTTCCTGCAGGTTTTCTTTTTTACTCAGCACGTCTTCATATAATCTCAAGGCCTCTTCGACATCAACTGAAGCTACATCCCGATTGTCGTTTTCAACCGCCTTGATGAAACTGGCAGTTTCATCAGGTTGCAGGTGATGCCACGCATTCTCAAAGTAAGATATACTGGCTTTATATTCCTTGATTGCCGATTTTAATCTATCACAATCAGCGCTGAATTCCTGCCTTGCGGCTTCACCTACAGCAGAGTTTTTAAACAGCTCCAAGACGGCAAACAGTTCTCCTTCAGACAATTGAAAGGGAGTAGCGGTCAAGAACAAGCCACGATCATACCTATTGGCCAGCATAGTCAGTAGTGCTTGATGTCGTTTGGTGGAGGGGTTCTTCACTTTGTGGGCTTCATCCAATATAAACAGAGAAAAGCCGGGCAACCGTGCGTTTAAGGCTTTGTACCTCAATTGATCTAATCCGGTATTTATCCGTACCTGGCTCATATCATTGTCATCATATGCCCTGTCGAGTTCTTCGTAGCAGTCCTCAGGAATATCGTAGTATCTGGTCCACTTATCGGTAATCCTCAGTGGATCCTCAACCAGCGCGGGATCCCCTAACACTTTTTCCATAATCCTCCCACGAGTGGCGTAACTGAGGCTTCTCTTCCGGAACCAACAATTCAGGTAAAACGCTTTTTCGTGTTTCCATCCCCCGGAGGTAAAGATATCGATGGGAACAACCACTACCTGCTTATTGTAAGCACCGCTTATAAATTGGCGGATATTTTCTACGGTGCCGTTTTTCTCCACATGGAAAATATCTGCTTCGCTCAATAATCCCTGCCGGTCATTGACTTCAACAAACCTTTTGATGTCATCGACCCACTTCTTCTGCATCATCCAGCTTGGCGCCACAATCAATACCGGTTTACCGGGGTTCTGGGAAAGATAATAGTAGATTGTCGCTATGGCCATATAGGTTTTGCCCATACCTACATCATCGCCCAGGATCACTCCAGGACGCTGCTCCAGGATTTCAACGATGCGAACCGCCGTAGCCAGCTGCAGATCAGCTGTTTTTTCATCGATAACATCGCCCTTACCCTTCATGTCCACCATTCTGTTGAGATTATCATATATGGTATTCATATCGTTAAACCTCTCAATCCATAATCCCTAAGCAAGGTTCTATATTGCTCCCTGTTTCTACCCCGTGCTGCCTGGAATATGTCCCTGATCATGTTGCTTAATCGACTACTTATTTCGGCGAGAATACGCATTTTTTCTTCCGCCGTGAGTTGATCAGGTTCGAAGTTCAACTGCGACAACATATAAGCCATTTCGGCAGCATAGAAAAACGCCTCCTGGGGTGACATACTGTTATTAATGTACTCCTCTTCAAAAAGCCTGGTGAGCTTATCAAGGCCCCATGGGGCATAGATTTCGTATTTAAAACCCGCTTCGCTCCAGGCCGGCCTCTCCAGGCATTGTTTTATGCCGTCAAGGGCCTTAAAGAAATTGCCCAGTTTCCTCCTGAAGCCCAACAAGACGGCCTGGTCTTCGGTCAAGCCCATATTGGCAAGGTTGCGTTTAATCGCCATGATATCTTCTGTGCTCCGGTATTTACCGGCATAATAATCCAGTATATCCTCCAACCCAGGCTCAAAATCGCCACCGCTTATGTCATCCTGTGATGCTGCATACTTGTCCTTCACACTGATTGGTACTGTAAAAGAAAACTGCCCGCATTTGATTTCGAGATCCTTATCGTGTCCCAGCGTAAAGTCAGGGATAATAATCTCTAGCTCAGGTTCCTCAGCACGGTATATTACCTCCTGCTGGTAGATTACCTCAAAGGGATATACAGCTTTATTAACATTGACATAAATCCTGAGCGTGGGGTTATTATCGTCACAACTAAACCAGGCTGAATCGATAAAGATAACCAGTTGCTTTGTATCGGGTGGTTTCGGTTGGTCGGTTATTAGCTGGTGATAGTCTACCTTGGTCAAGGGTGGAAACCAGAGCCGTTTTTTAGTAAACTCAAATACCCCGATTTCAACATTTTTCATCTGGCTTGAGCTGGAATTCATAGCAGCCTTGGTGAAGTTGGGAGATCCCATAACATAGAGCCATTCACCATTTTGAAAACCAACTTCAATAAGCTTGGCATGCAGAGGGCGTAAACGAGGCTCATCGTCTTCATCTGTCCACTGCTCAGAAATGAGTGCATATGACAGTTTCGGCATGCTCTGGCTTAATTCAGCAAACAGGCTGAGCGGCGCATTGACATGCCATTTCCCGGTATCCTCGGTCTTATAGCCAGGGAAACAAAACTCTACTACAGCTTGTTTTTTCATATATTTATAGAGGCCGGAAAATAGTTCACCCATCATGCTGCTCTCCAGGGTTTGCCCGTATTCCGATTCATAAAAAGGTGACATAACCCGTAAACTTCTTATAACCTGGCCTTGTTTTTCGATAATTTCATGAAGTTTACCGACAAAGGATTGTTCGTGTAAGCTGGAATGGATTACTACACTATCAGCAGATGTTTCAGTAGCTATATTGCTGAGGAATCTTATTATCTGCCTGATGGCCGCATTATCCTCCTGGCCCGCATACTCTGCTACCCTTTTGATAATATCTGCAAGAGCCGCCCCGATACCGGATTTGTCGCCTTTACGAATATCATAATGCCAGATGAGTTCCGCATTGTAACATAGACCAGCTCGAGTGAGATTGCAGGAACCTATGATCACCCGGAGATAGTCAGTATACTGTAATAAGAAGCACTTTGGATGAAAGGTACAATCTTTGACATTAAGCAAATCGTAGAGGAAGGTCTTTCCCCCCTTATAGCCAGCAGCATCGACCATTACCGTGACCGGCTTTTTTAGCAGGGCATCCGCCACTTGATGGCGAAAACGCCTCTCGTTGTCGGAGATGTCAGTATCAATCTTGAACAAAGCTGGAAGTACATGCTGTTCGAACAAATCGGCATCAAAGCTGTAGGTCATCAGAAGAGCGGCAACAATCTCGTCAGAGGGGTTCCCCTCAAAAAGCTCAAACATACTCTTCATCATACTGTCCACCCCAAATCGGAGATAATTGAAAACAAGTTAGGCAGCTTATAGGTATGCTGACGCCCCATGTTTTCCTTGCTGTAACTATAACCAGTAAAAGCATTAACCTCGTCTCCGGAAATATCGAACCACAGTCCCGATTTTCTTTTTGTCTCGACTGCACTGTGCAGTTTATGAATTGACCTTATAAACTGTTCAGGATTTACACCAGATTGTAAAGCTGATAGTAAGTTTAGAAATTCCTTACCGTGGTAATATCCGGCCAACTCATGGTATTGCGGTGATCGTGTGAGTCTCTCAACCAGTTGATGTTCGTATATGGTCTGCAAGAATGGAGCTACATGCGGTACCAGTTCTTTTACCGTGATCGTGCCGCCTTTGTCAAAAGCAGCTTTGAGCAGAGCACAGAAGGCATTATTCAACTGTATCGAAAGCAGTTCAAAGCAGTATATGGTTTCGAAGCTGGCTCTGACTATGTTTTCGGTTGCATCGGTGGTGTGTATATTTGCTAATGTACTAATGCCTTCAAGATAGCTGTTTTGAAACCGGTCCCGATTGGAAACGGCCATCCTGGCAGTAGCATGGGTGATCTCATCACCTTCGATGATATACTTGATTAACAACCCTCTCTCCTTATCCAATGCCTGTGCGAGGTTATGGTCAGCCTGGGAGAACAAATCCAGGCGTGCATACCTGCCAAAATTAGATATGGAGGCCTGCCCATGTTTCTCCAAGATTTTTTGTTGGTGAATGCTCTCCGTCAAAAGCTCTTCGTATTGGGTACGCATTCTATCCCCAACCGGCATAAAGCTCTCTGCCAATTCATGACCCCTCATGGTAAGAGAGAGGGAAGACGATTTGATTAGACCAAATTTCTCCAGTGAACTCCGGTAGGCTCCTAATCCTCCCAGCTCTAGCTGCCGGGAAAGCAACCGGTAGGAATCTCCCAGGGTTTTTAATCCATTGCTTACTGCTTTTATTGCTCCCCTCTTGCCACGGAGCTCCTTTTCGTTGTCATCCCGCTCTTTTATGTTACCTTCATAAGAAATCACCACAGCATACGCCCAGTACTTCTCATAGAGTTCGTACAACCGTGAAACGGTCTTGTCATTCATAGAGTAGCCATATTTCTCTATGGCCTTTTCGCAGATCATTAGCCCATAACACACTACCGAATAGTATCTGGCCCGGGCGGTGCGGGTAGTAAAGTTGGGCAGGGGCAGGTAGCCAAGCTGCTGAGCCATGTAATCAAGCGCCAAGGGATCAGTTGCACTCACATGATTTTCCAGTGGACTGTACTTGGTCCAGAAAATAGGCATCTCATTCCTCCATTGGTAAACCATTCTATCATTACATTAAGGCTACTCTTTATACAATTAATTCTAGTATTCTCCACCTGTCAGCAAATTCCTTCGCAAATACCAAAGTGTATTCCTGTTATCGCGGTCAATAAATTATGATTCAATAATAGCGAAAACAGATGACAATATGCTGCCAGCTGTTTTCGCAAGTGTTATGTTCATTTCTGTATCCTTCTCACTACAAGGCCATTAGAAGGCCGAAGAACATCCCTCTGTCGACACCCCTGAAATCTATGGCAGCTGGTTGATGGTTATCGTCCCGTGTTGATGGATGATGGTCATTTTGTGCAGGCCATTGCCCATTTTGCTTTCCATGGTCTTGATCGCCTCATATCTGTCAATGCCACGAGAAGCGCTGTGTTCCTGGACTGCATCATTATTGGTCGTATCCCTGGCTGCTGTCTGTTCCTCGCGGGTAGTCCAGTTTAGATTTCCCGCCACATTCTGCTCTTGGGGCAGCAAAACCGACACCAATACATCTGCCGGTGAAGCCAGTGATATGTCAGTCCGCCCACTACCCTTGATCAGCCAGTCATTGCCCGGCCTGGCATTGGCAATCTCAAGACTGGCAGTGTCATGCTCTATCTCCACTGCCAACCGCTGCGGGAGCACCAGGCTATACTTGCCGTCATATGCGCCGCTGTCCGGGCCCAGTCGCAAGTACATGGTGTTACCGCTGGTGCTGCTCTTAACCAGAACCTGATTTGCCAATTCCTGCTCAGCTTCACTCCTGGATGCTGCCTGTATAGCCACCTGAGTATTGCAGAGTATGGTATCGCTCTGGGCAGTCCTTAAATCCAGTTTAGAACAGCGCTCAGCTTTAATCACCAGCCTTTGAATGTGTTTGCCCACCGCTATTTCCTGGTCAGCTTGCAGGTAAAAGCGTTCCGCAATGATATTCTTCTGAACATAGTCAGCCAGTCCAAGGTGGCTGGCAGTTTGCAGGAAAAGACCTGCCATGACAATGATAAAGACGATGAATATGCTGAAAATATCGTACTTGACTCTGCCATCTTCAACCTTATTAAAATAGGCCTGCAGCAGGACCTCCAAGCCCAGCAGTACAAATATCAGCGGCCACCATTGCAACAGGTATTCGGTTGCCGGGTACGGTTGCAATTGGCCGTACAACAGCAGTATACCGGTAGCCAGCAGGAGTATCCCCATGGAAAAGGTTCCGACCCGCCATTGCCTCATTGCTCTACCTCCTTTGTATCCAGACCTTCATCTGGACTGTTCTCATCTCTTTGCGGTTCCCGGGCAGGTGGGAACTCATTCTCTTCAACTTTGCTGCCCATTAAGAGCTTGATGCCTCCCGCGATTAATATTAGGGCTACCAGACTGGTGCCAAGATATGCCTGCAGGCTTGGTCCGATAAACATCCCCAGCAACGGGGTTGCGATACGCTGCAGCAATACAATGACACCCAAAGCGATCAGCCCCCACCCCACTGCCCCGGGGTGATTGGAAAACCAGTCGAACAAGCTGGATGAATCCAGATGCAGTTCACGCTCATCCTCCAGGAGGTGGTAGATATCAAAAACGCTGTAAAACCACAGCACCGGCAGCAAAAAGCTCAACACGCTGACGTTCAACCAGTCAGCCAGAACCAGAATCAGGAAGAAACCCGCCATCAATTGGGCGCCCTGCTTGATCAGCCCCAGAAACATATGTCCGGCGCCGGGTATGGTGGCCAAAGCCAGGGCGATTATCTTGCGATCGCTGAGCAACAGCAGGCCTCTTTCCTCCAGACTCTGATAGCTGTCAGGGGTTCCCAGGCTGTCAGGATCTGTTCCCTGACCGGCCAGCCCCATGGCTTCAGCCAGGGCCAAAAACCACACCAGGGCGATAACAAAAAACATTAAAGGGCCAAAAGTGCTGGAAAGCGAGTAATGATGGCTCATGTTGACGATGGTAATACCGCTGAAACATAATCCTAAAAAGACCGCAAAGAATACCATAGCTCGCCTGTTCCAACCCAGATAGAGATGGCTCAGTCCGGGCAGCGGTGACAGCAGTAATACCAGAAATTTGCTCTTTCTATTCACCACTATACCTCCTATTGATATTGTCGATATTGTTCAACCAACTGCCTGTCATTTCTTGCAGTTGAGCAGGCCAGTTCCACAGGATGTTCCCATAGCCGGAATATTTGCTGGAGGGCGCCGCCTGCGGCAAAGTGACCAGTTTTTGATTCACGTTTTGTATGATTCCCCCGCCGGTCAATACCAGTGTCAATACCGCCGCTGCGGTGTAATACAGCAAGAGACTTCGAGTGTTGGTCCGTCGTGAAGAAGGGCGTTTCTTCGCGACGCTTTTGCGGATGAGAGACAGGGTCTGAGCCGTAAAATCAGGCTTAATAACTGCCTGCGCTCTTTTTAGCTCCGCTGCGTGAATAGATTCCAGAAAAACCTGGCGGCATTGGTCGCAGGCCTTTAAATGGTTTTCCATCATCAGTTCTTGTTCCGGGTTTTCTCCGGCTAAAAACCGCTCCCACTCCGCGGCGCTGAAATGCTGCATTTTACGTTCCCTCCTCCCATCGTTTTCTTAAAATCTTTCGTGCCCGGTACAACCGGGATTCAACGGTCTTTAGGCTGATGCCCTCTTCACGGGCTATCTGCTGGTATGACTGGTGTTCGAAATAATACCTCATCAAGACCCGACTGTAGCTCGGGGGAAGCTCTCTGCACAAGGCCTTGATGCGCTCCTCTTTTTCCAGCCTGATCAGCATCTGGTCCGGGTTCATCTCACTCTGCCGGGGGGCGAACGGTGCTTCCACATTGGACTCCAGCAACTCCCCCTGCCGGGCTCGCCTGCGCTTTGCGTCGATGGCCTTGTTGGTGGCGATCTTTCCCACCCAGGCCTTCAGGTTCTCGGGGCGATACTGCGGCAGAGAACGATACAGCTGCAGAAAAACCTCTTGAGCAATATCCTGGGCGTCATCGGGATCGTTCACAAACCGGAGGATGATCGCGAATACATAGGCCTGATACTGCTCGATAAAGCGCTCAAAGGCTTGCAGGTCACCGTTCATCAGGCGCTTCATATCTATGTCATTTTGCTGAACTGTGACCACCCCCCTGATATAATAACGATCTGAAAAAGCAAATCCCTGCAGTAACCGCTTTATATTTTTATATAAATCAACTTTCACATCATAGAAGCTAATAGAGGGGTCAAATAAGGCTGGTATCGAAGCTAAAGGTGCGGGTATTGGCCTGGGCCTAACTAGCCTGGATCGCGTCTTATGAGACAAGCAGGCAGCCTCAATCGCTTCAGACCGCATCTACATCTCCTACACCGGCAGGTTAATTTATTATGTTATGGTTACGGGGTTGCTAACAACTTTTTGTCAGCAACCCCGCCCCCGTCACAAAGCTGAGATTTGTCAATCATTCCTGCCTACCAGCATTGGGGTTTATGCTCAATATCCGCTGCTTACACAAGCGGGAACGGCTTATCAATAGTGCTCACCCGCTTCATATCTGAACAGCTTGAGTCCGGGCTGGCCAAGCACCATTAAAGACGTTTCTCACCGGGCGTGAATCACCAGTAGCGCTCATGAGCATAATAGAAAATGGAGGTGTTATGATTTGGATTTGTCCTTTCAGCGCAACCTGGGCATTTGGGATCGTATCATTAGATTTGTAATTGGGGCCATTTTTCTCTACCTGGTTGTATTTAGTCCCCTGGTTATGAGCAGTTGGGTAAGCATTTTGCTCGGCTTTCTTGGCCTGGCTATGATCATCGAAGGCATGCTGGCCTACTGAGTGGTATACGACTTATTGGGTTGGTCAACCTACAAAACCTCTACCTATAATATCCGATAATACCAACCAACAGAGGGCTAACAAGAAGATGCGTCCCTTTGTTGGTTCGCCCCTTTGTTGGTTCTGGTAAAAAGGCCAACGAAAATAACTGCCCTCTTGTCCTCCTCTGTTGGCCCCTTTGTTAGCCTACCTGCTGGCCTGAAAGAATCTCCCATTAACAATGTAAATATAGCAGGGTATTGTAAACCAACATGAAAGGCAGAAGCAGAAGATGAAAAAAAGTGTGCTTGGCTTGATCTTAACCGCGCTGCTGGTTATGGGACTGTCGACAGTAGCCTGTGCTTCTCAGGGGGTGAATGTAACTCTGCCGGAGTTTAAAGTGACCATCAACGGCGAGGAATTTAATAACAGTTACAGTCAATACCCGTTGATTGTTTATAAGGATATCACCTATTTCCCCATGACCTATAATGGCTGCCGCTTTTTGGGTTTAGAAACATACTGGAAGGGAAACGCTGAAGGCCTTTTTATAGAAGCCACGGGAGTGACCGTAGCCTACAATCCCTACCGGACCTCGGCCAAAAACAACCGCCAGCAGGTTGCTACCGTACCTGTCTTTCCCGTTACGGTAAATGGAAAGGCTATTGACAACAGCGAGCAGGAATATCCCCTGCTGCTTTTCCGCAATATTACCTATTTCCCATTGACCTGGAATTATGGAGTCGAGGCATTCGGGTGGGACTACAGCTTTGACAGCAGCAAGGGGTTGGTGATCAATTCAGATAATATTAAGCTTACACAGAAGAAGTTGCCCGAAAACAGGGCCAAATTGGCTGGCGGTGGCTTTAAACACAACGTAGCCGTAACCGGAGATTATGTTTATTATGAAGACAGTCAGGGTCAGATCATTCAGTCCCCTTTGTATGATACTTCCGTTGCCAAAGCAGTATACCAGCTCCCGATCTGGACCTATGGTGACGGGAAAACCCGGGTTAATGCCGAGCTTTATGCCAAAGATGGCCAGGCTTTTTTAAGCTACCACCAGGGTGGAGCCACCATGGGCACAGACTATCTGATAAAGCTTAACGATGATGGAACCACAACCTTGATCAATAACACCAGGTATAACATTAAGACTTTTGGCGATAAAAGCTTCAAATACTGGGCCGGACCGGCTCCCGGACCCGGGGAGCTTTTTATCCAGGGGGAAGATGGTGAATGGCATCAGCTGGGGAATCCTGACCTGCTTTACGGCTGGGCCTGGCGGGTGAGCGAAAACCAGAGCGGCGGCGGACCTTCAGAGGATGTTTATCTGGCAGGTGATGACCTTTATATCCTGGGCTTTGATTTTATGCATGAAGATCAAAGCACTACCGGAATCTATAGAATCAATATTAATACCGGCGAAACCGAGCGCATCAGCGAAAAAGAGGTTACCGCCTTTCAAATCGAAGGGGATCACATCTATTACTCAAGCCAGGGAAATATGTATCAATATTCGCTTATTGACGGCAAAGAAGAAATGCTCAAGGAGCTAGTAAAAGCCCCTAACTTTATATCAAGATTTGCGGTGTTGAACAGCAATATATTCTGGCAGGATGGGCTGGACCGGAACCTCTATAACCTGCAGGGTGAAGCTTTAAACCCAGGTGCAGAGCTTGATGGCATAAAATTTGCCGGCGATAATGATGAATACCTGGTGTGTACTTTTACCGAAACTGCCCAGTCAAAATACCGCATCATGGTTCTTGACCGCAACGGCAAAGTCGTTTTCAAAACCTCCGACAAAGCCTATAACAACAACATTTATATTACCGGCAACAAAATATATTTTTACAATATTAGCTCAGGGACTGTGTGTATAGGTGAGCTTAGGTAACAGATGGGGACGGTTCTCTTGTCACGCTACCCGCTGAACTGGGTTATTTTATCTTCCAGACTTTCAAATACCCTAGTCTGGGAAAGTGAAAATAGAAGCAAGCCTACCCAAATCAACCCGAATGACAGCAGATGTCCGCGGGTAAAAGGCTCGTGATAAACCATAACCCCAAGCAGCAACGTCATGGTAGGGCTAATATATTGCAAAAACCCTACCGTCACCAAAGGCAGTCGTTTGGTTCCCGCAGCAAACAGGACCAATGGTATGGCTGTCACCGCCCCAGCCCCCATCAGCAGCAAATTGACCGGGGCCAGGCTGAACCCAAAAGAGCTGCTGCCGGTGTGTATAACATAAGCCAGATAGGGCATGGCAAAAGTGCAGGTCAAGAGTGTTTCCAGGGTAAGACCGGTTATAGAACCGATATTAACCATCTTTTTGAAAAGGCCATAAAGCCCGAAAGTAACCGCCAATACCATAGCCACCCAAGGGAAGGCACCATATTGCACGGTCAAGTTTAATACCCCGGCTGCGGCCAGCAGGAAAGCGATCAACTGCCACATGGAGAGGCGCTCCTTGAGGATGACTACCCCCAGCATAATGCTGACCAGGGGGTTGATATAATAACCCAGACTGGTCTGCACAATGTGGTCGTTATTGACCGCCCAGATGTAGGTGAGCCAGTTGAGATTGAGTATCACCGCAACGACAAACACCGTAGCCATTTTGCGGGGTTGCCGGGCGATCTGAACGGCTTCATTGCAGAAGGCCACGAATTTTCCGGTGACCAGCAAGAGGGCCAGCAAGAAACCGAAAGCCCAGACGATCCGGTGGGCCAGTATCTGAACCGGGGGCACGTTTTGCAGCAGCTTCCAATAAACAGGCAGGATTCCCCACAGCAGGTACGCGCCGGTTACATATCCTACCCCTAGCGCACTTTGATTGCTTTTTAAGATCTTCATTGCATTAACTCGCTCTTACTCCAGACATTTAAGGGCGTAACTGGCTCAGCAGGTTGATTATCTAACATTAACTTGCTTTTACTGCCAAACATACCGCTAATTATAGTTTTCGGATGTTGTTTTTACAAGCCGGTTGTTAACACCTCATTTCATTTAACATTTTGTTTACCTCCAGGCTGTAAGACACTATTTTAATGCCCTAGCAGGATTTTCTTAGGCAATAGAAGAAATCGTATAAAATGGTATTATGAGGAAGTGAGATGAAAAATGGCTTTTTCTTGGCAAAGCAATCGACCGCCTCATAGGTGGTCCGCGTAAAATAACATCACCAATCTTTGTAAAAGACTTTTCAGCGGAGAACCAGCAAATTCTAGCCTTGTTTGTTGCATAATCAATTTACCAGGAATTGCAGAATGGAATTCCCTGAAGTTGCAAAGTAAAATTCCCTGTTATTGCAGATAAGCCATTGCAGCGCTCCCCATACCACCTTACCCTTGTAGTTGACAGACTATAGGGGAAGGAGATCGGAGGATGCTGACAATGGCTCAAGTAAATCGTATCAGAGAACTGTTCTTTGAAAAAGGGCTGAAATATGCCGAAATATCCAGAGTTACAGGTTTTGACGTTAAAACCGTGAAAAAGTACATCGAGCAGGAAGACTTTAACCAGGCGCCCAAGATACCAAAGCCGCGTTCTTCGAAGCTGGATCCGTATAAGAACTACATTGATACGTGGTTGGAAGAGGACAAGGTTGCCCGGAAGAAACAGCGCCATACGGCCCGCCGAATCTATGATCGTTTGGTGGAGAATTATCCCGAATTTGACTGTTCGTACCGTTTGGTAGCGAGTTACGTGGCCGAAAAGAGACAGGAGCTGTATGGGGAAAGCCGTTTTTACGTGCCGCTAAAACATATCCCCGGG
>LFSQ01000050.1 GCA_001512785.1 Syntrophomonas sp. DTU019
AGAAGGGATTCTCTTTTTTGTTTTCCTTATTCATTCTCCCAGGGTAATTTTACGCTAACTAATATCGTGTGTTGTTAATCAGCGATAATGTCATAGTATAACTCGTCAGGGAAAATGTCATCCCCCACTAATTGATATAATGGGAGGATGAAAAACAGCAAGGAGTAAAAAAGAAGCGAGAAGACTAACCATTATTGAAGAACTATGGGCAGGCAGGTTTGCTGACAACCAGGCAGCACAGCTTTTAAACCTCAGTGTCGGACCGGTACAAAGGACAGGCTTTCGGCCAGCAGGCTTACCCCGTTGCCCCGCCGCTGCACAATGCCGCGAACCAGAAGCGGTCCCTGCTGTTCCCCAAAAATAAAGGCCCCGTATTGAAAATACACCTGTTCAAATACCGTTACATCCAGGATTCCGAATTCATCCTCCAAAGACAGGAAAACCGTGATCTTGCCGCTGCGGGTAGGCGGACGATGAGGGCGCAGCAGCAGACCGGCTGCGGATACCCGGCTGCCGCCGGCCATCTGTTTAACCTCTCTGCTGGAGGAGATGCCGCGCCGCTCCATTTCCGGCCGGTAGATGGCCATCACATGGTGCTCGGTATCAATCCCCAGGATCAGGCGTTCCCAGGCAGCTTTCTCCAGCAGCGAGAAATCCTCCCCCTCCCCTGCCGGGGGCCTGAACAATTCCCTGCACCCCTGTTCCTGACTGCGGGACCACTGCAGCCACCCCGGCAGTTCCAGGAGCATCTGGCGGCGGTTGCTATGCAGGCTGTCCAGGGCTCCGCATTTGATGAGGTTTTCCGCAATATCCCGATCGATACGGGTACGGCTGATAAAATCAGGCAGATCCTTAAAAGGCCGCTTTAAACGTTGAGCCAGGATAGCCTGCAGGGCTTCCCTGGTTATGCCTTTCACCTGCTTTAAGCCGGTGCGAATCGCTTCCATCCCTTCCACCACAAAACCGGCCTGGCTCTGGTTCACATCCGGGGGCAGCAGGCGGATGCCGCGGCGGCGGGCCTCGCCGGCAAGGATGGCCGGGGGATAATAACCCATGGGCTGGTTGTTTAACAAGGCCGCGAAATAATGGGCTGGATAGTGCCGAATCAGATAAGCGGTCTTGAAACTGGTAGTGGCAAAAGCAGCCGCATGGGCCTCGCAGAAGCCATAGCTGGCATATCCGGCGATATAGGAGAAGATCTTTTCGGCCAGTTCGCTCCCTATGCCCCGCGAGATCGCCCGGCTGATGAATTTTGCCCCGATCTCCTCCATCGCCTTGCGGGAACGGGCGCGGGTCATCACCCGGCGCAGCTGGTCGGCCTCGCCCGGGGTAAAGCCGGCAATGGCGATAGCGATCTCAATTACCTGTTCCTGAAACAACACCACCCCATAAGTTTTTTCCAGAATAGGCTTTAAAGCCGGGTGAAGGTACTCCACCTCTGCCCTGCCCTGGCGCCGGTCGATATAGGGTTCTACCATATTGCCCTTGATGGGGCCGGGACGTATCAAGGCCATGCTGGCCACGATATCCTCCATATGGCTGGCCTCCAGCCTCGCCTGCAGGGCGCGCTGGGCCGGGCTCTCCAGCTGAAAAACCCCGATGGTCTCGCCCTGGCGTATCATATCATAGCTGTCCGGGTCATCCAGGGGAATGGCATCATAATCGATCCCTCTTCCCTCTTTTTCAAGATTGCCCAGGGTATCCTGCACCACTGACAGGGTTCTCAATGAAAGCAGATCCAGCTTGATCAGGCCCAATTCTTCAACATCATCTTTATCGAACTGGCATATCACCGGTCCCAGGGCTGATTTCTGCAAAGGCGTCAACTGCTGCAGGGGTATATCGCTGATCACCATTCCGCCCAGGTGCATCCCCAGGAATCTGGGGAAGCCTGCAATCTTCTCGCACACATCCAGCAGAAAAGCATAGCGTTTTTCGTGCAGCGGGCTGTCTTTCAATTCCGGCAGCAGGTTCATCATCTTGCGTATATTGTCAGCATGGGTATGGGGCAGCTTTTTGGCTATAGAATCCAGTTCCTCTTCCGAAAATCCCAGGGCTTTGCCGACTTCGCGCAGGGCCGAACGCCCCTGAAAGGTGTTATAGGTCGCTACCCGGGCCACCCGCTCCTCCCCATAGCGCCGGTAGACATAATCGATAACCTCATCGCGGCGGCAATATTCGAAATCGATGTCAATATCGGGCATCCCCTGGCGTTCCAGGCTCATGAAACGCTCAAACAGCAGTCCCCGCTGCAGTGAATCCACTTCGGTGATAAACAGGCAGTAAGCCACCAGCGAGTCGGCCGCTGAGCCTCGCCCCGCATAGCGTATACCCCGGCGGCGGGCAAAGCAGGCCAAATCCCATACCACCAGGAAATACTCGGGAAAGCCCAGTTTCTCAATGATATCAAGCTCGCTTTCCAGGCGCTGCCTGACTCTGGGGCTTATCCTGCCGTAGCGCTTTTCGGCTCCGGCCAGGGTTACCTGGCGCAGCAGAGCAGCAGCCTTTTGCCCCGGCTTTAAGGGAAAACAGGGGAAATGGGTCTTCCCCAGGTCGAGTCCTTCCTCGCACATCTCCGCAATCCGCATAGTATTCTCAATCGCCTCGGGGCAAAAGCTAAACAGCCTTTCCATCTCCTGAGGGGATTTGAGATAGCTCTCCCCGTTTAGCGGCCGGGCAGGGTGAATGTCCTCTACCCTGCTCAGGGTGCGTATGCAGGTCAGGATATCATGCAGCACGAAATCCTGGCGGCTGGCATAATGGACATTATTAGTGGCCACCGGCCTTATTCCCAGGCTCCGGGCCAGCTCCAGCAGGCTCCGGTTTAAAAACTGGTTCCCGGGCAGCAGGTTATCCTGCAGCTCGATATAGAAGTTCTCCCCCCACAAATCCTTGTAGCCCCTGGCCACCTTCACCGCTTCCCGGTATCGCCCCTGCAGTATCAAGGACGCCAGTTCCCCACGGCGGCATCCCGACAGGACGATGACCTCTTCCAGGGCGGAAAGTGCTGCCAGATCCGCCCTAACTTCCCCTCGCGGGTGATCCAGATGGGCTTTGCTGACCAGCCGGCACAATGAGGCATATCCGCGCGGGTTTCGGGCCAGGAGGGTGAGATGGCTATCATTTTCCAGGGTGATCTCTACACCCTGAATAGCCTTGATGCCGGCTGCCTGAGCGGCTTTTTGAAAACGCACCGCCCCGCTGAGGCAATTATGGTCAGTTAAGGCCAGGGCCGGCATTTCAAAACCGGCTGCCTGCTTCAGGAGTTCTTCCATGGAACTGCCCCCATCCAGAAAAGAAAAGGGCCCATGTACATGCAGGTGAACAAACATAGCCTTGCCTTCTTTAAGGTGTAGTGACGTTTTTACTCGGGGACATTCCTTCAGGAGTGTGCCCGCACCTGGTTACTCTTCCCCCTGGCATCTAATCATAAATGCGATACAGGAACCACTGCCGGGATAAAAGATCGCAGTAAATCTCACGGATGCCCCCGTCCTGGCAGAGCACTCGAAAAAAGGCCTTTTCACTTTCGCCTTCCCACCAGCAGCCGGTGTCCCGCCAGCGTTCCAAAACCTTTTCCACCTGCAGGGCATTGTCCCCGCAGCGGATCATAAGCGGGGTCCCGTCCCGGCATTGCACCTCTATAGAAAACGGCTTCACTGTGCCTCATCGCTCCTCCGGCCTGGCGCACCAGGCCTTATCCTCCGCCATGAAGCGCCAGGGATCCCATAAAGCCAGGACCTGCTCGCGGCGCTCTGCCTCCGGGGCCCCGAGGCTGATCTGTCCGGGGAAGCGCATCTCCAGGCCCTGTAAGGCTTCCTTTAAATAGGAGCTATTGCTGCCTTGCCGCTTCCGCGTCGATAAGGCAAATAAATCCTGTTCCTGCCAGTTCAAGACCGCGATTTCCTCCAGCACCACCTGCCCCTGCCAGGGGGCTTCAAGCGGGGGAAGCTGCCGCCACAGACCCAGGAGGATATTGGCCAGGGTTCGGGCTTCAAAACAAGCCTGGCTTAAACGGCGTTCCCTGATCATATCCTGTTTCCCGCCAATCTCCAGGCGCACCCGGCAGGCCCCGGCCCCGCGTTTCCCCAGCAGCAGCTCCAGGGTCCGGGCAGCATGGTATAACTGCTGCTCCACCCGCTGCATATCCATTTCTTCGCTTTCGGCATTCAAGGGCACGGCCAGGCGCTGGGGCGGGTACAGCCCCAATACCGGAGTATCATCCCGGCCCCGGGCATTTCTGATCAGCAGGGCGGCCCTTTTGCCCAGCAAGACGGACAGGCGCTGCGGGGATACTCGGGCTATATCCCCCACCGTGGCGAATGCAGCCCGGGTCAGTTTTTTGAGCTCCGGCGCTTTTAAAGGGGGAAACTGCTCCAGTGGCAAATGGCTCAGAAAAGCCTCTTCACAGCCAGGTATCACCTCTGTGATCAGAGCTTGTTGCGTTTTATTGACGCGATATCCCCGGCTTTGATCGCGATGCATAAGGCTGGATCGCGCAGCGACCAGAGCCACCAGGCGGGAGGTTGCCCAACCGATGCGCAGCTCGCCTGCCTGCGCAGAAATCTCCTCCGCCAGACTGAAAACAATCCTCTCGGCCGGTCCACAGCCGCTGATATCCAGATAAACGCTGCCGTCCTGCTGCGGTTCCACCAGCGGCGTATAGCGGCTGCAGGCTTTTAGCCCCGCTTCGCCGATCCCTGTATCGACATCTTTGATCAAAACAATGGTCCGCATAAAATCAGCCACCTGTTTAAGCCATGTTCGTATCAATATACTATAATAGAACATATGTTCGGTCAATAGGAAAAGGCTGGGGTATCTGAGGAGAGATGTTCCCATCCGGCCCGCAAAAAAAATACCCGCTTAAGCTTAAGCGGGTTTAGAGAGAAATATTGTGAAGGGGTGGGGGTAGCAATTTAACAAAGGTTTTGATTGATATTATCAGGGAGTCAGATATGACTGCGGATAATTAATGGGTTTATCGTTGAACCATTCTCCTTCATAGGCCAGTTCACCGTTGGTGTAGTAGGACTTGCCATAACCGCTGCGCAATCCGTTCTCCCAGTTTCCTTCATATCTCAGGGTACCGTCAGGATAGAATTCCTTGCCGTAACCGGAACGTTTGCCATTCTTCCAGCTGCCTTCGTAACGGCCGCCAGTGCGATAATATGCACAACCTATTCCGTGCGGCTTTCTATCCTTAACTTCTCCTTCGTAATTGGCTATTAAAGAATTCTTTAGAACCAGGTCATCAATCCGCGCCAAGTTAGCTCCTCCTCTCACTGGGCCTTGCTAAAATCCGCCCTAAACTACTTACTCAGCAGGCCCTTTTTCTAGCCCTGTCAGTGTTTTCCGGCCTGGCAGGTTTTTCTATATCTTCTGCACGTCTATACGTTTTTAATAACTCCTCCTGGCGCTGTATCCCATCTATGGTGGGCTTTATATATGCGTTTTGATGACAATTCAACTTTCTTGAGGACAATCGCCGGTCGTCCTTTCCTCGGCGAAGGATGCGGATGCGTTCCGCTCATAATCTACACCCGCAGCGACCTCATGCTGATTGCCTGGCTGTTTTTACTCTGCGGGATCATCCCTGCCGTGGCAAATCTTCACGTCTGGCCTCAACCTCCTCAAAAATAATATTGTAAAATAGCTGGTTCTGCTCTTATATACAAGCAATCTTCGTGCCAACTTATCTATAATCGCAAATAAAAAATAGTAAAATCGCCGCAAACGGCGATTTTACTTGCTTTATTATTTGCTATGCCAATTATGGGCTTACAAATTTGTTGATCGTAAACCTGTTGCACAGTTGTTGCGTCATGTCTCAACCTGTTGCAATTTGCAACAGGTTGCAACGCCATTAAGTCGATGAAATGCTGTAATTGCGCATTTTTCTATAAATGGTGCTGCGGTCATAGCCCATCTCCCGGGCTACCTTGCTCACATTGCCATTATATTTGTCCAGCAAGGCTATGATATTCTGTTTTTCCTGTTCAGCGCGCAGCTTTTTGCTCTGCTGACGGGCTTCGAAAATGGTCTCGGTCTTCGCGGGGCGGCTAAAGGCATTGCCGGTAACATTCATTTTTCTTATCTCGGGGGGCAAATGCTCTACGTTCAAATACGAACCGCCGGATATATTGACCATGCGTTCGACCACGTTCTGCAGCTCGCGCACATTTCCCGGCCAGTGATATCTCTGCAGGGGCTTCATCAGGCTTTCCCTGTCATAGATGAACTGGCGGCCGGTTTTTGAGCTGATAGCATCCAGGAAGTAATCAAATAACAGGGGAATATCCTTGATACGTGACCTCAGCGGTGGAATCTGTATGGAAATTACATTCAGCCGGTAATATAAATCGGCCCGGAAATTACCGATTTCCACCTCTTCCCAGAGGTTTTTGTTGGTAGCGCAAATCACCCGTACGTCAATGGGTATGAGCTTGCTGTCGCCTATTCTGGTAATGCTTTTTTCCTGCAAAACCCTGAGTAAGGTAACCTGCTGCTCCAGGGGCATGTCGCCGATCTCATCGAGAAACAGGGTTCCCCCTGAAGCCAGCTCGAACTTCCCCGGGCTGCCCCCTTTCCTGGCTCCGGCAAAAGCCCCTTCAGCGTAACCGAACAGTTCGCTGCCCACCAATTCGCGCGGGATGGCCCCGCAGTTGACGGCGATAAAAGGCCCGTTGCGACGGCTGCTCTGATTATGGATAGCCTGGGCAAAAACCTCTTTGCCAGTCCCGCTTTCGCCTTCTAGGAGCACATTGCTCATGCTGCCGGCAGCCTGTGCAGCCAGGCGAATAGTCTCCAGAACATTGTCGCTGACCGTCACGATATCCTCAAACTGAAAACTAGCCCGGTTTCCGGTGAAGCGATGCACCAGATTATGGATGTTTTCGATTGGACGCATGAAAAGTATGCCTCCGACCAGGCGATCCTCTTCATCTCGCACCGGGTTGCCGCTTAAAGTCAACTGTATGTTTTTGCCGCCGCTTTCAATGAATACCTCGATATCGCTGTAAGGCTGTCCGCGTCGCAGGAGTTCATTGGTGTAAGGGGTCTTTATGCCCAACACCTGCCCCAGGGGCTGACCTTTCATTTCTGCCGCTTTTTTATTGAGTATTCTCTCTGCAGCCAGGTTTACTTCCTTGATGCGGCCCTCAGTATCGAGAATCATAACCCCGTCAGTGATGTGCATGAATATATTGGTGAACATACGGGTCAGCCAGCTCAAATGGTCCTTTTTGGACAGGATTTCCAGTAAATGACTGATATTGCGAATTGAACACAGATAGTATAACTGCTCCTGGTAACGCACCGGTTGCAGATTGATTTCCACCGGTATATCCTGGCCTTCACGGTTTTGCTGCAGCATTTCGACCAGCGCTCCGCCCTTTTTGGCCTTTTTGAAGCTTTCTAAGAGCAGGCCGTGCAAATACGCTGGGGTCAGCTTAAAGATATCCATGTTCAAAAGCTCTTCCCGGTCGTAACCATAAGCAGCACAGGCTGCTGGATTGGCCTCCACTATCTGTCCATCCGGCTTTACGATCAAAGCGATATCAGGAATATATTCGAAAAAAAACTTGCCTGGTAAAAGCGAGGTGTTTTCACCCATCTGCCTCACCCCCTGTCTAGTTTTATTCTATAACCTTAATCATCATTGTTCAAAGCCTAAAAAGAGCCTATTGATGTATAATCCGGCTCCAAACTGTGTTAATATGAAAACTGTCATAGATTAGCAAGGATTGAGGGGGTAACGGTTTATTCAGGCTATGCATGGACTTCTTGATCAACTGGCTCTGCCTTCACTTCAGACTATCTGGACTTACCATATAGTACAAGCATCGACCATCGCTTTATTGATCTTCCTGGGATTCATTGTCCTGGGCATATTGGTGCGAAAGTATGCTTTTCCCCGCCTGGAAGAACTGGTGAAAAAAAGCGGCAGCGATTATGATGACAAGCTGCTGGCGGCCTTTTACGGGCCGGCGCAATGGCTGATTTTTATTCTCGGCTTCTACTTCGCCCTGCGTTATCTTCCCTTAAGTGCTGATACAGACCTGTTGGTGCTGAATCTATTCCGTACTTTGATAATCATTTTGATTGCCTGGGGATTGTATTCCCTGACTGATACTGATTCACCATTGGCACAGGAGCTGCAGCGCAAATTCGATCTAGATGCTATCATCACCGGCTTTTTCTCTAAAACCGCCCGTTTTGTGCTGATTGCTCTGGTATTGGTAGTCATAGCGCAGGAATGGGGATACGATGTAAACGGCTTTATCGCCGGTCTGGGCCTGGGCGGGCTGGCTTTTGCCCTGGCAGCCAAGGATATTCTCGCCAACATTTTCGGGGGAATAGTTATTATACTTGAAAAACCATTCGTTTCCGGCGATTGGATTACCACCAATACTATCGACGGGGTGGTTGAGACCATCACTTTCCGCACTACACGCATAAGAGGCTTTGATGAGTCTTTGATACTTGTGCCCAACGCTACTCTGGCCAATGAGTCAATTACCAACAATACCCGCCGGGGCAAAAGACGGGTTAGTTTTTACCTGCAAATCTCCTATGAAAGCACCCGCGAACAAATACAGCAATGTGTAGACCGCATCAAGGCCATGCTGGAGAACCATCCCGATGTGCACCCTGAAACCATAATGGTCTATTTCGAGCATTTTAACGACAGCAGTCTGGGTATTAAGGTTTACTTCTTTACTGTCACCACGGTTTGGGCCGAATACCTGGCCGTGCGTGAAGATGTTAATCTAAAAATCATCGAAATCCTTGAAAACATAGGGGTTAATATCGCATTTCCATCCCAGAGCGTATATATTGAAAAAATGCCGCCACAAAATAATAACACCGGCAAATAACGGCTATTGCAGACCTGCCAAATTGCTGCTTAATGCGTAAGTCGCAGATTGCATTGTGGGCCACAGCCTTCACCGCAAAGGAGAATCACTATGAAAAAAAGGAGCCGAAACATGTTGCTGCTTATTACCGGAATTCTGCTCATTGTAATTGGCATGACCGCTGTTTACTTCAATATCCCCTATTCCAAAACCAGGACGGAATTCGCGCATCAGGCCAATCTCTTGTTGGAAAAGACCGCGAAGCAAAATGGGGTTTTTACCGAACAGGACATAGCCGGGCTGCCCCTGCCGGTACAGAGGTATTTCAAGTATTGCGGCTATATTGGCACCCCTAAAATGTCATCGATGAAGGCCAGCTTTACCGATGTTGACTTCATACTGGACAAAACCAGGCGGGTAAAGATCGATTACACGCAGTACAATTTTGTCCATGAGCCTAACCGCATAGCTTATATCGACAGTTCCATGTATGGAATCCCCTTTGAAGGCCTGGATGCTTATATTGACGGGCACGGCTCAATGAAAGGCATACTGGCCAAGTCCATAACCTTGTTCGATCAGACCGGCCCCACCATGGATAAAGCCAGCCTGGTTACCTTCCTGTCTGAGTGCCTGTTGGTCCCCAATGCCGCTCTGCAGGATTATATCACCTGGGAAGCGGTCGATGATTTACATGCCCGGGCAACCATATCATATTACGGTATCAGTGCCAGCGGTATGTTCACATTCAATGAAAACGGCGAAGCGGTGTCCTTTACCACCGATGACCGGGAAGCCGTGACATCGGACGGCCGCAGCGAAAAGGTCCGGTGGTCGGCCATTTTACAGGAATACAAAGAAAGCGGCGGGATCAGAAAACCGACCGTTTTACAGGCCATCTGGCATTATGATGGCGGTGATTTGACGTACTTCAACAGCCGGGATGCTGTGATCGAGCATGATTACAATGCTGATAGGAGCAATTAACCGCAAGCCAGATCGGCAAACCCGGGGAGGTTCTGTTTAACTCAGTCTTAACCGGCTCAGCCACCCGCATCAGCAGGTGCTGCCAACTAATAAACTTAGCTTTCACTAAAAAAGGTTTGATGGCACGGCATGATTGATATGGGGTTACTGCGGAAGCGGGGAAACCGGGGAAGGGAATCCCGGATGGTTAGACTATGATACAAAAAAGCAAATGCCCTACAGCTATTTAAAAGAAATAGAACATCTATGAGATGTTTTATCAAAATAGACGTTCCATGTTTTAGACCAATACATTATATACGAGCAGAATATAACCTACTCCATCCCATCATGAACAGGCTGTCCTGCCAGACCATATATCATCAAATCCAGTAATTCCTTTAATAATTCGTTGTTTATTTTTTGTTGCAATTCAGGCCTTTGCAGCAATTCCTGATACATCGTCAGGTAGATCATGGCAGCCTCGAATGAGATCTCTTTGCGTATATATCCCTCCCTGCGGCCTTTTTCAATGAATTTTCTTACAAGCTGAGGGTACCTTTTTTGGTTAAAGTCATCAATGTGTTTTTTTATCTCCGGATTGGAATTTATTAAAGCTAGGAAATTACTAAGGTCTATTGTATCGAAGAATTCATTCTTCATTGTTACTGTGCGCTTCAATAATTCAGGAAATGGCAGTTCGCTTTCCCATAATTCCTCCCTTAATTTCCAACTGCTATCAAGTAAGTCTATAATTGTGTCTTTCATCAGGCCTTCTTTGCTGCCGAAATAATTAAAAATACTCGCCGGGGATACCCCTGCCTGTTGAGCAATTTCATTTATGCTGGTTTTATCCGGGCCGTACTTACAAAACAGTTCTAGAGCAGCAGTTCGTATTTTATCTTTTTTTTGCTTTGTTCTGCGTTCGTATCCATTCATGTTTTATCACCTCATTTAAAATCATACTAATAGTTTTATAGTTATTCAATACATAACTATAATACTTATTGACAAACACTGTGAGGTATTATAGTTTTATATTAATTATATATAATACTATAAAACTATCCGGGGGTTTTGTATATGAATGTAATTGATATTCAACAGCTGACCAAAACCTTTGGTACCACGAAGGCTCTAAAGGGAATTGATCTCACAGTTAAACAGGGAGAGGTGCATGGATTTATTGGTCCTAACGGTGCCGGAAAGTCTACAACTATCCGCATCCTGTTAGGGATCTTGAAGAAAACCTCGGGAAAAATTACATTACTTGGAGGAGACCCGTGGAAAGATGCTGTGAAGCTCCATCGTAAAATTGCATATGTCCCCGGTGATGTTATCCTGTGGCCTGATTTATCCGGAGGGGAGATTATAGATTTTCTTGGACGGCTGCATGGGGGGTTTAATGTATCTCGAAAAAAACAGCTTCTGGAACGCTTTCAGCTTGATCCCACCAAGAAAAGCAGGACTTATTCCAAAGGAAACCGCCAGAAGGTTGCTTTGGTGGCAGCATTTTCATGTGATGCCGAGCTGTATCTTCTCGATGAGCCTACCTCAGGACTGGATCCCCTGATGGAAATGGTTTTTCAAGAATGCGTAACGGAAGTAAAGAACTCAGGCAAGACTGTGTTTCTTTCCAGTCATATCCTCTCCGAAGTGGAGGCCCTTTGCGACCGGGTTAGTATTATTCGGCAAGGGCAGATCGTCGAATCAGGAGCTCTACATGAACTTCGGCATCTTACCCGTACTACCGTAAGTGTGACCACCGAGCATGAGGCAAAAGGTGTGAATGAGGTTCCGGGAATTCATGATGTAGTTCAAGATGGCCGCAAATACCGCTTTTCTGCTGATTCTGAAGCCATGACGGAAATTCTGCGCTTTTTACTACCCTTGGGGGTCAAATCTTTAACGGTTGAACCACCCAGCTTGGAGGAACTGTTCATGCGCCATTATGGAGACGATACCGGTGCAAAGGTGGCCAAAAGATATGAAGCTTAGTGGATTTACAGGCACTAGAGCACTTTTAATACTTTTTCTTCGCAGGGATCGATTTTGGCTCCCTCTCTGGATATTGCTGCCTGCAATTCTCGGTATGTTTGTAGCAGCTACTTTTTCCGCTATGGCAGACAAGGGAATGAATAGTGTTTTGCATGAATTTGATAAAGATCCTTTGGTTTCTGCGATTCTTGGCCCGGTCATGTCGTTTGACCTCGCGGGGGCTATAGTCTGGAGGGGTGCTTCACAAATGGCACTTGTTTTGGCTATTGGCAGCCTGCTTACAGTGATTCGCCATACACGTACAGATGAAGAGACAGGTCGCAGTGAGTTGATTCGAGCTTACGAAGTTGGCCCTTACGCCAGCATGACCGCCGCATTGATCTTAACTGTCGTCGGGAACCTGGTATCAGGAGTGATAATTGCCTTAAGTGTGATTGCCCTGGGAGGTGAAGCAGTTGGCTCATTTGTGTTTGGAGCAACCATCTCGGCTATTGGTGGTTTTTTTGCCGGCATAGGTACTTTAGGTGTTCAGCTGTGGGAAAACAGCGGAAGTGCTAAAGGAATTGGTCTTGCCGTTGCGGCTCTGGGAATCATAATGATGATCTTGAATAATGTTGGAGGTGGAGATACAGTGTTAAAATGGATCAGTCCTATGGCCTGGCAGCGTGTAACCAGACCTTTTGCCGGAAACTATGGCTGGAGTTTGATATACTTTACTGCTCTCGCAGCTGTGCCCATAGTGATTTCTTACGTGTTATCAATCCGCAGAGATCTGGGGGCAGGTGTTCTCCCGTCCCGTCCCGGACCTTCACAAGCAGCTCCGAATTTCTCCAGCACTCCTGCCCTGGCTTGGAAACTACACAATAGAAGTTTTTTCGTCTGGATGATTTGTATCTTGTTATATATAATTGTGTTTTCCGCCTTTTCACCCGGTTTAGCCCAATCCGATGGCATGAGCGGTTGGCTGACCAGCCTTGGTGGTACTCACTGGACTATACAGGGGGATTTGGGCTATGTCTTTATAAGTATCACCACTTATCTGGCCTCACTTGCCGTGGCTGGCTACGCTATGAGTTCTGTGCTGCTCATTAAAAGTGAAGAAAGTGAAGGTAGAGTGGAATTACTGGTAGATAAACAAGTCAGTCGGACTGGTTGGATGAGCAGCCATTTAGCCGTAGCAGCACTATGTTCTGCCGGACTACTGCTGGCAACGGGCATTGCCGGGGGACTGACTTATGGCTTTGTTACCAGTGATTTAAGTAACGGTTTCTGGAGTATTTTTCTTATGAATGTTTCAAAAATACCACCTGTATGGGTACTACTGGGTTTAACCGCTTTACTATATGGCTTGTGGCCTCGAATAACATCACTATCCTGGGTTGCCTGGTTGGCGTTTATTTTATTGGAACTTGGCTGGGAAGCGCAGGTAGTGGACTGGTCACTGTTACAGATTTCTCCCTTTAGTTATGTTCACTATACCATTGATATTACAAATCTGCCGCTGTTTTCACTGGTCTGCTTGGTTTGTATTTCAGTATTAATGACAGGGATTGGTTTGCTGGGATTTAGAAACAGGGATATTTTGACAAAAGCATAAATAGTAATCCTGCTCATGCAGGTTTTCCTCCAGGTCGCAGATGACCATGATGTCAGACTGGACCACGCTGGCTGAAAGGCCAGGTCACTCCGGTTTCGCTCTACAAGTGCAGGCATACACCTGTAAACACCGCATCCTGAAATACCTGGCCTTAAGCCTTTTGGCCTTCCGTTGTTGCCTGTCCGGCATTTATTCCTGGAGATTAGAAATACTGCCCCCTATTTTACACTGGCCATGCTGGCAAAGGGGAAGAAATTCTTCTTCAGGCTGGCATAAAGCTCAGCGCGCAGGTCGGGATGAGCCACCGCGATCAGCTCCCTGGCGCGTTCGGTTCGAGATTTGTAGCGCAGGTTGGCAACCCCGTATTCAGTGACTACATACTGGGCGTAAGTGCGGGGCACGGTGACCGGGGAACCAGGGGGGAGCTCGGGCACTATTGCCGAGGCCAGTGAACCGTCTTTCGTTTTCCGGGCTGAATACAACAGGGTAATCCCCTTGCCCCCTTGCGACCAGAATGAGCCGATCATGAAATCCAGCTGCCCGCCTGCGCCGCTGATCTGCGTATGGCCTATTCCCTCGGAATTGATCTGACCGCTCAAATCCACCATCAAAGCCATGTTGATAGCTACCATGTTGGGATGCCGGGCGATGAAGAAAGGATCGTTGGTGTATGATGCCGGATAGAATTCGCAGGCCGGGTTTTGCTCCACATATCTGTACATTTCTTCGTCACCCATGCAGAATGTGGCTACGGTAATACCCTGATGAAAAGGCTTGCGCCGGTTGGTTACAATGCCCTGTTCAACCAGCTGCGGCAAACCGATGGGGAACATTTCAGTCAGAACACCCAGGTCCTTTTTGCCCTCAAGGCCGCTTACCACCGCTTCCGGTATCCCCCCGATGCCCATCTGTATGGTATCGCCGTCTTTTATAAGGTCCAGCACATACCCGGCTATGGCTTTGTCTGTATCGGTCGGGGTGCCCCGGCTAAAGGTTGGTATTTTGGTGGAGTTTTCTACGAAATAGTCGAATTCGGAGATATGCATCCAATTATTCCCGTAGATCACCGGCATCTGATCATTGACTTCGCCGATGGCAACGCGCAGCTTGCCGGAAGCACGGCCCTGGCGGATGGCGTCCATGGTATAGAAATTGGTCAGCCCCAGATTGACATACCCGGCTGAATTAGGCGGGGTCACCTGAGTGATAAATACGTCTGCGCGGTGCCACACCTTGTCGGCCAGGTCGGAGCTCATAATGGGGTAAAAATCCGCCTGCTTGGTAGTGTTCATCCGCCGCCCGGTGGCGATGCTGAAGGCTGGCATATAGTTTATATGCCCGTCCAGCAGCAGCATAAACTCGGGATCCTGGAACTTGAAAGGATAGATCCCTATGGTATCCAGTATCTTTACCCCTTTCAATTCCTGCCACCGATCCAGGATGGCGTGGAAGATGTCCGGTGATGCTGAGCCAATGGCCAGCCCGGTAGCCACCACATCCCCCGATTCGACCTTCTCGGCCGCTTCCTTTATGGAGATAAGTTTGGCCTGGTATTCATATTTCCACATATGCATACCCTCCTTAAATATAGCCCTGGTTTGCGTTGTGCTCAAAACCGCAAAGCCCTTACTCGATAATGCTGAAGGCCGGCCGGGCCATGGGTTGTGGAGAATACTTGTCACCGGGATATACGCGATGGCCGACCTGCACCGCTTTGCCGATGACCTCCATGGTCACTTTTTTGGGGTCCATGGATACCAGGTTGCCCATTATCCAGGGACCTTCATCGAGCTCCACCATCACAATGGTATAGGGGATCTCGTTTTCGCGCCCCTCAGCGGCGATGTTGCAGGTGGTGAAGGTGACGATTTTGCCTTTTCCGGACATCTCCACAATCTCCAGGTTGGTGCTGGCGCATTCGTTGCACACCATCATCGGGGGGCAGGTGTAAGCCCCGCAGTCGTTGCACCTTAAGCCCAGAAGTTTATCCTTTTTCAGAGCTTTGTTGTAGTCCATAAAGGTGAGTTTATAATCCATAGTTTTAACCCTCCTCACTGATTGGTCATGATCAGGCTGACCAGTATGCCGTCGCCGCCCAGTGTATCTACAATGCCGTTTTTGGCCCCCTCGACCTGTCGGCCTTGCTCCACCATATCGCCCCGCAGTTGCCGGGTGACTTCTACCACCTGGGAAACACCGCTAGCGCCGATGGGGTGGCCTTTGGCCTTTAATCCCCCGGAGATATTGATGGGTATTTTGCCGCCTATTCTGGTCTCGCCCTTAAGCCAGGCCTCACCTGATTTGCCAAATTCGAAGAATCCCAAGCCTTCCGCAGCTATCATGGCAGCGATGCTGAAGCAGTCATGCAACTCGCACAGATCCATATCCCGAGGGGTCATGCCGGCCATGCTGTAGGCCTGCTGGCAGGCCAGTTCACGGGCGTAGATACGCGGCAGGTATTTATGCTGTGAACTGAGTTTGCCGCTGGACGCCTGGCCGATGCCGGCGAAATAAACCGGTTTGGAGGTGAGCTTTTTGGCTACCTCCTCTGCAGCGATGACCACTGCTGCTGCCCCATCAGAAAACGGGCAGGCATCGTGCAGCTGTATGGGGGTGGAAATCACAAAACTGTTCAACACATCCTCTTTTGTTATCGGTTTCTGGATCTGCGCATTGGGGTTCTTCATGGCATATTCATGGGACTGAACGGATACCGCAGCCATCTGCTCCCGCAAGGTGTTTAGAGGAATACGGTATTTGCTGGCATACAAGTGGGCCAGCAGGCCGAATACTGCCGGGAACAGGAATCCGGCCGGGAATTCATAATGCGCATCCCCGAACATGGCGAAAGTGCGCGTAGCCAGGGGAGTTCCCATGGCAGTGCATTTCTCCACCCCGCCCACCAGCATGATGTCATAATACCCCGAGGCTACCCACATGATTGCGTCCCTTACCGCTATACTGCCGGAAGCACAGGCACCTTCAAAGCGGTTGGCGGCCACGTTGAAGCAGCCTATATCGTTGGCAACGAATGATTGTATCATCCCCTGCCCTTCCTCGAAGTCGCCCAAAACGTTGCCCACGTTGACCGCTTGGATGTCTTTGGGAGTAAGATTGGCTTCCTGGATGGCGTCCATAGCCACCTCGGACAGTAGTTCCACTGCAGTTTTGGGCGAATTGAAGCAGAACTTGGAGTGTCCCGTTCCGATTACTGCTACTCTCCTCATGGCTCATTACCTCCTTTTTTTCCCTGGTTAACCTAATGGTTATAAACAGCTTGATGGCATAACTATTGGGGAGACATGCGTAGAGCCCCATCCAGACGGATGGTTTCTCCGTTTAACATCCGGGCACTGGCTTCGCCGAGTCCGGATGCTCCGCCGCTGATGATGGCGGTTTTGCCGCCAATCTTCATATCTATTTCTCCTTTGGAAATCAAAGTCTAACGCCCTGCTGATGACCAGTTTCATCACCTCTGAGGTTCCCCCGCACAGATGGTCTGGATCCGTTCGTCCGTCCACATCCGGGCAGTCTCCCCCCGCCACTATTAAGAGCAAAATCTGTGCCAGCATCAAAAAGCCTATTTATCGGCCTTTTCAGAGCAGCCTTGCTCTGGTTTGCGGCATGCCTGCCCTGTTTTTTGGGAGTGCGTAAGGCAAATCTGCAGGCTCTCACCGCAGTTTTGCCGGGACATGGTCGCGTGAGACTGAGAATGACAGTATATTGGGATTTTCACGACGTGCATGGGGGTTGGTGGGGACTAATTTCAAGGCAGGATTGCATGGGAGCACAAAAAAAGCAAGGCATTTTCGCCATGCATTTTCGCAGTTACTAAAGCAAACCCTCACCAGTTACAATATACTGGTACAGGAATCGCCGCATTATGATTATTATGGTATCAATATGACAGAGACTCAGATTGGTTTAAGCAGTGAGCCGTTTTGAGGGGAGCTCCTGCCCTGCTGTCAGTCGTTCTTGCCTGGCTCGACTGTTATGCCGTATTTGGCAGCCTTGCGCAGAACCGTGGAAGGGTCAATGCCGAGATGCCTGGCGACCTCGCGGGTAGCCCGGTAACGGCTGTAGGCATGGGAGATGATTTCTCTTTCCACAAATTCCACGGCTTCTTTTAAAGGAAGCACCCCTTCTACGGATATCTGGGGGTGAACATCCCTGGGCCTGAAATTCTTGATATATTTGGGCAGATCTTCGCCGGTAAGGACATCGCGCGGAACCGTCACTACCAATCGTTCTATGACGTTTTCCAGTTCACGCACATTGCCGGGCCAGTCGTAATTCATGAGTATGTCGATGACATCAGGGAACAGCTCTTTTTGCATATTGTATTTCCTGTTGAACAGCTTGATGAAGTGGGCCGCCAGGAGAGGTATCTCTTCCTTGCGGGCCCTAAGGGGCGGGACCTCAACCGGTACTACATTGAGGCGATAGTAAAGGTCTTCGCGGAACTGTTGATTGACCACCAATTGGCCCAAATCCCGGTTGGTGGCAGCGATGATGCGCACATCAACGGGAATGGTTTTTTCTCCGCCTACTCGTATTATTTCTTTATTTTGAATCACCCTCAACAGACTGGCCTGCAGACCTAAGGGCAGTTCGCTGATTTCATCCAGCAGTATGGTTCCCCCGTCGGCCAGTTCGAAATAACCGGCCCGGCCTCCCTTTTTGGCCCCGGTGAAGGCTCCCGGGTCGTAGCCGAATAATTCCGATTCCAGCAGGTTCTTGGCAATGGCACCGCAGTTTATCTTGATGAAAGGGCCATTCCGGCGCGGGCTGTTGATATGTATGGTTTCGGCGATAAGCTCTTTACCGGTACCGGATTCCCCGGTAATTAAGACAGTTGACTCAACCTGAGCGATACGGGTGACATTTTCGAGCAGATCCTTCATTATCCGTGAACCCACGATCAGCTTCTCAGTGTCGTACTTCATCTGCAGGGCCCGCAGCTCGGATTCATAATGTTTGCTCAGCCCCTGAGCCTGCTCCAGCTGCTGCTTGAGCAGCATCAGTTCGGTGATGTCCCGGATATTGGAAACCACCCGGAATATGCGGCCTTTGCGATCGAACACCGGGGTACCGGTAGTCAATGCAGTCCGGCCAGCCAGGGTACGCTGTATGATGGTCACCGGTTTTTTCTGCTGTAATACCAGGGCGCTGACCGATTCCGATACGATGCCCCGTTCCTTTACCAACTCCTCTACATTGTGACCCACCATTTCACTGGCCGGGACCCCGGTCATTTTTTCAAAGGCCTCGTTAACCCGCAGGGTTATGCCCTCACCATTGGTCAGGTAGAGTCCGTCATGGGACGACTCGATGATGGCGTCCAGTTCCCGGTTAAGCTCCTTGACAATTTCCAATTCCCGGGATATATTCTCCAGTTCGGAGATATCCTGCAGAACCGCCACGGCACCGATGATCTCTCCGTCTTCGAAAATTGGGGTGCGGTTGGATATGAACAGCGAGTCCTTGAGCATGATCTTCTGGACCAGCCTGGGGCAGCCGGTAATCAGCGTTTCTACCAGGCCGCTGTTGGGAATGACCTGCGTGATTTCCTTACCTATCACATCAGGGCTTTTGATGTTCAGGAAATTCTCCGCAGCCCGGTTGAGCAAGGTGATCCTGGCGTTTTTGTCGATAGCTATGATCAGGTTGTGGGTGGAATCCAGTATGGTCTGCAGTTTATTGGAGAGGTCAGTGAAGGAGTTAAAATAGGCATAGGCCAGGTCGCTGCGCGTGACCATGCCCACCACTTGATCCTGCTCCACTACCGGGAGCCGCCCGACCCTTCTCTTGATAAGATCCCGCACCGTTTCATCTGGCTGGCCGGTAATCACGCTGGTGGCCATGATCTGATCGACCGTGGTGTAGGGATCACCGTTTCCGGCCAGTACCCGGTAGAGGTGACTTTTGGTCAATAGCCCTACCATCCGTCCATGCTCGTCCACTACCGGGGCCCCGTCAATTTCATGCTCCAGGAATATCCGGCTGGCTTCCCGAACAGTATGTCCCGGTGTCAAAGTCACCGGGTCAGTGCTCATTATGTCAGACACCTTCATATTGAAACCCTCATAAATATATTGGATGTAATTGGATTTCTTCCTTTATTATCCATAGTATAGCACAAGCCGCCCCAAGCCAGGGATTTATCCTTCAGCTTGTTGCGGCTTGAGAATTGGCTAGTTGGTTTATTAAGTTTTGCTTACTATATACTATTCGTATGCTGCTTAAACATGCCCCCTCAACCATTATATCCCCATTTCCCAATTCCGCCCTGAGTATGAAAACCCAAGAATATTTAATCCCCTGCCAATAAATCCTCAATAGCGGCAGGGTTGTGGCCGGCAGCCAGGCCTTTTCAATCGATATCATTGCTTATTCTGATTATCTTCCCTGCTCCGGCTTGAGCCGGCCATGATTCCAGAACCAGGTCGGGATAGGCTATCCATATTTGCACTTCGTCACCCGGCTGCAATTGGGATTCTGGCAATTGATTATTATTGGCATCAGTTATTATCGTCTCCGGGCTTATGGCAAAATAAAACCGGGTGAGTTGATTAGAATAACCGTTTAAAATGCCTTCTACCAGTATTGAACCGGGTTCTTTAGCCAGAATTCGCGCCGTACCGAAAGGTTTGAGGAAATATTCGACTACATCGATTCTGCTCCCATCTTTGGCGCTTTCGGTAAAGACCCTTAATATATGGGCCTCACTCAAATCACCCTCGACGGAGAAGCTGAAGTCTCCCCACTCTGGCGCCCCGCTCGAGGCAATAGTAAAACCATTAAAAAGAACCTTATCATTCTTGTCGGTTATTTCATAAGCAACATAGGCCTCCCAAACCCTGGCAGTTCCAGTCACAGTCAATTGTTTGGGGGAGCAGGTATAATTATTGATTTTGATATTCGCATCGACAGGTTTATTGGCCGGATTAAGTTCAACTAATGCGGTTCTTTCCTGGGGCATCCAGGTAACCCGGGCATGCAGGGCTTCACTTATAAATCTAAGGGGTACAAAAGTGCGGTTTTCAATGACCCGGGCAGGTACTTCCATATTGATTTTTTCACCGTTTATCACCGCGCTGGTTTCATTAATGGTAAGCTCAATTCTGTCTTTATCTTTATCTATCCTAACCTTATTCTCCGCAGCCCGCCATTCCACCTGCGCTCCCAGCTGCTCAGCCAGGCTTCTGACCGGTGCCAGGATTCTACCCTGCTCAATTATTGGGGCCACAGAACCAGCCAGTGATTCTCCATTGACAACGATGTTTATACCGGAATTAACTGTTGGCTGCAGCACAGCTGGCTGTTCATCAGACATGGTTTGCCCCAGGCATACACTGGCTAATACCAGAGTAAAACCTATTGCCAAACTTATAATTCTAACTATCTTGCTTCTTTTCACTGCCAATACCTCCTGTATCAATCTAATCAATACTACGCTTTTACTCGCACTGTCTTGCTGCAGCCAATGGGCTGGCGATAATGGTATTAACATGTTTCTCGGGGCGCCTAACACTTTTGCGCCGCCTGGTTGGTTCGTTGTTACTGCTATCGAAGAAGGAATTTGGCTTTTCCTGGCGAAAAATATAGAAAAACAGATAGTCTCCGAGCCTGTCTACCTAAAGGTAACCCCAGGGTATTCAGGCCGTTAGGGTAAGCCGGGAAACCGACTTGCCTCCCAGTTTGGAAAGGAGATAAACGGAATCAGCCCTTTTTTGGGGCGGACTGTTTGTCGAAGTCCGCCCCATATTTATATCAGGCCATCGCTCAGTGTTGATTTAAGCCGGAAAATCAAGCTGTCGTATGCTGGTATGTGTGCAGCGCCCGGAGAGCCTTTCTGCCGGGCTTTATTATTGCAGCCAACCTGGGGCTAAGGAGGTGATCACTTAGGTTTCAGCATGAGCAATGGTTCATATTGGGCGGGCTGAACGGTGCCGAACCCTCTACCGGAGTGGGCGGACAATCCATAATACGTTTCGGTTTAATAAGGATGGCAGAATGATCGAATTGAGAAATATCAGCAAAAGCTATGATGATTTAGGGGTCTTGAACAATCTCTCGTTTAACTTCCATGCCGGGGAGTTTGTCTGCATTTGTGGTCCTTCAGGGATCGGCAAAACCACCTTGCTGCAATTGATCGCCGGTTTGGAACAACCTGACTCTGGCAGCCTCCATTATCAGAGTCACAAGCTCGCTTACGTATTCCAGGAACCCCGCCTGATCCCCTGGTGCAATGTTATCGAAAACATTGAAATCGGGCTGTATGCCTTGATGCCCCGGGACAAGGCCTCTCGACGCAAGACCTGCAATCAACTGGCTTTGCAAGTGGGTCTGGATGGTTTCCAGCATTATTACCCGGCTCAATTGAGTGGGGGCATGAAACAGCGAGTATCCCTGGCCCGGGCTTTTGCTATCGATCCGGATATACTGTTGCTGGATGAACCCTTCAGTTCCCTCAATGATGAGTTGCGCGAGGATTTGTGCCGCTATTTAATCGACCTGCTGGCCCAAAAACCACGCACTTCTATCATGGTGACTCATAACATCGATGAAGCGGTGCGTTTGGCCGACCGTATCATTTTTCTTCAGCATCGTCCCTGTAAAATCGTACTGGAGCACAACATCGACAAAGCCCCGGCTGACCGCAATTGGAAATACCGCATGGAACAGATCGAACTGATACAGAGTCTGACCAAGACTGACTAGTAAGGGGAGGATAAGATGAACATTCGCATGCAAAGAATTCTGGCCGGTTTAATAGTGATGGCACTGTTTTTAGGACTGGCGGGTTGCTCCCAGGCCCCGGCACCGACTCCGGCACCGGCCCCAACCCCCAAGATCGAACAGGTGACCATCGCCGCTTCCCAGGGCTCGGGCAGCTATCCGCTGGCACCCCTGATGGAGAACAATGCCTTAAAGGACATTGCTGATAAAACCGTCATCGAACCCTGGGTCACCAGTGAACAATTGTCCGCTATGGTAACTTCCGACCAGGCCCAATTTGCAGTAGGGCCCATAACCAATTTCCTGATGCTGTACAATAAAGGGGCTAATGTGAAGCTGGTCAATGTGTCGGTATGGGGCATGCTGTACATATTGAGCGCCGATGACAGTGTCAAGAGCATCGCGGACCTTAAAGGCAAAACGATTGCCGTCACCGGCGGTCTCACATCATACCACGGCAATTTGCTGAGGTATATCCTTATGAAGAACAACCTCGACCCGGAGAAAGACCTGACCATCGTCAATATGGATATGACCGAGGCCTCGGCACAAATGGCCACCGGTGGTATCAAATTGGCCTTATCCAATGAGCCCAATTCCACCATAACTATTGAAAATGCCAAAAAAGGCAACATTAATGTGATCAGGGCTATTGACCTGCAAAAAGAATGGGCCAGGGCAGTTGGCGATGAAAACGCCCGCATTCCCCAGGCCGGTCTGATTGTGGTGGGAGACAATGCCCAGAACCATGCTCTGGTTACAGTAGTAAGAGACCAATACCTGGAGAGCGCGAAATGGATCAACCAAAACCCCGCCCAGGCCGGCCCCCTGGTGGAAAAGTATTTCCCCAAGATGAAAGCCGCTGCGGTGGAAAAATCCATGCCCTATGCCGGACTCAACCCGGTAGCCAGCAGCGAATGCAAAGAGGAGATCAATGCTTTTCTAACCGAGTATCTGAAAGTGGCTCCCCCGGCATCGATAGGGGGCAAAATGCCTGATGATGGCTTCTATTATTAAGCTGTTTACGGAACGTAAATATTACATTTTGGGTATAATCATCCTGGTGGCGGGATGGCAGGCCATGGCAATGGCCTCTCATCCCCTCATCGTGGCTTCGCCCCACTCCACCATAACGGCCTTTTTCGATATGCTGAATAGCGGCGAACTGGGGAAAAGCCTGGTGATTACCCTCAAGCGGCAGCTGATGGGTCTGGCTCTGGGCGTTGTGGCAGGTACTCTTTTGGGTGTACTGGGGGGGCTTAAGAACTCACTGGACAGCATGATAATGCCGGCTATCAATGCGGTCCTGGCTACCCCCAACGTCATATTCGTAGTCATTGCCATGGTATGGTTCGGTCAGGGCAGCACTCAGGTGATTTTCGTCACCGCGCTGCTGGTTACCCCCATAATGTATCTCAACTCGGTAAAAGGGATACATTCCATAGACAGGCAGTTGCTGCAGATGGCTGCAGTATACCGGGTTCCCTGGAGAGTGCGGATGACGAAACTATACCTGCCCGGGTTGCTAAATGGCTTTATAGCCGGTTTTTCCCTGAGTGTGGCCTCATCCTTGAGAATCACCATAATGGCTGAACTGCTGGGAGCCCAAAATGGCATCGGCAACGCCATTTTCATAACCCGCAGTTATCTGGAGACCGACAAGCTGTTCGCCTGGACCATAACCCTGATCATGCTGGTGGCCATTATGGAAACGCTGGTCTTCAATCCTTTGCACAAATACACGAAGAAATGGCAGGCCTGATCTTACCAGGCAAATGGAGGGATGTATTTTGATAGAACCAATTACAATTGACCCGATCGGAGTAGTTCACAGCGACTTCACTAAATCCGGTCATGTCCGCATCGATGTGCCCCGTTCCTCTATTGAGATTTTTCCCCAGTACAGCCAAGCCCTGTGGCGTATCAGCGAGCACTCCCATATTTGGGTTATAGGGTGGTTTCATGAATCCAAACGGGATGCTTTACGGGTCGTGCCTCGCATTAATCCTGAGCTTGGGGAATACGGTGTTTTCGGTCTGAGGGCATTCATGCGGCCCAATCCCATAGGCCTGACTGCGGTCAAATTGGTGAAAGTAGAAGACAACATCCTCACCGTGGATGGACTGGATTTTATTGAAGGCACGCCGGTCATAGACCTCAAGCCTTATTATGAACCGGACATCATATTTTCACCCGGCACCCCTTACATCAAACCACGGGAACCAAAAATGCTGGAAGAAACCATCTTTAAAGCGGCCTTAAACCACCATCAGGAAGAATGCGAACAGTTGGATTTGGCCGTGAAGATGTGTTTGGCAGCGGAGGAGATCTTCGGCCATCTTCACGCTCCGGATCTGCAAGTGCATGTTGTCGGCAGCCTTTGTCTGGCCGATGTTATACAGGGCATATGCAAGGCCCGGCTGGCCAACCCGAGGCGCTTTTCCTTCGAGTACAACCCCGATAAGGCTATGAGCTGCTGGGAGAATAAGCAACACCGGGCGACTATCTGCCTTAAACCCGAAGCTGGTTTGGGTTTGCAGCCAGATCAGCCCCATCAGGCTCTTTTTGACATCAAGGTATGGGATAAAGCAGAATAGGGGGTAATAATAAATGAGCCAGGAATTGTGGGAAGCTGCATACAAATTCCACGGGCACATCTGTCCGGGCATAACGGTGGGCTACCGCGCCAGCATGCTGGCCCTGAAACTGCTGGGGCTGGAGGGTAAAAACATCAGCAGCACGCATACGGTGATAGTGGAAAACGATGTATGCGGGGTGGACGGGGTTCAATTTGTTACCGGCTGCACGGTTGGCAACAGCGGCTTGATTATCGACAATCAAGGCCGACAGGCATTTAACTTCGTCTCCAAGTCAGGCCGGGGCATAAGGCTTGCCCTGAAATACCCCCTGTGGGGATCGAATTATCCCATTGAACTGCATCAAAAGGTCAAGACGGGAACCGCCAGCGAGGCTGAAAAGGCCGAGTTCTTCTCCCTGCGCAATGAGCGCGGCCAGTTTTTGTACCAGCTTTCCGATGAGGAGCTGTTCAAAGTGAGCGAAATTGAGCTTCATCTCCCCGGTAAGCCCAGGCTCCATCCCATTGCGGTGTGCAATATCTGCGGCGAGGAGGTTATGCGCCCCTGGGCTGTCGAGCATGAAAACGGCCTGGCCTGTAAATCGCATTTTAGATAATTAATAATGGAGGCCTTAACAGAAATGGTGTATATCAGCGATGATAATCTGGAGAGATTTATCAAGGAAGATGTTCCTTACATAGACCTCACCACCATAATGCTGGGCATAGCCGGCAAAAAAGGCCGGATCAGCTTCGTATGCCGCGATCCGGCAGTCATCTGCGGCACCGAAGAAGCGCTGCGCATAATGGGCAAGCTAAATCTTAACCCGCTTTTTCACCTGCCCTCGGGAAGCGCAGTAAAGCCCGGCACGGTAATCCTGGAGGCCGAAGGCAGGGCTGAAAACCTGCATCTGGCCTGGAAGCCCGCGCAGAACATCCTGGAGTATCTCTCCGGAATCGCCACCCGCACCGCAGCGATTCTGGCCAGGGCGCAGGAAGGCAACCCCCATATACAATTGCTCAGCACCCGCAAGGTTTTTCCGGGAACCAAGGAATTGGCCATCAAAGCGGTCATAGCCGGTGGGGGTATGCCTCATCGTCTGGGTCTTTCCGAGACCATACTGGTATTCGAGCAGCACTGGGCTTTTTTGGAGGGATACGGTCAATTGTTGGATAAGCTGCGCCAGTTAAAGAAGCAGAAGCTGGAGAAAAAGATAATAGTCGAGGTAAACTCACTCGATCAAGCCATTCAGGTTTGTCAGGCCGGCGCCGATGGGGTGCAGTTTGACAAGATGCCTTACCCGGATCTGGCCCTGGCGGTAGCCAGATTGAGGGCTATCAAGCCTGAGCTGTTGATACTGGGGGCCGGAGGCATAAATGCGGAAAATGCTGCTGACTATGCGGCTACCGGCATCGATGCTATCGTTACCACAGCGGTGTATTACGGGAAACCAGCCAATATCGGAGTGACGATGACACCAGTAAACGATTAGGTTATTGAAGGCTTAACTCCAATCTGTGCACTCGCAGGGTACCAAGGTTTTATAACTAACATGGAGCAGTTCTTATAGAACCAAACCCGGAAACGGTGTTACACCGCAATCAATCTACCTGAAAAACGATCAGGCCTCCCCAGCTTCAGTGGAAGGCCTGGGTTGGGAAATGCGACATCTAGGCTTTTCTCAGTTTTAGTTGTGCATTTTCAGCACCAGCGGTATGCTCAAGGAACTGCCTCAAGATCCTGGCCTTTGCTTTCAAATTGCTCTGCCCGATAGATTTTTGGTTTATTTCCTGTTCAGCCCTTTGTATGGATTGAGCAAGGCCGGCAATGGACAATAAAGCCGCAGCTATACAGTAATAGCTTTTGCTCCTGCCATCATCATATTGCTGCAGCATGTTCTCCAGGATAGCGATGCGCCGGGCCTGCTGCTGCAAAAACGGTTCCAGGCCGGATTCGCGAATAGCTGCCAGGTTATGCAGCACTTTTCTATGGGTAATGAACGAATCTTTCTGGCCGGTTTCCTTTTTGGACCTGGCACAGGGATATTCATCACACTGAGCGCATACTTCCAGGCCTTTCTTTTTGAAACAACAGGTGACGAATGGACACGAGGGGTGTTTGGCGAAAAAAACCTCTCCGCAGCAGCCCGGGCACCTGGAAGCCCCGTCAGTGTAAAACCTTGGGCATAACCCGCAATCCAGACCGCAGCATCCTAAAGTGTGGTGCTTTTTGTTCATGCTGGCAACCTCATGATATTAATAGCTTTGGGCTCAACTCAAATCCTCGCCGCCTATTCGTAAATATATCTGATGATTACATGATACTGGTAAATAACATAGTCATTAATCGCCAAATCTCACTCATCCCCAAACAAATGCACTACTTCGGGAATGACGATGCTGGTCCTGGTCTGTAGATGACTTAAGCAAACTTGTAGATATTGAAACGGAATCTGCCCCTATGTCCCAGGCTAACGAGTTCTAAAATGGGATCAGGGGATTGCTTTCCAGTATTTTCTCCACTTCTTCATATCCGCTGGGAAATGCGAAGTTATAGCGGGCCGGCAGAGCAAACACATACCCGGCATTGCGTCCCAGTTCCCTGGGGGGTATGGGTGCTGCCCCCACGCTGAGCCGCTCTTTCTGGATCATGTCCCACTGATCATAGGTGAACACCATGATGGGAATGTCCTGGCGGGGATTTTGCTCCGTCCATTGCGGATGCCTGATGTAAAGCATTGGGCCATTATCGGTAGCGGCATCATCAATATATTGGCCTTCCCAATTATCCTCTATTATCGCATAGCCCTGCCAGCTGGCCGGCAGATTAAAAATAAAACCGAATTCTTTATTTGTGTACACGATGGAGTCATCATATTTAAATGAAGTGATAAGCCACTTGCTATCGATCATTTCAGCTTCCAGGGTAACCGGACTCCTGCCTGCCACACCGCCATTAACCAGCTCTACGCTGGTCATGGCGATGACCTCGCCCTTGATCAGGTACCTGGAGTCTGACAGCTTCTCCATCGCGGTTATGTCTATACGCTCCGGCCACGGGCTGGAAGTCACCCGCCCCGGAGCCTGGTTAACATCACTATGCCATTTGCCCAGCAGCGCAGGCGATACTAAATCGCCATAGTTTTCCCGAATGCTGTTCTTAACGGTATCCTCCGTGGCCAGCAGGGAAACATTTTTCAACCTGCTGCCGAATTCTGTCACCAAATGCCTCACCGCGGCTTCACTACTATCCTGTCTATTTGGAATAGCCGGAAGTGGAACAGGAAACGTCCTGATTCCGGAAGCATAAGGGGCAATTTCATATTGCAGGAAGTATACGATGAGGTGGCCATTCTCCAGGTAAAAACGCTGATCTTCACTTATGCCCTTAAACCTCATCTTTCCCTCAAAATATATTTCGGGGTTAAGCGCAATGATAGATCTTACCTTTTCGTTGATCATTTCAGTATAGTTGCTGTCAGGGGCAAAGAGGTCGCTTAAAGCCAATTCCTGGCCGGTATTCAAATCGATGTTGTACGCCACCCGGTCAGTCATACCGTGGGCTCCACCGGTATAAGTGTAATAATCCACATAAAAACTCAATACATCCCGGGTCACATAGTATTGACTGAAACGGCTCACGATTTCATAGGTGTGATAAGGCTCGGTCAGTATATAATCCCTATTAAGTTCAGCTTCTGCGGTAATAGCCTCCTGTCGTTTGACAGCTTCCTGTTCCAAAAGCTGGTTCAATTGGCTTTGTAGCTGTTTATCCTGCATCCCCTTAATCACAGGGATGTTCAGGTCAATGTTAATCAATTCAGATTCGCTTTTAACCTCTTTAATTTCCAGTTCTACTGCAGGAGCCGGCTTAGCTTCCACAGGATTCATCGCTATGAGCTCAACACAGCGATTTAAGACCCGGGCCAGCTCAGCCCGCTTGATGGGATCATCAGGACGAAACAGATTGTCGCTCCCCTTCATAATGCCGGTATTGCTCACAAATACCATGGCATTGGTATCATCCTGAGAAAGCCCTGCGGTATCGTCATATAGCGGCATCAGCATAATCATCGGCACACTGATCCCTTTGGCCCCAAAAGCATTGTGTATGCCCCTGGCTACCTCAATCCGCGTAACCTCTTTATCCCCTTCGAAAGCATCCATATGGGCAAATATGTGGTTGATTGCGCATAAGAGCACAGCCTCACTGTACCAGGCTTCATCTTCCACGTCATAGTAATAGTCGCTCGCTTTGGGCTCTTTCAGAAAGCGCATATTCCCATAGTCCAGATCAAAAGCGCGCTCTAATACCGCCGCCAGTTGAAAACGGTTTACTTTTTCTTCCGGCCTGAATACTTTAAAACCAAACTCATTTACCCCGGTACCATACATCAAGCCCTGTTTACAGGCAGCTTCGATTTCACTCTCCGCCCAGTGTCCCCGGGCATCAACAAAGGTTCCAGACGATAATGCGGCACTGGACATGCCCGTTGACACGAACATAAACATTGCCAGTACCAGATAGCAAACCAGCTTTTTCATAATTCCACCTTTCCTTTCGTTTTTCTTATCATTTGTTACGAGGGAAAAAGAAGTACTCTTACAATCCAGGCTGAAATAGCAGATATATTCCTTATCCTTAGGATAAGTATACCGGCTTGATTCTGAGCAGTACATGACCACCTTTCCCCAGATGAGTAGTTGACATCATTTCCAGCTCTTTCTTTTCCTGGGTTTTCCTGGCCCATCATCCCGGATACAGTTCTCTGCAGGAGTAATCCCTGCCGGTCGGGAGAATAATACAACTAGTAATCAATACTATCAAAAGAGAAATCACTTTGGAGCAGACAATTATTCCCTTGGGTACCAGCACAGACCTGCAAATTTGGAAACAGTGGAGGGATTAAAAATGGATCAGCCAGTACACCCAGCGGAAGTTAGCAGCAATGTCCAGGTCACTCACATGGTCAGGTTGACCTCTTCTGAACTCTCCCACTTATGGAGATTCTGCATGTATTACACGATGTTCCTCTGTATGTGTAAGGTCTTTTTTAATCATACTCAGGATCCCGATATAAAAGGATTGGTTCAGGATGGCATAAATCTGGCTAAAAAAGTCTAAGGAGTTTTTAAGCCAGGATGGCAGGGATATACCGGTAGGGTTCACGGATGAGGACATTGACCTCAATGCTCCCGCTTTGCACTCTGACATATTCTATTTATATTACTTGCGCAATGGAATAAAAATCGGCTTAAACCTTGTGAGCACAGCCCTGTGCATGTGTACCAGGCTGGATGTTCTGGAATTTTTTCAACAGGAAATCCACACTACCACTGCATTCTGGAATAAGGTTGCCCGGGTTATGCTCGAAAAAGGCATTTTGGTCAGACCCCCGTTCATTGAAACTGAGGTAAAAAGTGATTATGTGGAAGATAAACAGGAGTTTTTGGGAAGTTATTGGGGAAAGGATAACCGGCCTTTGCTTTCTATGGAAGTGGAACAGCTGTTTTATGGAATTATCACCAATGAGGTGGGCAAAACCCTTTTAACAGGCTTTCATCAGGTGACCCCCTCAAAACCCCTGCGCGACTATATAGAAAGAGGTATCGCCATAGCGACCGATATGATTGAGGATTTCGGCATGAAACTCCTGGATAGCGGCATTACCGCCCCATCCCACTGGGAAGCATATGGAGCTGTAAGCAGATCGACAACGCCCCCATTTTCAGACAAGCTCATGATGTTTCATATCAATGTTTTAAATTCGATCGGTCTGGCTAATTATGCCGTATCCGCAGGATCGACTTTTCGCAAGGACCTGATCCTAATGTATGGACGTTACCTTGCGCAGGTCACCAAATACGCTGCGGACGGGATAAAGCTGGCTATTGAAAATAAGTGGTTGGAAGAGCCGCCTCGGTTTGTCGATAGGAAAAATTTGATAACATTACCACCCATTAAGGGTGAAGGTTGGGGCATTTTAGCAGTGATCGGGTAGGAGGCTACTCATTATTTGAGTAGCCGACCTCCCACACCACCGTACGTACCG
>LFSQ01000113.1 GCA_001512785.1 Syntrophomonas sp. DTU019
ACCAGGCCAATATAGTGCAGTACATAGAGGCTGCAGGTTATAACGGAGATTTTTCCGCTGCCAGTCAAACAGCTGCTCTCACCGCGCCTTTTGGCAGCAGTGGTTATTACCGGTGTACAGCCACACTTACCGGACTACAACCTGATACCCGGTATGTGTATCGTGTGGGCAGCCCTCAAGCCTGGAGTGAGGTTCTATCTTTTAAAACCTCCGCCGATACGGAAGCGTTTTCCTTCCTGTACCTGGGTGATGTTCAGGAAGGATTTGCTGAGTGGAAAAGTATGCTGGAGGAGGTTTACGATGAAAACCCCCACATAAAGTTTGCCTTGTTGGGCGGGGATTTGACCACTGAGGACAACGATTATACCGAATGGGAAGAATTTCTTAGTGCAGCAACCGGGGTATTTTCCCAGATACCGATGATGCCTGCTAAGGGCAATCACGACGGAGATTTGTTTTTTGAGTTCTTTGCCTTGCCTGAAAACGGGCCTCAGGGCTTATTTGGCAATTGTTTTTATTCTTTTGATTACGGGGATGCTCATTTTGTGGTTTTGGATACCAGCAATATCATCACCGATGCTGTCAAGCAATGGCTGCAGGAGGATTTGCAAAACACCACCAAGAAGTGGAAGTTTGCGGTCTTTCACCACCCTCCTTACCAAAACTTTGATGACAATAAAACCATAGATGATGCGCTTCGTGAACACTGGGTACCTATACTGGAGCAAAATCATGTAGATATGGTTTTTGTTGGCCACCAACACGTCTATATGCGTACTCACCCCATTTACCAGGGGGAAGTAGCTGCCGATGCCTATGGGATAGTGTATGTGATGGGGAATTCCGGTTCAAAAACCTATGCACTCGGTCAGGGTTTCCCCTATATAGCCAAAGAGGAAACCGGCAGCAATTACCAGGTAATCGAGCTTGCAGATGGATTATTGACCCTGACCTCCAAAAAAGCCACGGGTGAGGTGATTGAAACCTACACCCTCAGTAAGGATTGGTTTGAGCCCAATCCGCATTACCAGGTCACTGCTGACGGGGCTGATACGGACTTTACCCCTGGAGTCACCCCGGAAGGCATCTGTACTATGACCGTAAAACCTGGTATATCAGGATTTAAGTATGTGAAAGTCAATGTTGCCTCCATAGCTGCTCATGATGGCGAGGAAACGGTGGTGTTTTCTCATTGGAGAAACGGCAGCCATCTTCAGGTTAATTCAACCAGAGCTGACTTTGACCAGGTCAATACTGCTGAGGCTGGTTTTAACGTGAAAGCTGGCGACGTGATCAAAATCTATGTTGTAGATGAGTTGACTAATGCGGTTGATCATAATCCAGTGATACTGCAGAAATGATGCTTAATACACGATCTGGCACGCTGCCTGCATGAGCAGCCACATTGAAAGTAAAGGGAGTGAATGTTTTAAGATGAAACGCAGGTTAATAGTGTTTTTGCAGATCGCAATGCTGTTATTGATGTGTTTTCCTGCCGTTGCCCTGGCAGATGACCCACCTACCATGTCGTTAAGTGAGACCAGTGCCAGAGTTGGCGATAGTGTTACCGTATCCGGTACAACATCTCCAGAGGCCTGGGTTCCGCTAAAGGTAGTGGACGGGGCTGGGAATATAGTGGTATTTGATGCCACCAAGGCCAATGCAACTGGCAGTTATAGCATCACCTTCAAGGTGCCGGACGGTGCTTCCGGTACATTAACGGTGGTTGTCGGCGAAGGGGACAATGTTGTTAATCAAAAACTGACGGTACTGACCAGCCCCGGCACCGGCGGCGGCGGTGGAGGCGGTGGCGGCGGTGGTGGTTCCGCAGGACCACAGCCGGTTACCTCTAATACCGGATCAGCTATGGTCAATCCAAAGGCCGGTGGGAATATCAGCCTCGGAGATGAGGCCTCAATAAATATCCCAGCTGGTGCCCTTGCTGGAACCGATGAGATTGAAGTAAGCATTACCAAAGTGACTCCAGCTCCTGCCGCACCTCAGGGCTTCAGGCTGCTTGGCGCTGTTTATGAGTTCCGGGTGGGCGGCATGGATAGCTACAGCTTCGGGAAGAAAATAACCATTACTTTAAGCTTCGACCCCAGTCAGCTTCAGCCCGGCGAGATTCCGGCCATCTATTATTATGACCAGAACAAACAGGAATGGGTTTACCTGGGCGGCACTGTGAAGGGCAATACCATAACCGTGGAGGTGGATCACTTTACCAAGTTTGCGGTATTTGTACAGACAAAGGCTCAGCCGGGAACCCTGACCGACATTTCCGGCCATTGGGCGGAAAACAATATCCGGGAACTGGTAGCCCTGGGGGCTATAGGAGGTTATCCGGATGGGACCTTCAAGCCTGATAAGAATATCACCCGGGCTGAATTTGTTACCATCCTGGTAAAAGCATTTGCACTGGAGGCTAAAACCGGCCATGTCTTTGCAGATACGAGTCTGCATTGGGCTAAAGATTCGATCTCTACCGCAGCCTCCTATGGGATTGTAAATGGCTATAATGAGAATACCTTCGGGCCAGATGATACTATTACCCGTGAGCAGATGGCGGTCATGATAATGAAAGCTGCCCAATTGACTCCGGCAACAGCCGAGCTTACCTTCGTTGACAGCCAGAACATTTCCAGCTGGGCACAGCAAGCCATGGCTACTGTGGTACAAAACGGGATTATTTCTGGATATCCGGATAACAGCGTCCGCCCCCAGGGCAAAGCCACCCGTGCTGAGGCGGTAACGGTTATTGTTAGGGCTCTGTAGGGGATTAATATGGCCGGTTAGAGAAAATGACCGGGCAGAGGCAGGTTTATTGTCAATGCTTTGCAGGAGATTAACAGCTATTATATAAGAAAAAGCGGCCAGGCGGAGTTGGTTTTTATACTGCTCCGCCTGTAAACCTGTTTTAATCAGGCTTTTATAAAAACGCATATAGTGGTAAGAAATATTGTTTTGCGGCAGATCAGTTTGTTCTTGCCTGCCCTGGTTCTTTTTATCTTCAAACAGGAGGCAGCCGGCATGGGTAACGGCCAATGGCATAAAAACAGAACCATCACCATTTTTGTAATTCTTCTCTTGATTATTTGTATCTCCGGGTTGGGATGTGCTTCTAAAGAGAAAACCCCTTCTGGTCTGCTCGTTATTGAAGGGGATGCGGTTGAAGATAAGGTCTCCTTCACCTTGGATGAATTGAAATCCATGCCAGAGGGCATAGTTGAAGCCGATTATTTCGGGATCAATTCCTACGGGACGAAGGGATATTCCCATTTTAAAGGTATCTGGATAGGATATATCTTAAATGAAAAAGTGGCATTGAAGGCTAATGCCTCCAGGGTCACCATTATCGCCGAGGACGATTATAGGGTTGAATACTCGCTGGAAGAGATTATGAGAGAGGATTATATTGATGAACAAAACCCGGAAGCCAGATTGAAAATTATCCTGGCCTGGGAGGAAAACGGCAGGGCACTGAAGTCTGAGATAGGCAGTCCTTTACAGCTGGTGATGGGGCAACGTCATCCCGGTGATGTGAACAAACCGTACTGGGTTCGTTATGTAAAGACTATCCGTATTGATTAGAAAAGCATAGGCTGCATTAAGTGGAGGCTTGGTAATGGAAGAGAGAATAAGTCACAGGAAATACTACCTCGGCAACCGGGAGCTGCTGATTATCGCCATATTAAGCGGGATAGGCGGGGTAATGAGCACTTATATCGGTTACCTGGGCAATCTGTTAAACCGCCTGTTCGGGGTTCCTTTCGGTGCGGGTCAGTTCGTATCAGGGTTGCATGTTTTTTGGTTTATTTTGGTGGCGGGACTGGTAAGAAAGCCCGGCGCTGCCACTGCCGCCGGCCTGCTGAAGGGAATAATAGAGCTTTTAACCGGCAGTACCCATGGGGTAGCTATCATTCTGGTTTCATTGACGCAGGGCCTGTTGGTAGATGCTGTGCTCCTGATTATGAGGCGGCACAATTTGCTGAGCTATGCACTTGCCGGGGGATTTGCGGCTGCGTCCAATGTGTTTGTTTTTCAGCTCCTCTACTTTTCCCATGCGCCTATTGCTTATATATTGTTTATCGGCTTATTGGCGTTTGTTTCCGGCGTTCTTCTGGCGGGAAGCCTGGGGCACAGCGTATTGGAGATAATACTGCAGGCCAGGCCATTGCGCAGCTCTATAGCAGAAGAAGAGATGGCTGCAGGGGTGGTAAACACCGGCACCAGGGCCAAAACCCGGACATCGGTCAGGATCGCCATAACCGGGGTTTTGATGGCTTTGCTTGCTCTGGGGGCGGTTTACTATTATGCGTTCATATATGAGCTCCCCTGGACAGGGCCGCGTTGCCTGGTGGAAGGAAAGGTTGCCAACCCGCTTTCATTTCAGCTTTCCTATTTTAAGCAGCATGAGACCACCATCACTGCCGAATTGATCGGGCAGTTCACCCACATTCCTCCTCAGGAGTATACCGGTATCCCTGTAAAGACCATCATTGCCGAGGCCGGGCCTCTACAAGGGGCTCAAAAGCTCAGGGTGATAGCCACTGATGGCTATGAGGTGGAATTTGACCTCGAGAAGGTGTTGAATGACGATCAAATGGTGCTGATACAGGAAGATGATATGCTGCGCCTGATTGCCGGTAATTATGAAGGAGGCTATTGGGTCAAGCTGGTTAACCGGATGGTTGTAGAATAGGTGCTTTGTAGTCTGAAAGGGGTTATCGCGGATTTGGCAGAGCCAGTAGTCGATATTCAGAAATTGTCTTTTACTTACAGCGGATCTGCTTATATGGCACTGCAAGACATTGATCTGCAGATATACCCGGGCGAGTTTGTAACCATCACCGGCCCCAGCGGTTGCGGCAAATCAACCCTGGCCTTATGCCTGGCTGGCTTTATCCCTTACGCTTATCCGGGCAGAATGGAAGGAACGGTTCGCATACAGGGTAAAAATACCCGGGATTATCCTGCCGGCGGTCTTTCTGGTATTGTGGGTCTGGTGCAGCAGGATCCCGAAGCCCAGCTCTGTACACTTACCGTAAGGGATGAGATCGCCTTCGGACCGGAAAACCTGTGTGTGCCGGCAGAGGAGATTAAAGAACGCATCAATAATGCCCTGCGGGCCGTGGGGGCTCTGGAACTGGTGGATAGGCAGGTGCATACCCTTTCCGGGGGTGAGAAACAAAGAGTGGCTATTGCTTCGGTGCTGGCCATGAATCCAGCCTTGCTCATCCTGGATGAGCCCACCGCCAATCTGGATCCTTTCTGTACCGCAGAAGTACTGGAAACACTGGTGCATTTGCGAAAACAAAATATATCGATTATCGTTATCGAGCATCGCCTGGAGAGACTGGTATCCATTACTGACCGGTTGTTATTAATGCAGAAGGGCAGAATTGCCGGGGAAAGCACTTCGGTTGAGTCCCATAGGAAGTACCTCCCGGTTAAAACCAAAACCATATGGCAGGCGGCAAAGACGCCAAATCCGGTTAAGAAGGAGCAGGGACCACCGCTTTTGTCGGTTAACAACCTTAAGGCCGGTTACGAAGGGCGGGATATACTGGCGGGGCTAAGCTTTACCGCTTGTGCCGGCGAGACTATCGCCATAATGGGCAATAACGGCAGCGGCAAGACGACTCTTTTACTTGCCCTCCTGGGGATTGTCAAAGCACAAGAGGGTTCGATCGAGTTTCAAGGCCGGGATATATCCGGGCTAAAGGTTGCCCGGCGCGCCCGGGATATGGGACTGGCTTTTCAAAACCCCAACCACCAGATTTTTGAAAATACGGTGCTTAAAGAAGCCCGGCTGGCTGCGCTGAATTTGAGCCCGGAGGCTGAGCCGGAGATAGACTCCAGAGTAGAACAGTATCTGCAACAATTCGATCTGTGGCCTTATAAGGGCAATAATCCATTTACCTTGAGCCTGGGGGAAAAGAAGCGACTGACCCTGGTATCCATCCTGGCTTACAGACCCGGCATATTGTTACTGGATGAGCCCCTGGTGGGGCAGGACAGCGACCGGCTTGACCTGCTGATGGCTGCCGTACAGGAACACCGCGAGCGGGGCGGGATAACCCTTATGGTTTGCCATGAACCCGATGTGGTGGCTGCCAACTGCGATAGAGTGCTTTTCCTGGACAAGGGGAAGCTGGTCATTGATAAACCGGTGGGTGAAGCCTTTCAGCTGCTGGCACAGATGGGGATGGAAGAATATTTGCCATCCAACCGTGCCTTCGCTTGCGCAGGTAAAGAAGGTAAGCTGATATGAGTTTTTACCACAATGTTTTCCAAAAGCGAACCGCATCAATTATCAAAGGGTTTTTGCCCGGGCTGAGCTATGTGGAAAACAGCTCCTGGGTGCACAGGCTGCATCCGCTGGTAAAACTGGTCATGCTGATAAGCTTTAGTTTGACCGTTTTTGCGGTGCCGACTTGCCTGGGGGGACTTGTTCTCTTCGGCATTATGCTGGTTTTTTACGGCCTGGCCGGGTTGGGCCTGGCTTTCTTCTACCGCAAGCTGCGTTTCATCATGGTGTTCGGATTGTTTATTTTTATTATTCAGGTTTTGGTGGTTCAGGAAGGCAGGTTGCTGTGGCAGGCCGGTGTGGGACCGCTCCAATTGTCCATCTGGTCACAGGGCCTCTTTGGGGGTTTGAATCTGGCTTTGCGTTTTGTCAATATTATCGGTTCCAGTTACCTGTTTGTGGCCACGACTGATCCTAACCGGCTTACTTATTCCTTGATGCAGGCCGGATTGCCCTACCGCCTGGGGTTCATGCTCATAACCGCCCTGCGCTTCATTCCGGTTTTTCATTATGAGTTGGAGCAGGTGAAAAATGCTCAAATGGCCAAGGGAATAGAAATAGAGGGCCTGTCTCCGGGCCAACTCGTAAAAGCGGTCAAATACCTTTTGGTGCCTTTAGTAATTACTGCATTGAGCAAGGTGGATTATTTGGCTATTTCCATGGAAAGCCGCGGGTTCGGGCTTTATCCGCGAAGAAGCTATTTGTATGTGCAGAGTCTGTCCCGCGGGGATAAGATAGCCATGGGTATGATACCGCTGGTATTTATATTATTCAATCTGACTATTGCCAGCCGGTTCGCCTGGTAAGGCAGTAGAGAAGCCTGGACTTATGCTAAAGCAGCGGGGGGGGGTCTGGACTAAAGGGGAGTACTGCGATAGGCGGTCAGAAGGTGTTCCTTTAAAGGAGTATCGTTTTTAACAATAGATCCTGTCTGATCCGGGGTTGGTGAGGGTTTAGTGAGTGCTGGTATATATTTAGGAGATCGTTTTGAGGAGGGATGGACGATTAATAATGTGATTCTTGCCGAAAGCATTGATCGTGTCAGCGAAATCCTGGGAGAACGCATGGAGCGGCTAACCGTGGAACGGGCGGTGATAGGCCTGTTTTTCTCGGGGGTAAAATTGAGCGACGGGCATGGCGGGCTGTGCTTTACCCCGATAAAAGAGATTCCCGAGGCGGTCTGCTGTCCCAGCTCTGCCAGAGCCATGCCCTTGCCCGGGAAGCTGGCGGGCAGAAGCGTTAAAGCTTATCTGGAGGATATATTCAAGGGCAGCATAATGAAAAAGACCCTGGGAATAGCCACTTTGAATGCCTTAAGCGCTTCATGTTGGGAACTAATGCAGCAAAAAGGCTATCAGATGGAATTAGGCCGGGATGCGTTTGAAATGATTGATATCGATCCGTCCCAAAAAACCGTGGTAGTTGGCGCTCTGGTGCCGGTGATCAGAAGGCTGATGGCAGCCCGGGCGGATTTTCATATTTTGGAATTGGATAAGGCCACTTTAAAGCCTGATGAGCTGCCTTATTTTGCGGAGGCCAGCCGGGCCCCTGAGTTGGTTCCCGATGCTGATTTACTGGTGATCACCGGCACTACTCTCCTCAACGATACACTGCCCGGATTGCTGGAACTGGCCAAACCAGGGGCCAGGATCGTGGTCACCGGACCGACCGTCAGCATGCTCCCGGATGCTTTTTTTAAGCGCGGTGTTACCGCCTTAGGCGGGATACTGGTGACCAGGCCGGATGAACTGTTGGATATCATCAGCGAGGGTGGCTCGGGATACCATTTCTTTGGCAAATCAGCCGAGATGATGGTCATAAGCCGCAATTAGACGTAATGAGGAAGGGGTCCTCCCTCATCTCAACAGGACCATTCCCAACTGCAAAACCAATGTATTTGGGGGTTAGTGAGATGATTAAGATCTTCGTTTATGGTACATTGATGAGAGGCGGTTGCTACCACAAGCAGTTTCTTGCAGGACACAAGTTTCTGGGTAAAGGCGTCATCTCGGATTATGCTCTTTATGATCTGGGGAGCTACCCCGGTATTGTGCCGGAAGAAGGGGAGCAGGTCAAGGGAGAGGTATACGGCATAGACTGGAGGACGATGCACAAGATCGATGATCTGGAGGATAAAGGCTCACTGTACAGCCGTAAACGGGTCAAGGTCATGTTGGAGGATGGCAAGTTTACCCGCGCTTACATTTATGTTTGGAACGGTCCGGTAAGTCCGGAAAACAAGGTTGACTTTGATCGCCAACCCTGGCGGGAAAAAGACTCATGACAAGGGGATTCGGCATGGAAGCCATTCAAAACGATAACTCGTATTTGTCCCTAAATGGAGATCCTTTGATAATCGCGGGTTCAGGCAATGTTGCTTTGCATGTCTATAAATTTGCCGCTATTTTGGGCTACAGCATTACAGTGATAGACGATCGCCCCGAGACCCTGACCAGAGAAAGGTTCCCTGAAGCCAAAGAACTGCTCTTGGGAAATGTTGTCGAACTGCTCAGGAGCTGCGATATTACGCCGGCCACCAGCATAGTCTTATTGACCAATCACCATGAATTCGACCTGCCGGCTTTGGAAGCGGTAATCGCCTCTCCGGCCAGGTACATTGGCATTATGGGCAATAAGCGCAGGGTAACCGCCTATTTAAGCCGCCTGGTTGAGCTGCAGATTCCCAACCAACTCATCGAGCGGGTGCACATGCCCATTGGCCTCGATTTGGGCGGGCAGCTGGCTGCGGAAATCGCCCTGTCAGCCGTGGCTGAGATTCAGGCGGTGAAATACGGCCGCAGTGGAGGATTTGTTTCCATAAAGCAAGCCAGTTCGGAATTCGAGAAACGCGACGAGCTATTTTAACAGGTAACATGGGTGACAATTGGGGACGGTCCTTTATTGTCAACTTTGTAAAAAGTTGACAATAAAGGACCGTCCCCAATTGTCACCCATGTCATGCTTCTTCAACCCGGTTATACACGTCATTTTTCAGCAGTTTGTAGAGTACTGCAGCCACGGGAACCCCTAACAGTATGCCCAGGGGCCCGGCCAGGCCGCCGCCCACGATGGCCGCTAGTAAAACCCATATGCCGGGAAGCCCCAGGCTGTCACCCACCACCCGGGGATAGATGAGGTTGTTTTCCAGCTGCTGCAAAATGACTAAAAACACTACGAACCACAGGGCCTGTGGGGGTGAAACCATTAACAGGACCAGAAAGGCTATAAGCCCGCCAATATAGGTTCCCACAATGGGTACCAGAGCGGTGAGGCCGATCAGGGTGCCGATCATCAGGGGATATTCAAAGCCAAAAATGATCATGCCTATAGTGGTGAGCGCTCCCAGGATAAACGCTTCAGTAAGCTGACCGTAAACATACTTGTCAAAGCAGTCCACAGTAACCCGGTAGACATATAAAGCCCTGTCATATACCTCTGCGGGCAGGTAAGCCCGGGCTACCGCCCGGCAATTGCCCAGGATTTTCTCCCGGCCGCTGAGAAGATAAATGGCAAATATCATCGCCAGCAGGAGGTTGGCCAAAAAGCCGAAGACCCCTGCGGTAACACCGATAATCCCGGCCAACAGCCCGCCCAGGTTACCGGTCAGCTGATTAAAAAAGGCATACAAGCGGTCCAGCAGCTGGGATAAGTCAATATGTGCGAGCTGTAACAGGTTGGCCCCCTGGTTGAGAAGGCTTTGAGTGTTTGCAAGATAAGATTCTATGTTGGACGCGAACAGACGAACACTCTCAATTAATTGCGGGATGATAAAAAGCATCAGAATAGCGATTATAAGCAAAGCCAGCAATAGGGTATTAAGCACCGCCAATCCCCGGATTAAAGCGGGGCTGCCGTTTTTCAAGAATCTTTCTTTCAGTACCTTTTCTATATACTGGCATGGTTTGTGGAGTATGAAGGCAATGGCTATGCCGATGAATAAGGATGTGAACAGGGCAAGGAAGCGCCCCACGGCCTGCAATATCGTGCCGATATTGAGCACCGCCAGTATCAGGATGGCCGCGTAGGTTATCAAGAATATGTAATCCTTCCTGGCTTTGATGTTAATCGCAATCAACCCCCTTGCCGGATAAGCTTATTATCCAATATTTTCCCATAAAAATAAAACTTTTAACACTAAAATGGTAAAGGTGACAAATGGGGACGGTCCTTGAGGTGACAGATGGGGACGGTCCGAGACCACTGAAAAAGTCCGAATAAAAAATAAAAAGCATA
>LFSQ01000062.1 GCA_001512785.1 Syntrophomonas sp. DTU019
TGCATGATACAGACTATCTTCTATTATTCTTCCGCTTACTCCTCCCGGATAAGCGGTATGGTTAGAAATTGTTTTTAGGGCTTTTCCCTTAATGTGACTGCTATGGTCATATTGCGCCCGCTGCGCAGTATGCCCAGCTGAACCGTCTGCCCTACCTTCTGGCTCTGTATATATTCCTGCACTGCGGAAGCCTTTTCCACCGCTTTTCCGTCTATACTGACCAGAACATCATAAGCCTTGACCCCGGCCTGTGCAGCTGGACTGCCGGGCACAACATAAGCTATGGCTACCCCCCGGGTATCCCGACTAAGCTGCAGCTGTTCAGCCACCTCTGCAGTAACATCAACCATGGATATTCCCAGATAGGGACGCACCACTTTGCCGGTGGTCATAAGCTCCTGCAGTATGCTTTTGGCAGTGTTGATGGGTATGGCAAATCCGATGTTTTGCCCGGTGGCGCTGACCGCGGTATTAATGGCGATTACTTGCCCCTGCAGGTTGATCAGCGGACCACCGCTGTTGCCGCTGTTGATGGCGGCATCAGTCTGAATCAGGTTTTTATAATTGCGATTCCCAACCGTGATCGGCCTGCCTTTAGCCGAAACCACCCCGGTGGTAACCGAGTGATCCAGCCCCAGGGGATTGCCGATGGCTATAACCGTATCCCCGGGACGCATCAAATCGGAATCCCCCATAGGTATAGTCTGCAAATTGTTAGCCTCGATCTTTAAAACCGCGAGATCCAGATCATAGTCTGACCCCACCACAGTAGCGGTATATGGGGTCTCTTTCCCCTGCACGGTGACCTTTATGCTGCTGGCCCCATCGATAACATGCTGGTTGGTCAGAATATAGCCGTTGGCATCGATGACAAACCCCGTCCCGGTAGCGGTATACGGGGTTGGGGGTATTCTGAAACCGTAGAAGAGCATATCAGTCCTGTCCATACTGCGGCTACCGGTGGCTTCAATATAAACCACGGCTGGCCCCACGGTTTCAACAATATCGGCGACACTTCGGCTGCCCGGCAGCGAGGCTTGAGCTACATTGCTGTCGGGTCTATCGGCCACCTGATCTGCCAGCAAGCCGGCGAAACACCAGCCGCCGATCAAGAAGCTCAACAAGGCCACCAGGATGTATTTTACCGACTGATTCTTAAAGCTTTTCATCATCAATTCCCCTCCTGTTACAATGTTGAAATTTAAATTTTCGAGTTTTTTCAACAATGATTTTACTTGGGCAGTTTGACCGCTTTTTGAACAATCGGTGAACAGATGGTGAACAGTGCATTTTTTTCCTTATGATACCTCATTAACCAATTAGAGGCCAGATTCATAACATATGGATATACAGAAAAAGGAAGGAGAGATGATATGTCCAGATTATCCCCAGCCCAATTTGTGCAGCAATCGCTCGACCTGCATTTGTTTTTCCTGCGCATCATGAAAGAACACTCATTCTTTCTGGAAGCCGCTTTTGTTGCCAAAAATGAGAATTTCATCGAGCGGGCTGACCAATTCCGGGTGGACTTCGAAAGGCTCTTGGAAATAGCGGTCGACCTGGCCAACTGCAATGTCAGCAAACGGGTTCTGAAGTCGGGCGAAGTCGTAACTGATAACACCTTACAGGCGGAGAAAAGAACCGAGTTCCTGTCCGGGATCCCGTTTGACCTAGACCTCACCAAAAGAGAGCTCATGCTGCGCTCCGGGCCGGGCGACCCTGATCTCGAAGATGTGCTGGAAAGATTCAATGACCGGGTGATCCGGGAAACAAAGGATTTGGTAGATTTTAAAACCGATGTCTTAGAGGGCATGCTTAACTGCTGCTTGTTTACCTGGAACTTCCCGCTCTTAATAGAGCACATCAGGCGCGAAGCCCTCTTCTACATCCGTCACCTGCAGAGGTTACAGAGGCGCATGTCCATCGACCCCTGCGATGAGCTACTGGAGGAAAAACTCTTCTGGGATCGCATTATGGCGGAGCATTCCCTGTTCATCGCCCATTTGCTGGATCCTACGGAAGAAGACCTTATCAATACTGCTGAAGATTTTGCCCGTTTATTCTTTAGATTGGAAAGGCAGCTCAAACGTATAGATAAATGTAAAAGGGATGATCATATCCCGCGCCAGCTGATAAAGGATGAACTCAGGGCAGTAAAAGATATCAGGGATTTCAAGGATACCGCAACCGAGCTTATTTTGGCCTGCAAGATAAGGTCCATCATTATACCGCTGTTAGCTGACCATGTACTGCGCGAAGCCAATCATTTCTTGGGTATACTCAAAGAATGCGATGATTGCCGCAAAGACGATGATGACCACGACGATTGCGACGATTGCAGAAAAATTATCATTGGCAAGAAGTGCAAAATCGATATCAAATAGGTTAGAGTGACAAATGAGTACGGTCCTTTTTAATAAGTGTGGTGCCAGGCACCACACTTATTATATAGGGGCAGATAACCCAGCTGAACTGAAAAAAACATTACTTGTCACCGCAAATATGGCAGATAATATAAGTATTTCTTTATATTACCATAACGGCACGGGTTGCCAACCGCAATTATTTCCAATATATTAAACACTAGGACAAACCGGGAATATTTATTGCGGCTGTTCATAAGGGTTCAGGCAATGGTAGGAGGTGCTCATGAAGAAAAGACTAATTTTGCTATTTGCCCTGTTAATGGTTGGCTTATTTGCCGTACAGGCAGTTGCCGCCGATGTTGCAGTGTTTGTTGATGGAGAAGCCGTGGTTTTTGCCGATCAAAAGCCCTACATAGACGAGAATGATCGCACCCTGGTTCCAATGAGGGCTCCGATGGAAGCCTTGGGGGCTACAGTTAGCTGGGATAACGAAACATATCAGGCTACTATTGAAAAAGACGGAGTTGTGGTAGTATTTACCATCGGAAGCGCTACTTACACCGTCAACGGTGAAGTTAAAGAAATGGATACACAGGCAGTGTTGACCGGCGACCGCACCTGCATCCCGATTCGTTACGCAGCTGAAGCCCTGGGTTATGAGGTCTTATGGGATGGCGAAAACTATACTGTAAATATAATCACACCCACTGAACCTGAAGAAGACGTTGCCGTTCCTGAGGAAGAAGCCGTCGATGAGGAAGTTGTCGACGAAAACGCTGTTGAGGAAGGATCTGAAGACGCTGCCGGGGAGAACGGTGACAACGAGGAAGCTGTTGAAGACGAGATAGGTGAAGGCGAAGTAGAGCCGGTTGATGAAGAATCTGAAAACGAGTAAGAATCTACCACAATAATTACCACCCGAGCTCATTATCATAGTCATCTGCATTTGATATAAAACCCGGTTAATATGAAAACACGAACCCTTACCAGACAGCAAACAAATCATGAAAACCGCCGTATAGCGGCGGTTTTTCTTTGCAGCAGTTTGGTGAGGATAGCTCTACACCCTGATTCTCCTGCGACATCTTTACTCACTTCATGCAGGCTCAGTTAGGCAGATAGTTCTACGCCCTGATTCTCTTGTGCTTCAGCATGCGGTGAGTTCTGATACACCAGCGCAGCATGAACAATAAGGCGATGATGCCCAAAATTGTATACAGCAGCACTTTAAAGGCCATGACAATATAACCAAGCCACGCCGGCCGGCTTTTCCCCTCCTGGGGCATATCAAAATTGAACAAATACACCGATCCCAAATCGGCATACTGCAGGTTGCCGGCGGTTTTCAGCCGTATGCTCAACTGCAGATCAGGCGGTTGGTTTTGGCTTTTATTCACCAACCGGTAATCAACCGATACATCCGCCGGACTGATGCTGTTGTGGATCAGCCGGGTAAAAACGGTATCTTTATTCTGATTCAAAATATCGGCCACGAGTTGAGTATCACCCCGGCCCCGGGAAGGTTTTATCATCTCAGCGGGGACAAAGCTGGCTTCAGTAAACTGTTCGAACCCGTAATCAAAAAGGGCTATAGTATCGGTATACACCCCGTAAGCCTGGCTTTTCATGACCACGGCGATAAGCTCGCGGTCCCCGCGTTTGGCGGCGGTCACCAGGGTATTCTGGGATACCGAAGTATATCCGGTCTTGCCGCCTATCACACCCTCATAATAAAAACGGTTGGTAGTGAGCATTCTGTGTTCCGACCACAAATCACGCGCCTCAGGCTGTTTGTTGGTGGGAGGAATGGTGTAGCGGACCGTGCCGAAAATCTGCCTGAAGGTATCATTTCTCAAGGCCGCCCGGGTAATCATCGCCATATCATAGGCAGTGCTCACATGTTCTTCATCATGCAGCCCGTGGGGATTGACGAAATTGCTGTTTATAGCCCCGGCTTCGCGCGCCCGCTTGTTCATCAACACGGCAAAGTCTTCGATACTGCCGCTGATGTGTTCGGCAATACCGTTGCTGGCATCATTGGCTGAAGGCAGCATGGCTGCATACAAGGCCTGTTCCAGGGTAATCTCCTCACCATCCGTAAGCGCAATATGCGAAGACCCCCGGGTGATGCTGAATACCGCTTCCCGCGACATGGTAACCTTATCCTGCAGCCGGCCGTTTTCTATTCCCAACAGTACGGTCAAGATCTTGGTGATCGAGGCTGGATACATCTGGGTGTGCATGTTTTTCTGGTACAACACCTGACCGGTTTTGGCGTCCATTAAAACCGCCGCTTCAGAGACAATCTGAGGGGTTTGATAAGGTTCTTGCTCGGCGTTGGTCTGAACAGGGTTGACGGCTATCAAAACCGCAAGCAACACAGCTATAAAAACCCTGGCTGGCTGTTTCATTTTGACAGCCGTAATATGCGTATTGCCAACATAATTTTGCACAACTTGATTAACAAATTTCATGCTGTAAAAACTGCTCCATACATTTGTCAATTTAAAAATAATGCCCCGATGTTATTGTTAAATAATTTCCAAGTATATAATATCACTTTGTTGGGTGCCTGGCACCACACTTATTCATTTATCGGGACATCGGCAGGCGATTCTACGCCTTCTTCTTTCAGCTTGATTATGTTGCCCGGCAGCACCTCAAACAAATCCGGATAATTGATCAACCTGGCGCGCAGCTGGCTGTGTTTCGTCATGGTGCCATCCCTTTTGCGATACAGCCCCCGCTGGTAAATCTCTTCGGCCACTTCGGCAGCAGTCATCTGTTTGCTTTCAGTTTCCGCCAGCACCATCCTCACGGCTTCGTGCAGTGTGTATTTGGGGCTCTCGCTGCTGCCGGTTGAGCCAGTTGCACTGCCCTTTGCACTGCTGGCAGCTTTTTTTGCCCGGCGAGGCTTCCGACTCACGGCTTTCCTCTTTTGAGGCCCGCTCTTTATAGCTTGGTCAGGACTGCCTTCGTACCCGGCAGCAGGGCTTTCTTGAAGGTGATCCGCATCCGCCACATATTTGACTATTAAATAAGCGGGCTGATTGTCTTTCAGCACAACCACAGTATTGTTCTTGTCGACCAACTGAAAAACGGCATCTACATCACTCTTGATCCTTTCAATTGGAATCAGGCTTTCAATTTTGATGTCCATCATCATCACCTCGCAATCATCGTAACATAAGTTTTGTGTTAAACAGTATATTTTATTGCGGGAAAAAAATGAATTTGGGGCCTGGCACCACACTTATTCAGTTATTTGGTTTTGATTGCGGTGCACTACTATTTCGGCGGTTTTTAACAAATCATGAACAAAATTGGCGCCTCTGGATAACAGTATTCCTGTCAGTACCTGACCGATGAGGGGATGGAAAAAGCTTATGTCAACCAACTTAAACAGATCCAAACCCGCGCCTACGGCAATAAGCAAGCCAGTCAGCAGCGCGCCTACCCGATCAATCGACAATTTTCCCTTTTGCCACACCAACTTCCCGGTTTCCCAAACTGCTTCAGACAACAGGGCAGCAGCAATAATAGCCTCAATGCTATGCATGAAAACCTCCTCCTCTGCGATTTTTATAAATGCTTAGACTATCATACGCAGCGGGAGGCGGTTTTGCATTGGCGTTGTTTAACATAGTTTAACGTTGGTTAACATTGTCATTGTTTGACATAGTTTAACGTTGGTTAACATAGTTTAACGTGGTTCACCCACCATTTAACCACTGCTAACCACCATCTAACTACCGTTAAACTACCATTTAACTATTGTTAAACCATGTTCAACACCGTTAAACCCGCGTCAGCGGAAATAATATACCACTCCATCCCGGAGTTCCTTTCTCAATACCCCTTTGCAAACCAGGTGGGAGAGATGGGACAGCGCTTCACCGGTGGCAAATATCTTCTGCGCCTTGGGGTATTGGTCCCAGTCCTTGATATCCAAATCCCAGTCCATCTTGCTGGCCACTTGCGCCGCGGTCATGGTTTTGTTCCCCAGGATATCCAGGACATTATTTAAACGCCGCTCATGATGCTCTCTCAGTTCCTGAATCCTCCGGTAGCAGTCAAACCCATGTCCCCTGTGTGCGGGCAGTATCAGATCGATGGCCAGGGCCTCGACCTTGGTCAGGCTCTTTAGATATTCGTCCAGATAATCCACTTTGATGTCCCAGGGGGTTTCCCAGATGTTGTTGTTAGGAGTGATGGTTTCCAATATATGATCCCCGCAAAACAGGATTTTGTGGTTTTCTTCATAAAGGCAGATATGGTCGGGGGCATGGCCGGTGGTGTGAACACACTTGAGGCTGTAATCCCCTACGTTTATTATTGTGCCGTCAGCCACCACCGTTACCTGGTTAAAATCGACTTTATCCGTGCGGTAGCGGTAACCCGGGTGATTGATCGGATTCTGATCCAGGTCCATGTCCAGCAGCCCGCCCTGCTGCACCAGGATACCGAAGTCCTCAAACCAATCAAATTGGCGGGAAATGTCCCGGGCGGTATAATCACCAGTATAAATCCTGGTTTCCGGTTTGGCCAAATAGCCTGCCAGCCCGGCGTGATCAGAATGGCAGTGGGTTATAAAAATGTCGGTGTTCTCCATAGAGAACCCTATCTCTTCCATGGCCTGATCCATAGCCTGGCGGCACTCTGCTTGATTGAAGCCGGTGTCGATCAACAAGTTCCGGTCATCGCCCGCGAGAAAATAAGCGTTTAAGGCTTTAAGGGGATTTCTCGGCAAGGGGATTTCAATCCGCAATATATTTCTTCTAATCTTCTCCATCATACCTATCACCCATTTCTATGTTATTTTTCGAGCCGCATAAGCCGGCTCTTTTATTCTCTATTTATTCAGTGATAGCTCTCATTATCTCATGCCGGCATGATCAGCCAGCCTCTTATATCATCTGCTCGTCCCAATCTCGCCTCTCTATAACTCACTCCCATTATCTAATGTCGCCGTGATCAGCCAGCCTTTTCATTCTCTACTTGCCCCAGACCCTCCGATTGACCACGTCGGTATAACTCTGAATGATCTTAATCACTTTGGTGCTGACGTTTTCATCCACATAGTCAGGGACATCAGCCCCCAGATGGCCGTTCCTGCCCATAGCCACCGCCATGTCAACCGCCTGCAGAACCCCCTCGGTGGTTATGCCCCCTAATATGAAATTCCCCTTATCGATAGCCTCGGGGCGCTCGGTGCTGGTGCGAACGCACACTGCCGGGAACTTGAAAAAAGAAGCCTCCTCAGGCAGTGTGCCGCTGTCAGAAACCACGCAGAAAGCATGCAGTTGAAGATGATTGTAGTCCGAGAAAGAGAAAGGTTTCAGGCTTCTCACCAGGGGGTGAAACTCGAATTGGCGCTGTTCTATAAACTTGGCGCTGCGGGGATGGGTGCTGTATATCACCGGCAGACCATAATTCTCGGCCATGGCGTTGACAGCTTCCATCAGGGCCAAAAAGTTCTTCTCCTGATCGATGTTCTCTTCACGGTGAGCGGACAGCAGGATGTATTTGCCGGGCTCCAGACCCAGGTCCTCCAAAATCCGGCTGTTAAGGATTTTCTCCATATTGGCCCTCAACACCTCGGCCATGGGCGAGCCGGTCACGAAGGTGCGCTCTTTGGCTACCCCCTCGTAATTCAAATAGCGGCGGGCATGCTCGCTGTAGCACAGGTTGACATCAGCGATATGATCCACGATGCGGCGGTTGGTCTCCTCGGGCAGGTTCTCATCGAAACAGCGGTTGCCGGCTTCCATATGAAAAATCGGCACTTTCAGGCGCTTGGCCGGTATGGCCGACAGAGCTGAGTTAGTGTCGCCCAGGATCAGTAAGGCATCGGGCTTGATCTCATTTAACACCTTGTAGCTCTTGGCTATGATATTGCCAATGGTTTCCCCCAGGTCCGCACCGACCGAGTCCAGAAAATAATCGGGTTCCCTTAAGCCCAGGTCCTCAAAGAAGATCTGATTAAGATGGTAATCCCAGTTCTGCCCGGTATGCACCAGTATATGCTGGAAATACCTATCCGCCTTTTTTATTACTTCGGAGAGGCGTATGATCTCAGGCCTGGTTCCAACTATGGTCATCAATTTCAGTTTGTGCATTGTAACCTCCCGCTTTTTTGAACAGTTGTTTAACATGGTTTAACGTTGTTTAATGATCGTTCAACCATCATTCCACCGCTCAGCCACCGTTCAACCGCCTTTTAACTACTGTTAATCCATCGTTAAACTAGTGTCAGACCATTCTTAAGCCATGTTCAACTACCGTCAAACCAACATTAAACCATTGTTAAACCACCGTTCAACTACCTTTAAACCTCTAAAAAGTACGTGTCCGGTTTGTCGGGGTCAAAGGGCTCATTGGCCCACATTATTGTCACCATATCCGTATCACCTAAATTCTCAATATTGTGAGTGTATCCGGGGGGTATATCTACAACCTGCAGCCTGTCCCCACTGACATGATACTCGATGACCTCATCGCTCCCCACCCGGCGCAAACGGATTACCCCGGTGCCGCTAACCACCAGGAACTTCTCATTTTTGCTGTGGTGCCAGTGATTGCCCTTGGTGATCCCCGGCCGGGATATATTGACTGAAACCTGTCCCCGCTCCGGGGTGCGGATAAATTCAGTGAAGCTGCCCCTTGGGTCCACATTCATCTTGAGAGGATAACTGAAGCTATCGGTGGGCAAATAACTGAGATAGGTGCTGTACAGCTTGCGGGTAAATGCGTCAGCCATATCGGGAATCTCCAGGTTATCCCGGCTTTTCTTAAATGATTGCAAAAGCTCGGCCAATTCAAACAGACGCACCCGGTAAGTCTCGGGCACATAGCAGAAACCGTCTTCGGCCCGGTGTTCCCTGCCCTCCAGGGCCGCAATGAACTCAGCCAGCAGGTCATCGATATAACATAAAGTCAGTTCGGGATTGTCCGGATTGAGCTGTATATCCAACCCCCGCGCGATATTGTGGCAGAAGGTGGCCACAACGCTGTTGTAATTTGGCCGGCACCATTTGCCGAAAAGATTGGGCAGACGGTAAACCATGACTCTGGCCCCGGTCCGTTGGGCATAGGCAAATGCCACATCCTCAGCGGCTTTCTTGCTGCGGCCGTAAGCGTTGTCCCGAACCGCCTGCGCAGATGAGGCCACAACTACCGGACAGGCATTATTATGCCTTTCCAATCGGGACAACAACTCCTGTGTAAATCCCCTGTTCCCGCTGTCAAACTCGCTTTCATCTTGGGGGCGATTGACCCCGGCCAAATGAAACACGAAGTCGCAATCTTTTGTATAAGCATCCAGCAGCGCTGGATCTGTATCGATGTCATAAAGATAAAGCTCCGTATAGCCCCGGTTGCACAGTTCAGCGGTCAGATTCCTGCCCACAAATCCCTGAGCACCGGTAACAAGTATTTTCACCGCAATCCTCCATTCTCAAACCCCAGGCTTCTCAGCATGTCCTGGACATCGTTTTCCCTACCATAATAAAGTTCTTGAAGTTGAACCTCGAGCCGTCCCGAACAGCCTGGACATCGTTTTCCCGGACATATGAAGTTCAGGAGAAGCTGAATACCGAGCCTCCCCGAACGGCCCGGTTCGCATTAACTACCGTTTACCTATCGTTTAACACCTGTTAAACCATGTTAAGCCACCGTTCAAACATGTTAAACTACCGTTTAACTATCGTATAACCACCGTTAAACTACTGTTTAACCATTGTTAAACCACAGTTCAACTATCTCCTCCAGTTCCTCAGTTCGGTCTGCACATAATCGATTGACAACAGTATCTGCTTGATCTCTTCAACCGACAAGCGGTAGGTATTGTGGGAATTGTATTCCTCGGCGCATGACAACTGCACATCGCCATCTACGAAATATTTATCGTAATTGAGATCGCGCTTGTCCGCCGGAACCCGGTAGTAATCGCCCAGATCTTCGGCATGCAGGAACTCTTCTTTGGTTAAGAGGGTTTCATACAACTTCTCCCCGTGACGCGTGCCTATTATGCGGATCTCATTGTCAGCATTGAAAATCTCCTTGACCGCCCTGGCCAGGTCGCCCACCGTGCTGGCCGGTGATTTTTGCACCATGATGTCCCCGGCCTGCGCCTTGTAGAAAGCAAAAATGACCAGATTGACGGCGGCGTCCAGGCTCATCATAAACCTCGTCATATTGGGGTCAGTGACTGTCAGGGGCTGTCCCTGCTTTATCTGCTCAATAAAAAGGGGTATGACCGAACCCCGCGAAGCTACCACATTGCCGTACCTGGTGCCGCAGATCAAAGTGCGCTCCGGCGAGACGGTGAATGATTTGGCCACCATCACCTTTTCCATCAAGGCTTTGGAAAGCCCCATGGCATTGATAGGATAAGCCGCTTTATCGGTGGAAAGGCAGATCACCTTCTTGACCCCTTCGGCTATAGCAGCGGTTAGCACATTATCGGTTCCCAGTATATTAGTCTTGACCGCTTCCATAGGGAAAAACTCACAGGAAGGCACCTGCTTTAAAGCAGCGGCATGAAATATGTAATCGACCCCATACATAGCATTCTTTACGCTCTGCAGGTCGCGCACATCGCCGATATAAAACTTGATTTTGTCGTTCTTGAATGCCTTGCGCATATCATCCTGCTTCTTCTCATCCCGTGAGAAGATGCGGATCTCACCGATATCGGTATCAAGAAACCTTTTTAAAACCGCATTGCCAAATGACCCCGTACCCCCAGTAATCAATAATGTCTTGCCCTTAAACACCCAACACTCTCCTCCAGTCTAATTAACGCTGTTTAATATAGTTTAACGGTAGTATAACTACCGTTAAACCATCGTACCTTCTTCCATATTATAGCATTGTCTAAATATCATAGGGGAAACAGTTACAGATGGAATAAGTGTGGTGCCAGCTGCGCACCTCAAAACCCCCGTTTTGATCAATTCTCCAGTTTCACAGCGGCAGCTTGAGAGTCTACAGTTAGGCATTTAAAGCCACCTCCATTCAACTTTTCAGCAGCAGGCGGAAATCGGCGCAACCGACTCTAGCAATACGGCATCCAGGTTCCACACCATGCCAATGGTATCCCTTATATAGAAACTGAACTGCACAATAATGCCAGGTACATCACAGGGTACGGGAAAGTCGACGGTCTGTTCGTGAAGGTTGTATTCTTCATCTGTTAAAGTCTTTACTATAGTGATATTCAAAAGCTAGTTTTCATTATGGATTCTGTCCAAGTAAATAACCCTGGCTGCCAGCAGTAGCGGGTGTTGCCCCAGCCACCCGGGTAAAATCACCATTCTACGCGCCTCCGAGGCCAGGCATTATGAAATCAAACTGCAATAAAACTCCTGACACATTGCAGGGTACGGGAATCTTGGCCGCGGCGATGTGAAGGTTAGATTTCACATCTGCTCTGGATTTTTGAATAGTATGAGTTAAAAGTTCGAATGCAGAGCCCTGGTAGACATAAATAACCCTCGCTATAAGGGTTGGCAGGGCGGTATCAATAGTACCACCATGCTTCCAAACAGCTATTCACCACTTTTGATTCAAACTAGGGACACTGTTGTTTCCACTATTTCCATATGCAGGATTTTCATACTATTTAGCCAATAACAGTAAATAAGGCAAAATTTTAAAATACCAATAATACAATAGCAACTAGGAGGTTATAGTATTGTTTCTGAATATGTTGACCACACCGGAAAAAGAGGCTTTTTTAGCTATAGCCAATGCTGTAGCTAAAGCCAATGGTTTCGTGGACGAAAAAGAACAATTCTTACTTGACCAGTATATCCATGAAATGAATATGGACCATGTAGATGTATCCCAGATTAGAAACATCCCTTTAGAAGATGGAATAGCAAAAATTGAGAGTGATAAATCTAAAAGGATAATTTTTTTAGAGGCTTGTGCTTTAGCCTTCTCAGATGGCATCTTCGATGAAGAGCAGAAAACTATTATCAATAAACTCCGGAAGGCTTTCGCTGTTTCAGAAGAGCATTACAAAGAATACAAACAGTGGCTGTTAGACATGAACCAACTCTATGCCCGAGGTTATAGACTAATTGCTGAGGAGTAACAATTCACCTGCACATAGGTTCAATAGCCATATCCTATAATTAGTCGATACAGACATTTTATAGCCCACACTAGACAGAATCGCGGAGCATCAAAGACGGTAATAGAGGCTGTAAAGCGGAAAGGGTGAGAAGGTGGATAAGGATAAAGCGAATAATTGCAAAAATAATATAGACGAAATTTTAACAAATCAAGATACTTATCTTACTGCTTTAGAAAAAGAGTTTAATTTAGAGCAAGAATCGGCACCTGTGCCGTCAGCAACAGAAAAGAGACTGCCTAAGGTGGAATTAACTATTCATCTCCCCTCTAATATGTTAGTCCCCCATATTCCTGATTTAAACATGGAAAACTGGCAACAGTTATATAAAGAATGGCCAGAAATGAACTATGATTTATTTCCCCGATGGAGAAGTGCTGATATTCCGGTAATGGTTATAGCTGGAGCTGTGGGAGCCCTAATCAGCAATAAGCTATTTGAACCTTTTGTCACAAGCCATGATAACTGCTCTAATAAAAGCTTTGCCAATGGCGGACATAGCGGAGAAATAATAGACGTAGTTAGAGGAAAACTCCATCGTTTAAAATACGGTCATGATCTATTTAATCCTATGGAGGTTAGTTGGCATGAGTATTTTCCACCCAATTCCCCTGATATAGCTTTAGGGAAAACAGTATTTGCTTGGCTGAGACACTTGTTTCAAGATACCTTTTCTTCAGAGGGGTTGCCCTTACCAGGTTCATCTTATTTTAGAGAAATAATTCAGGATGCAGGCAACTACGAGATTTATAAAACATTTCTAACTATAAAAATGCGTGATATAAGTGCAGCGGCATTTGTTCCATTAGCTATGACCCTGTATGTTTACGGAACCGAAAGAGGAAATAAAAACAAGTTCTTTAACTACCGCTATACTACTCTAACTATAGGGGCTTTAGCTATTTGTATATCAGTGGGGCTGTTGTTACAACCGCCATCTTTCAACCATCCAGCTTTACTGGCTATGATTCCATTTGTAGTTGCTTTATTTAAAGTGAATCAACAAGTAAATAGATTATTAAAAGAGAGATATGCAATTATAAATAAGAATGATAGGATTCTTCAAGGGCAACAACAAATGTTAATAGAGGGCTACAGACAAATAGACCGCGACCATCAGCTGCTGATTGATAGCTTTAATCAACTAAAAGAAATTTCTGATAGAAGTCATTTCTTGATTGAAGGTGCTATTGAACACTGCCATAGTATTTTAGCTGAGCAAGAGGACTTCTTACGGGATTTGGAGGAAAAATACCTTAAGGGGGAACAGGAGTTATGGCAATACCGCTGTTAGTAGGAACAGCATTGTCTGCTTTGGCAGCTGGTGGAGGAACTGCTGCTTATATGGGCTCTAAGCATAAAAAAGAAGTAGCTAAACTGCAAGACCAAATCTATCAACTTCAGGTTCAATTATCTGAAAGCCAAGAGCGGGAAAAGAAATTATTAGAGCAAATTAATAGAATTCAGAAAGAATATGCCGCACAATCTCTTCAAATAAGTGAACTAAATAATCGAATCAGTGAATACCAAGCGCAAATATCAACTATTGAAATGACTCTAAAGAGAAACGATGGTCGTTTCAGGAAAATTATTGCAACTCTTACTTTTAGATTGAAACAGTTGGAAGAAGAAAATCAACGTCTACGGTATGAACTAGAATCTGAAATGGAGCGCAAACGGCAGGCAGAAGACAGCCTTAATAAAATGCAGCAAAATTTGATATCTCTTGAAAGCAGAAAGGCCAAGCTAGATAATCAACTACAAAACACCCGCAATACCATTTACGAATTAGAGTCAGAAATCGATGATTTGAAGAGTGCGTTATAAATGAAAGATATAATCTGTATTGACAGTCTGGAAAAATGGACCGGTTCAACCCCTTATCATCCTGATGATATTAGCTACGCATATGTGACCACGGAGCTGGTAACAGAAATTGCGAAACAGGTAAGGGCTAAGATGGGTAATAGCCCAACCATAAATGAAGTGTTAGAGTATATCCAGTTTCATGAAGAAGTCCACCGACAATTATTACTAGCGGAACCAGTTTCAGAATTGATTAAACTAAAGGTGGATCAATGGGCTAGAGAATATCGAAATCATAAGGGGAAGTGGATTCATCAAGAACCGGCTTATGAGGAGTTTTACCGACTACTAAATAGGGGAAACTGGTAGTTTGAGTCCCTGTGACTTTAATTACTCGTATTGGGTTAAACACAAAAAGAACCGGCCCCAATTGTTACACATTTTCTTAATTACCTTTAGGAATTAGCAAAATGCGAAGAATATGGTCGGTTTGATTAAATAGATCTTTATTTCATTAAAAGGTTAGATTTGGTAATTATAATGAAATAATCGATAATTATATTAATCGGATAAATTCATTTCCTATTCGCCCTTCCTTTGAAAGAATAAATCGGTGAGGTAATTAACATGCCCCACAAACCTATTAGAGAAATAGATTCCATTAGAGATCCGTTTACTATTGATAGTTTTCGTGTCGGGTACTCCGAAGACGGGAAATTTGTTATCGATTTCGCAAGCGTGGAAAACAAAGATGATGAAGTGGTAGTTGATATCAAATCTAAAATAATAATTGCTGATGACAAGGTTACTGACTTAGTAATGTATATCCTTAAGGCAATTATCGAATATGAGAAAGAGCATAACAAGATTTTATTACCACGCAAGGAAGGTCAAGACTAATATCCAGGAGCTTAATTGGTGGAGGTATTTTCGTGGTATATAATGGGAACACTGCCCATAAGCATTTAAAAGAATTTGGTGGTAGAACAAAATCTCGTGCCTATAAACGTGCTGAATGGGCTATTGAAGGTGCTATCAATGCAAATCCCGATGAACTAAAACGGCTGTCCAGGGGCATATTAGAAATTATTAGGGAGTGGGATACTAAAGAAGCAATCCTTAATAATGCAGTAAAATATGTTGTAACTTGGTATGATACCGTAAGTTCTTCCACCGCAGATAGAGGTGTAAGAAACATGGAACACCAATCTGATGGCATTTCCTGGTTAATAGACAGAATAGTAACAGATCCTAGAACAGAATCTATATACCGTGTAGATGGAACTGGCGCAACCCAGCTATGGGTTTTGACCCAAGATGAACATGCAAATGCTAAGGTACAGTATGATTATTCGGGTTACCTAATTGAGTCAATGGACAAATTCGGATTCTTTGACTGTGATGTAATACTCATATCCAACAAAATGATAGCAAATTTACCACCAAACAGTATCAAAATATATTAACTGGGGTAGACTTATGCCGACCAGGGATGAACACATTGAACAGATAACTAGAAATAAGGAACTTCTCAATACTGAGGTTCTGCACCCAAGCATAACAAAGTATGTTGAGTGGTCAATTACGATTATGTTTTATACCGCAGTTCATTTAATCGAGTATAATCTTGCGCCTAACTATCATTCAAAAAATCATAATGATCGTGAAAAGGTTATGTATAAAAATTCATCCTTTAAAAGGATTTTTCAAGATTACAAAGCATTAAAAGCAACTTGTTGGAGTGCAAGGTATATGTGTGGCGGTCGATCTAGAGAGGATGCCGTAACATGTATGCAGCATTTAGACAAGATAGAACGCGAACTTAAACCTGCTTAACTTATAATGGAAGCCGATCATAAGACAATTTAAGAATCCTCAATGTCAATGGCAATACGTCTTTGATCAAATGAAACAATTTCATTTTTTTCATTCTCTGCTGGATCATTAGAGCTATGCCGCCACGACAGCAGTAATATATGCCGGGCTGAAACCTAACACCTCAGCTATATAACGGCCTCGCCGCAGATCTTTCACCCCTACTCTAACCCCGGCTAGCCTGGCTAAACGCCGCACGGTGCTGTAAACAAGAGCATTTTCCGCTCCGTTACCCACTATCAGATAGCGACCCTTTAAAATAGGCCTCAGTCTCAAATAATGCTCCAATGCCAAACAAGCCCGTAACTGTGGTGCCTGGCACCACAGTTATTCCACATCTGTCACCTCCCCCATCTATCACCTGTTAGCCCTATTGACAATGCTGGTATTTAGGTGTTAAATTTAACCTACCGATCGTTAGGTTGTAGGAGGCAGACACATGGTTTCCACTCTGGAAAAGGTTAAACAGGCGGCGTTTTCACTTTTCGCGCGGCAGGGATATGAGTTTACTACTATGAACCAGATCGCAACTGCGGTAGGGATCAAAAAGCCCAGTCTATACGCCCATTTTGAATCTAAAGAAGCTTTGTTCTTAGCCGTTTTTACTGATATGGAGCAGGCCTATCAAAAACACATGCGCCAGGTTTTCTCCGACACCGGGCAATACTACAGCACCGAAGCAAAGCTGTACCATATCTTTGAGCAATACATCGCTTATTTCGCCCAAGACCAGGAACTTTCAGCACTATGGAACCGCATTCTGCTGTTTCCTCCGGCAGCGCTGAAAGAAATGCTTTTTACCCGTATCGCAGCGCTTGAGGCCGAGTTTCACAGTCAGGTAACAGCTATCATTGAAACCGGTATCAAACAAAATGAATTGAAAGCAGGAAGTGCCGGTGACGTCATGTTCTCATTCTACTGTCTGCGCGAAGGGCTATTGTGGGCCTTGCTTATCAATCAGAAGCTGGAATCGTACAAAGTCAAAATGGTCTGGGAACATTTTTGGAGAGGGATTAGCAAGTGAGGAGGATAACTTATGAGCCAGAAACGGGTTATGAAAGTCATTGAATGCCAGGGGACTCCCTATGAAATCGGCTTGCAGTACGGCGAAGGCTGCCGGGACAGCCTGCTGCGCTCAATAGAGGTTAATTTCGGTATATTGACCGCCGGTTATAAAGTCAGTCAGGAGCAGTTATTGGCAACCGCCAAAAAGTACCTTCCCCGGGTGGAGGCCTTCGACCCCCAGTTGGTGGAAATGATTAAAGGCCAGGCCGAGGGAGCTGGGATCAGTTTCGAACAGGCCTTTGCTCTGCGCTGCACGCTGGAACTGGGCACCTATTTTCCAATGCTCTCCGCACTGTGCACTTCTTTTGCAGTTGGCGGTGAGGCAACCAGCAGCGGCAAGACTATTCTTGGCCAGAACATAGACTGGTATCCGGGTTTTCCAGTAGACCTGCTGAGGGTTACCCATGCCGATGGAACAGTTCAACTCACATTGTCTCTGGGTGGTTTTGCGGAGTACACTCTCAGTTCGGCGGGCTTTGGCATGTGCGCCAATTCCACCATGACTCCCGTGGAAGGCTTCCGCCTCAATATTCCCCTGGCCTGTTATCTGCCAAAGGCTATGCGCCAGAAGAACATCGGGGACGCTCTGGGGGTATTGTGCCAGGCTGCACGCGGGATAGGATATTTCCACCTGGCCAGTGCTGAGGGCGATATAGTTGGCATTGAAAGCGTATTCGATGATTTCGAAATTATCTATCCTCACCGGGGCGTCTTGGTGCATTCCAATCACTACCTGACCGGCCGTTTTAAGAAGGGTGATCTAGCTTATATGGGGATCCCGGACAGCTACCTGCGCTTGCCCCGGATGCAAACCCTGCTGGAAGCGGAATACGGGCAAATAACGGTGGAAAAGATGATGGCCATACTAGCTGACCACTATGATTATCCATTATCTATCTGCCGCCATTATGATACTGCCACGCCCCGTTTGTTCAACGCCGAAACCCTGGCGTCTTTTATCATGGTTCCCGAAGATGGGGTGATGTATATAGCCTGCGGCACACCTTGTTCGCATCAGTATGTGGAATACCGTCTATAAATAAATGCAACAGGTGACAGTTGGGGACGGGACCGTCCCCAACTGTCACCCCAAGGACCGTCCCCAACTGTCACCATCTGTCACTCACTGATCCGGGCTCCGGAAATGGCGTAGACATCATTTTCTACCAGATCGATGAACTGCCGGACCAGTTCGGGATCAAACTGCGTGCCGGCACACCGGCGAATCTCCTGCAAAGCCTCAGCACAGGCTATTGGTTCTTGATAACGCCGCCCGCTGATCATCACATCGAAAGCGTCAGCTATCGCCAGAATCCTGGCATACAGGGGAATCTCCTCCCCTTTCAGTTTGAACGGATACCCTCTCCCGTCCCAGCGTTCATGGTGGGCCAGAATTGCTTCAGCAATACTGGCCAGTTCGGGGCAGGACAAGGCAATCCGGTAGCCGATTTCCGGGTGCTTCTTCATCAACTCCCACTCTTCCGCCGTCAGCTTCCCCGGCTTTTCCAGGAGACTGCTGGGAATGGCGATCTTGCCGATATCATGTAATTTGGCCAGCAGGATCAGATTGTCGATCTCGTTGGGCGCCAGATCCAGGGCCTGTCCCATGGCAACCACCAACCTGCCCAGCCTTTCCGTATGCACCTGCGTCTCATGGCTTCTCACATCCAGGGCATTCTCCAGTGATTTCAGGAAGTTGCTGCGAGTGCTTTTGCTATCCAAAAGCTTGGCCCGGTACATACGATCTTCGGCCTCTCGGCTCAAATCCTCCACACTCTGGGCCATGCTGTTACGGGTGCTAATTCCCAGGGATATGCTCACCTGCACCGGCAACCCGGGCAGATTCAAATCGAGACAGCCCTCGCTGATCAGATTACCGATTCTGACTGCCGTGGCTTCATCAGTGTTGGGGAGCAGCACTACAAACTCATCTCCGCCCCACCGGGCCACAATGTCCTGCGGCCGGCAGCACCGCTGCATAACCTCTGCCACCCCTTTTAAAAGCATATCCCCCTTGTGATGGCCAAAAGCATCATTTATCAATTTCAAACCGTTCAGATCACCCACCACCATACTCAACGGCAAATACTGGGGATGAGAGAAGCGGTGCAGCATTTCTTCGAAATAAGCCCGGTTATACAAGCCAGTAAACCGGTCATGATAACTTAAATAGCGAATCTCGTTTTCAGCCTCCTTGGCCTTGGTGATATCCACCCCCACTCCCAATAACGCAGGCTTGCCATTGAATCTGATCTTGGTCACGGAGAGATCGAGCCAAACGTCCTCCGTGTGCCTGGCAGCCAGCTTGAACTGAAAACGCTTGATTTTGTCCCGGCTGCTGCTTCTATAGCTGGCCGTCACCCACTGCCGGTAATTGCTGTGAATAAGCTCTACGGGGGACATGGCCATGAGTTCTTCCCTGGTATAACCGGTGATTGCCTCCGCGGCATTATTGACATATATCGCTTTGCCTTCCTGCAATACGAATATCATGGCCGGTGCCAGGGTGGCCAGGGTTCTGAAATTTTCCTCACTGGTCTGCAAGGCCACTTCCATTTTCCGCCTGTTGGTCACATCGCGAATAGATTCTATGGCTCCCACTATTTCTCCGGTCACGTCAAACAGCGGAGAAGCCTTGCCCAGCAGTCTGGCGCCATCCGTGCCGACGTAGGGGCAGAAATACTCGCCGATAATGACCCTGTCTTTTGTCTCCACAGGTGATGATGTTTTATCTTGCTGCTCCACCTCATCAAGAATGGCATCGATCAATATAGGGCGCCTCTCTCCATAAAAAGGCAGGGCGTATTCGTATTGACCTTTACCCACCATGTCCTCCGCCTTGATCCCGGTCAGCTTCTCCATAGCCAGATTCCAGGTAATGACCCTGCCTTCCCGGTCGATAACAAAGGTCGCATCAGGCAGAAAATTGATTATATCCCGCAGTTTCCGCTCCTCGTTCTTGCGATGGGTAATATCGCGCAGGGACTCGATAGCACCGATTATCTGGCCATCGGCATCATACAGCGGCGATGCCGTCAGGAACAGAACCGCGCCGTTGTCTCCCACCATACTGCAAAAACCCTCAGCACTGATATAGTTATCATGTACTTCAAATAACATATAGTTGCTCGGGTTAATCAATTCAGGATGTAATACCATATCTATCAGTATGGGGCACCTCTTCCCGTACAAAGGCAGGGCATATTCATATTGCCCTTTTCCCACCATATCCCGGGAACTGACCCCGGTCATTCTCTCCATGGCGTGGTTCCATATAATAACCTGGCCGCTCTGGTCGACAACAAAGGTGGCATCGGGGAGAAAGTCGATGATGCTGTGTAAATACTGCTCGGTTTCTTTCCAGGCCAATTCGGCCAACTTGCGCTTGCTGATATTGCGAGCTATACCCTGCACAGCAATTCTTTTTCCGTCCCGGACAATAAAGCGGAACCAGTTCTCCAGGGGTATTTTCTGCCCGGCACTATCGATAATCTCCAGTTCATGGATAACTTCAGTACTGTCCGGGCCTTTTCCAATAAAATCCCGGATCGTCGGCCAGTATTCCGGCGGAACAATGTCAAACACCGTCAGAGCAGGGTTGTCTCGCAGCCTGCGGCCGAGCAGATTCTCTCCTGCCCGGTTCAGGTACAGGAACTTCCCTTCCAAATCATATCTATATATAATCTCCGGGGCGTTATAGAAAAGTTCCCGGTATTCCAGGCATTCTCGCTGGATAGTGTGCAGCATCTGCAGGGCCTTGTTCAAATTGTAATGAGTCTGCATTAAGTCCCGATGCCATTCCTGCAGCTTATCCGAAAGTGACACAGCGGAACAGAATTGGTCTCTTTTCCCCTGAATATCAGGGTTTATGATGGTCCCCAGGGCAAAAATAAAGGATATATCCCCGCCAGGCTCAAAAAGGGCCCAAAAATTCCACTTATGGGCCTGCGTTCCGTTTTCCCGGCGGTTTAACTCGTAAACCCTTTCAACAGCCACACGTTCAACCTGGAGCTGGCGGATTAGCTCAATGAAGTTTAAATCAGCATCATCAGGCCAGTAATCCGATATGTGACTGCCAATCACGTCCGAGGCATTCCGTTCCATAATTTTGCAAAAACAATCATTGGCGTAATTGATCAGTCCATCGGGGCCAAAAAGGCAAATCATCTCTTCTTCGCTGTGACCCAACTTCTCCTGCATATATCCTCACCTTTCACCTGTGCAACAGAATAACTGAATAAGTGTGGTGCCTGGCACCACAGTTATTCTGCTATATTAAAACTATCGTAATGTTGCTACTATACTTTAAAGTAATTTTTCGCAATAAAATAAGTTTGGCGCCAAATAAGTGTGGTGCCTGGCACCACAGTTATTGGGACATGAGTTGGATAAATAGATCTACTAAAGCGGGATCAAACTGGGCGCCGCTTTCCTCTTTGATGATGCGCAGGGCTTCCTCCTTGCTCATCCCGGGGCGGTTGTGGGTATCATGGATCATGCGGTCATAACTTTCCGCTATAGCGATAATCCTGGCCACAAGCGGGATCTCTTCCCCTTTCAAACCCTTGGGATAGCCGGTGCCGTCCCAGCGCTCATGGTGAGCCAGCACCGCCTCCGCCAAATCCATGCTGAAATCGAAAGAGTTCAATATTCGATAGCCCACTGTGGCATGTCTTTTCATCTCGGCCAGCTCCTCATCATCCAAAGGATAGTTCTTATTGAGCAAATCGGTATCAAGGATGATTTTGCCAATATCGTGGAGATAGCCCACATCCTTGAGCTTGCGAATCTCAACCTCGGGCAGCCCCAAAGCCCTGCCAATCTCCTGGCACAACTCGCTGACCAGTATAGAATGCTCTTTTTCGCGCTCATTCTGGCTGTGCAGGAGATTGATGATAGCATCGATAGCCTGTGTGGACACCTCATCGTGTTCCAGGGTTTTGGCCATGTACATATGCTGCTCGGCATTGCTCAGCACCTGGGCGATATCTTCACTGGCTTCGACCTTGGTATCCAGCCCCATAGATAAGCTGGCCTTAATGGCCTTTATCTGCTCTTTGGCAACCTCGCCTTTGATCCGCTCCATTATATGACGGGCTTCGCCGGCATTGGTGTGCGGCAGGAGCATGACGAATTCATCCCCTCCCCAGCGGGCGATAACATCACCGGGACGGCCGACCCGGCGAAACACTGCGGCCACCTTCTGCAGCAGCATATCGCCAACGCCATGACCGAACACATCGTTGGTAAGCTTCAGTCCGTTTACATCGCCCATAATGATAGAAATGGGCAAATTGTCAGTCACATCCAGGCGGTGCAGCTCCTGCTCAAAAAACCTGCGATTGTACAACCCGGTCAATGAATCGTGGAAACTGAGGTATTCGACCTTTTTCATCTGCCCCCGTCTTTCGGTGACATCGCGAAAAACCACCACCACCCCGACAACCGCACCGGTTTCATCATGAACCGGCGCCGCACTGTCCTCCAGGTTATACCTGACCCCCTCCCTGGAGATCAAGACCGCTTCGCTATCCAGCTGCTGGGTCTGACCCGTAGCCATAGCATCGGCGATAGGATCATGGATAGTCAAACCGTCAGCTTCATGGGCTACTGTAAACACCTCTTTATAATGCTTGTGCAGGGCTTCCTCCAATGTCCAGCCGGTCAGCCTTTGCGCCACCGCATTGAGCATTTCGACCTTGCCGGCCTTGTCCACCATCATTACCCCCTCATCGATGGAGAGCAAGACCTGCAGGTATTTGTTGCGCTCATAGATCAATTTTTCCTGAGCGTTCCGTCTTTCCAGGGCATGCCACACACCGCTCATCAGCAGGGTGATTTCATACACATCGTTGTCATTATAATGGCCCGGTCTGTTCCCCAAACCGGCTACTGCCACCACACTGCCATCGATCAGCAGCGGAACCGACATGAAATTGAACAAATCAACATTCGCTGCCTGATATCCCCGCTGCAGGCTGTGAGGCTGTGTAAAGTCATTGACCACCACCGGCTGCCTCTGCCTTACTGCCTCGCCCCACAGGGCTATCTTGTCCAGCAGCTTGCCGTTTAGCCCGCCATGCTCCGCGAATTCGGCGGTCGCCGACATCAGGGTGATTTGCCGCCTTTTTTCACTATATAAATAGATATAACCGCACTGGCTCTCGGTCAGTTTCAGGGCTTCCTGCAGCACATAATCCAGTTGCTGCTGCTGGTCGGCAAAAGAGCGGGTCAAAACATCAGCCAGAATCATATGCCGGGCCAGCAGCTGGCGCTGCCTTTTCTCACGCTCACGTTCAGCGGTGATGTCATGGACGTAGGCCCCAACGCCGACCTTGCCATCCAGCATCTGGATCGGGAATTTGGTGGTTTGGTAAACACTGTTTTGCCATTCCAATTCGTCAATCTGCATAACCTGCTTATCCAACACCGCCAGGTCAGTTTTCCGCCGCTTGAGCGCAAAATCATTATCAACCAGGTCAAAGTCATCCCGGCCGATGATCTCCTCCGCCTTCATTTTATGAAACTCCTCAAAAGCCCGGTTGACAAATACATACTTTAAGTCCTGGTCTTTGAGATAAATCAAGGCGTCATCGGCATCGATAAAGGCCTGCCGCAGCTTGTTGTAGTTTTCGATCTCTTTTTTGCTAACCAAGAGCTTTTGGTTGCTCCTGGCAACCATCCACAGCAGAAGCAGCAGAATGCCGATGGCCGCACTGCCGGCTGCAGCAAATAACGATATCAATCGCTGCTCTCTGGCTTGCAGCTGCTTCTCGGCGGTGATATCGTGCACGATGGAAAACAGGACATCGCGATAAAGATAGGGAACCGGATAGGAAAACACTTCGACGTACCTTAATTCTCCATTGGCCAGGCGATGCTGGAAAACAAAAGCGTTCTTCTGCGATGAGGTGGCCGCTTGCATTTCCCGCGTCGCAGCATCTGCTGCCAGGGTATTGATCTGCGTGATTTTCATGGATAACAACTGCTCTCTGGTGTACCCATAAAAATCCACCGCAGCCTGGTTGGCATAGAGAATATCGCCGTTTTCAGGGTCAATCAGCAACAATATAGCGCCATGATCGTCAAATAAACGACAGAAATCAGGTACGGTCGCAATACAGTCTTCTTCCCCCGCGGCTGCTATTGGAAGTGCAAAAACCAAAGCGAGTACAATAGATAGAATTGCGGTTTTTTTCATAAGTTACGCCCTTACAAGTTACTATCTGCCTGAATGATTATAGCGGGGTACTCGCTGCTGTGTTTATGCTGTGTCGAATTTGCCGGCGATATATCTCTCTGTAGAACCACATTCGTGTACATCACGATGTCTCCCTGATACTCATTCTATGTCAAATTGTGTAGCAATTTGTATTATCCAATGGTCATGTTTATTTTCCGCAAATGTTTCAGATTTGTTTGGGACTTTTAGGGGAGTATGGGTTAGCAAACTAATCCCGGTCAGCCCCGGACAAATAACCCCATAAAGCATTGCCCCGACCCTTAAACAAAAAGAGACCCATAAATGGTCTCATCCTGCAAGCTTCACCATGTTTCTACAACGCTTGCCACCAGTTTTATATATTCCATCACCACTTGTTTGGCATCCCCGCGGGTACGCCACCAGTTTGGGGCATTGAAGGTATCATATGGAGTAGGGCACGACAATACCTCAGTATCCAGCTGACATTGCCTGAATGCCCAGCGAAACAGATATGCCGAGCGCAGGGAGTGACTCTTGGAGGTTACCAGCAAAACCCTGTCGGCGGGAAGAGCCTGCTTGAAATACTCCGCCACTATCATGGCCTCATCCAGGGTGCTTTCGGCATCCCCCGGCAGAATCAGAATGGCTTCTTCCGGGACTCCCAGCTGCACAGCCGCCATGGCTGCCAGTTCAGGCTCCCGCGGGAGCTTAACCCCGCGTGTCTCCAGCACCTCATACCCGGGATGGTTATTCTGTACCATAATAATTCTGGAGCCATAGCCCTCTTTATAGAGATCCACCGCCCCGAGGATACGCTCTGAACCGCCGCCCATTAGCACCACGATCAAATCAGCCGGCTCTGGCTCATCCTGGGCTACCAGCAGTTGTCCGGCATAAAAGAAAAACACTGCGGCCGCAATCGCAGCCACCAGCCCAATTATCACTAT
>LFSQ01000048.1 GCA_001512785.1 Syntrophomonas sp. DTU019
ACCGTCCCCATCTGTCACCCATTATTACCTGTCTTGAGTACTGGCGGGGCCGAAAAGATTCTGACAGCGGCTTATGCTGTGATCGAGCTGGTGGCAAACATTTTCTATCTCCATTCTGGTTTGCTGGTTCATGCGATGTTTGGGGAGCTTTTCGATCTCTTCCCTGGCATTGCGGATATGTGTTATTGCAGCGCTGATAATAACTCGATCCATCTGGCATACCTCCTCAAAAATATATACACAGCTTAGTTTTTCCACATCCATGGATAGTATGCCGTTCCTGTTCATGCCATAATCTGGTCGAAAAGCGCCATTTTATGTTATTAGAGCACGACCTGTCATTCTTCACCTGGTTCAGCTACAAACATGGCTGAGACCGATTCAGAAAAAATATGTGCAATACACCTCAAGGCTGCCTGACTGATCATAACATTTAGCCAAACCAATAAATTAAGTAACTATTCTCAGGTTCAAGACTTGCCATACAACAGAGAAAAACTCTGTCGATCAGGGGTATTGCTCGCATAAAGCTATTGCCGCGTTTTGAGCAAATCGCGAATCTCTGCCAGCAATATGGCTTCGTCACTCAAAACCGGTGCTTCCTCGGGAGCGGGTTCCTCTTCTTTCTTGCGGCTGTTTACAGCTTTTATCACCAGGAAAATGCTGAAAGCTATGATCAGGAAGTCAACTACGCTCTGAATAAAGGCCCCATACTTGATGGCAGCATCGCCTACCTGCAGGGATAGTCCGGAAAAATCCAGGCCGCCCATCAAAAGGCCTACTAAGGGCATGATCAGGTCATTGACCAGCGAGGTTACTATTTTCCCGAAAGCGCCGCCGATAATGACCGCTATGGCCAGGTCCAGTACATTGCCTTTCATAGCAAATTCTTTAAATTCCTGCCACATTTTTCTTACCCTCCGTTTTATTGTTTTTTCTGATTAAATCATAGCAGATTGTGGAATAAAATGGTGCTTAATTCCTATAGCAACCAGCCTTGATATGACAGATGGGGATGCTATTAAAGGTTTACCGCTAACAGGCCTGGCAATATAGCCGGCGCTTCACCCCATAAGCGGATGGTGGGTCTGTGCATCTGCCGATAAAGAGCGGCTGTTTTCCCCGATTATTGCCAAAACACTGAGAAATGGGGGTTAGTATCTGCCTGAAAAATGATTATGGGATACAGAAAATGACAGCATCTGCATATTAAAATCCCCGCTATACCAGCCGCATTCTGGCTATGATTAAGGGATTTGCGCAGATGCTGAACAGCCAACCTATTAATGTTGTTACAGTTTTGCAAGCATGCTGCGATATACGCGGATGCTGAACAACACCGACCCTCTTGCCGCCTGCAAAGGGAAAGCCCTTACTGCTTTTCCTTGGCGATGATGCTTTCATCGCGGGATATGGGGGCACTGATATCCCAGTGACCGGCCAGGGAGTCTGCTTTTTGACCTTCAATTAAGAACTGCACTGCTTCGATCTCGGGCAGCTCTGTCAGGCTGTTGACTATGGACAGAATAGTCATGGTTTCACCGGTGCTGCCGCCCCAGTGCTTGGTTTTCAGCTCCGGCGAGAAATCAACTGTCGCCAGCTTGTTCTCTATGCTCAAGGAGAGCAGTTTTGCTTCGGGGGGTACAGTTTTGACCAGATTGGCCTGTTGGGGTCCTGCGATCAGCTCATTGATCACTGCCTGCGCCACGGTTTGGGCATCATCGGAGGCCAGCTTTACTGTGCGTTTCTCACCTACCAGGAACTGCGCTTGTTGGTCTGAGAAATACAGGGTTATTTCTTTATCTATCTCAGCAGCCTGGGGGAAATCCTGTTTGGGGCTGTTGTTGTCCCCGGGGTTTTGGGCGGGGCATCCTGCCAGGAGAATGGCCACCAGGGACAGGAGCAGTACAAATAATAGGGGCCTGAAAATTCTCATCCTTTTCACCTCAAATCTTTATGTTCTTACTAACTTATTATAAAACTATACAACCCTGCCAAACATCCATCATGCTATTTTATACATTTCTTTGGCCATATAGCTTTCACCAGGGCCAGAAAATATTGAGCAGCAGGTATAGGCCTTTCTCCCTGGAGGGAATAATTAAGCAACAAGTCTGTTGAAGGATAAGAGAAACGAGGGGTTGGCATGAAAGAGCTGATCAAAGAACTGGTGCAGAGCCTGGTGGAGCAATTGGAGGCTATCGAAGCGGAGGTCGATTTCGACAGCCTGCGCCTGCAAACAAGCCCCGAGATAAGCCTGGAGGCCAGTTACCTGCAGCAGCAGCTCAGTGAACTGAAAAACCGCCTTATAGAAGTACAGAGTGTTGACTTTAGTTGAGCATGAGGTTTTGCACCAAGGCGAAAGATATGTACTGGAGGTTGTAATACACTGATCCTGGCTGAGCCTGAGGTTTTGCACAAAGGCAAGAAGTTTGACTGGATGCTGAAATACACTGACTTTAGCTGAGCATGAGTTAATGAAAGAAGGCGTGAGTTGTGTACTGGGGGTTGAAATACGCTGACTTTGGCTTAACATAAGCTTATGCGCGAAGGCATGAATTTTAACCGGGATGCTGAAATGCGCTGACCTTGCCTAAACATGAGCTTATGCTGAAGCGTTTACAATAATGATATTATTACAAGGTTAGCGTAAAATTACCCTGGGAGAATGAATAAGGAAAACAAAAAGAGAATCCCTTCTTTGATAAAATAGTAATTGCGTCAACAAACCACCCATCAAAGAAAGGAGATTCTCTTATGGAACCTATTATACAAGAAATCGCAAAAACAATCAGTGCTAAATTTGTAACCGAGTTGGAGCTA
>LFSQ01000140.1 GCA_001512785.1 Syntrophomonas sp. DTU019
AGGAGGGTATGCTTTTTATTTTTTATTCGGACTTTTTCAGTGGTCTCGGACCGTCCCCAACTGTCACCCAAGCTGGCCCATTTTCTTCCGGATTACAGCAATCAGGAGCAACAGGCCAGGGATGAGATACTCCATGAAAAATGCTAAACCTGGAAAGGTGTCATTAACATGTCTAAAAAGTTCAGAAGCGCTGGGATAAAATGCTAGGGTCAGAATCAAGAGCAACATCGCAACTGGCAGGATTAAAGCCCGGGTGGTTTTAAATCCGCATAATTGAGATAAACCCGTGGTAACGGCAAACTGCCCCAGGGTCACTTTACCCCAGAAAATCATAATCCAAGTGGTGGCTAGAATGATTTTAATACCGGTGGTCTCTAAATAATCGCCCAAAGAAAATATCGAAAAATAGCTTCTGGAGGTGGTTTCTATACCCATTATAGAAATGCACAGTATTATGGTTAAAGAGATAAAAATCGTGAGCAAGATTAAGGCAATAATCCCGCCCACCAGGGCATCCTTGCGGCTACGAACATAGGGAAATAGAATTACCAAATATAACATTTCTCCCTTGAAAGCATGGGATAAATTGGCGCTTTTCAGGATGGTATTCAGGCCGGTTTCTCCGATCGGCAACAAGGTGGACAGTTTTACCATGGGTACTGCCATAAAAACGGCTGCTGCGAAAAAGACCAACGTGATAATCCAGCAGATGCCCCATATGCTGCGGCTGATACATTCAATTCCGGAGGCTACCGCGTAGGTAGTGGCTACTATTAATAACATTTCTACCGCTAACCATGGGGTCTCACGGAAGATGCCGATTCCAAATAGCCAGGCTAGAGCTTCGGCTAAAACGGTTACCGTAAACCAGAGAAAAAAAAGTACATAGATTAACCCAATCAATTTACCCGGAAATTTACCCATGATCAAAGGAAGGTATTCTATAAAGCCTTTTTCTGGAAACATGCTCCCCAGCCAGCAAGATATAATAATAACAGCTAAAGCCGGTAGAAATGAGGTAAAAGGCGCAATCCAAGCATCCTGTCTGGCTATCTCAACGGTTGTTAAGGGTGTAAATAGAACCGTGGTAGTTCCTATGAAGGTTATTAGTATAGCCACTATAGTGTAAGCGCCGATTTTGTATGTGCCGCTATCATTCAAGAACCTTTCCTCCCGTAAGTTAGTCGAATATGCTTTCCAGGTAGTGAGTAACGGGGGCGAAAATCAACTCCACCCCTTCTTTTAAGGTAGGCAATTGCCAATCCTGCGCCAAGGCCAGGCCATATACCAGGGATATCAGGAAAATGAGGGCTGCCACCATGAGTTCCCTCCAGTTTTTCTGATCAGCGAGGATAAGTATCTCAAATAAGGCTATTATTACCAGCAATATTATGTAAACATAGATCAATTGCCAATCCTCCTTGGCAGGCTTTATTAGTCGGATCCGACGTCTACCGGACGGGATGTCAGATTAGTACCAACAATTTTGGTTTTAACCTCAAGCTGTACTTGGATGCCCGGGAAAATTTCGTCCCAATCCGATTTCATCTGCTGCCATTGTCGAGGGTATTCGCGGTGAACGGCCTCGCCAAAACCAAAAGCATCCACCTGTAGTTGCTTTTGGGCTTTGTCCAGGACTGATTGAACCTCTCTGACTACTGCTTGATTCTGAGCATCCTCAAGTTTTTTTATTTCTTTATCCACGGGAAAGCTGCTAGTTACTTCTTGTATTACGGTTTGGGCATTGATTTCCACAAATATAATTAGCTCATCATTTCTTAACACGGGTTTTACTTTGGTCTTGGTCTTATTTATCTCAGTTGCTACACTCCCGCCTGCGACACCAGGCAGGGGAAATCTGATTTCACCCTGTTTTACCTCACCCCGCAGCCATAACAGGCCGCGGCTCTCCTTCTGGTCAAGCCATCCCACCATCTTGCCGTTTTTAAATAAAGCGGTTCCATTAAGGTCTAACTTATAAGCAGGCTCAGGAACCTGACCGGCGAGTATGCCGTGCCCAGCTTCAGCTGGCCGAGAAGGGCCGGGTAAGAATTCAATTATAGCGGTGAAGGGCTGGGTGGAGCCGCTTTGCAAATATCTGATGAATTCTCCCAGTTTAAGGGGCGCATAAGCGGATACCAAATCGTGGTGCTCCAATACACTAGTAACCCGTTGTGTCGGAATAGGTGATATAATACCCGGGGTGTCCATCAAGCTTGTCAGGTCCTTGCCTCGTCCCACCAGCAGCCAAACATTGGGCCTGAATTGAGGATCACGACCGACATAATCTGAAATTTCAGCTATACCCCGATTGCGGACATACTCTTCGGACACAATGAAAACCTCGGTATGGGCAAAAAACCTTCGGGCTATGGTTTCCTTAGGAAGTTGCTTGATAGCATCATAAATAGAATCGGCTTCGATCACCTGATTGCGATAGGGCTTTTGGAAGGTTGTGGTAGACCCTCCGCTTTGTTGTGCGCCGCCTTGTACCGAGGTATTGATGTATTGAAATATTACCCTGACTCGATTATTGTCAGCAGATTCAACTCCAATACCATGTACAATCCCCAGTTCTTCAACCTCGCGCGCATCCCAGCACCCGTTTGCGAACAGGCTGACGCAGAGCAGCAAAGTCAGTACTACAGAGCGTTTAATCATGTCGGTCTCCTCCCGGTATTACTACCTTGTTCTGGGGATGGTTTCAAGTTGGGAGCAATCCGGGTAGGATTGCGCATGCCGTATTCTCGAGGTCGCATTTTCATGTTCCATTGCGGGGTGCGTATCAGTATATCCTTGAGATCCCCTAAATGCAGAGGAGATAGTGGCGACAGATAAGGAACACCAAAAGAACGTAGGTTGACGGTATGGATTACCAGCAGAATAAATCCTATGGAGACCCCGAAAAGGCCAAAGGTACCTGCCATAAGCATTAAGGGAAAGCGTAGTAAGCGGATGCTAATCCCTAGACTATACGAAGGTATAGTAAAGGAGGCGATTCCCGTAGCCGCAACAATGATAACCATTAGCGGGGATACAATGCCCGCTGTTACTGCTGACTGGCCGATGACCAGGGCTCCGGCAATGCTTACCGCTTGACCTATGGCCCGGGGCAGGCGTACCCCGGCTTCCCGCAATACCTCGAAAATGAACTCCATCATCAAGGCTTCTATCAAGGTGGAAAACGGTAAGCCCTGGCGATAGGCCGATATACTTACCAGGAGACGGGTAGGGATCATTTCCTGGTGAAAAGTGGTAACGGCAATATATAATGAAGGCAAAAATAGGGAGATGGCAAAAGCGATCCAACGCAGCAGGCGAATCCCGGTGGTTAGTATATAACGATCATAGTTATCCTCAGACGAATTGAGGAATGAGGCTAATTGAGCAGGCATAATGAGCGCAAAGGGACTGCCGTCGGTTAAGACCGCTACCTGGCCTTCCAATAGCGACGCAGCGACCCGGTCAGGTCGTTCAGTATG
>LFSQ01000054.1:0-14038 GCA_001512785.1 Syntrophomonas sp. DTU019
AATTGTTTGAGCTGTCACGCTGAGGTAAACCTGTTCATGTCGGAATCAGTCCACAGCGATTTCTCCTGCCTGGCCTGCCATCCCAATATTAACAGCGAACATCTTTTGGGATATAGGGAGGGCAGCGAAAAGCCTGCGGAAACCTTGATATCGCCGCAGCGAGTCCCTGAAACCTGTGGTGCCTGCCATGCCGAGGAATTGGCTTCCTATATGGAGAGTGTTCATGGCCGCGGCCTGCTGTTAGGCAGTATCGAGACCGCCAATTGTATAGACTGCCATGGATCTCATAATGTTTTGGAGAGATCTGATCCTCAGGCCACCTATTCAGCCACCCGGCTGCCGGATACTTGTGCCAGGTGCCACGGAGGAGAAGCACAGGAAAACTTTATTAAAGGGATTGAGCATAAGTCCCTGGCCGCTGGCAGCGGTCTCCCTGAATACTACACATTCAAGTTCTTTATCTGGCTGACCATTTTGACAGTAGTAGCACTGATCGTGCATATGGAAGTGGAACTGTTTCACCTGTTTAAACGGTCCAGACAGAAAAAGGCCTAGAAAGGGGTGATATTGGGTGGGCAGTGTATATCAGAGGTGGAATATCCACCATCGTCTGCAGCACATTTTGCTGTTTGTCAGTTTCATAGTCCTGGCCTTGACCGGTTTGCCCCTAAAGTATGCCGCCAAAGCCTGGGCGGTTAAGCTGAGCGCATTATTGGGCGGCCTCAACACCATGTTGACCATACACAAGGCGGCTGCGGTAGTGATGATAATAGCAGCAGTATACCACCTGGGTTACCTGCTGTATTGCAAGTTGGTGGCCAAAGAGAGTTCCAGGGCCATGATTCCGACCTGGAAAGATGTGACCGATGTGCTGGATCATATGGCCTATTGTTTGGGAATGACCACAAAGGATGCTCAATTCGGCCGCTATTCCTATAAGGAAAAATTCGACTACTGGGCGGTCTTCTGGGGAATCGCCATTATGGTCGGCTCCGGGCTAATACTGTGGTTTCCTCAGATATCTGCTCAGTACGTATCCCGAACCGTCATCGATTGTGCGCAGGTAGCCCACAGCGATGAAGCCATGTTGGCTATCATGGCAGTATTCGTATGGCATTTTTATAACGCCCATTTCAGCCCCCTGGTGTTTCCTATGAACAAGGTGTGGCTGGATGGGAAGTTCTCAGAAGAGGAGATGAAGGAGTTTCATCCCCTGGAATTGCGGCATGAAACCCCGCCGGTTGCAGGTACGAAGGCTGCAACCGCTGTTTATGGGGGCTCGCGATTTCGCCGTAGTTCAATACTGATAGCAATACAAATGATAGTCTATGCAGTGATTTTGATCTGGTTTTTACATGGCTTTTTGCCGCTGGGACTGATGTGAGGCTTGGATCTAATCAGCTGCAGGAAGTGCCCAGGAACCAAAAAACTATATTTAATCTATATTTAAGGAAGTGATCCCTTGTCTGGCGATAAAAGCTGGTTGACTAAATTCAGATCCATGAAGACGGGCCTGATTTTAGTTCTGGCCATCATCTTGGCCTCCATAGCAGGAACGATTCTACCGCAGCAGGGTTTGCATGGCTTAACAGGAAGATGGTACAGCCTGCTGCAGCTTGATGACGTGTTTCATTCCTGGTGGTATGTGACCTTATTGGCACTTGCCGCCCTCAACTTGATGGCCTGCAGCTTTTATCGCCTAAAAAACTTGACTCAGCGCAGAGAGGAAACCAAACCCCTGCTGGAAAGCTCTCAACTGGATAAATTGCAGGAGAAGCAAGCCTTTGTCCTAACCGGGCCATGCCATGTCACCGGTGACAGAATAATTAACCTGCTTACCAGCCGTGGATATGAGACCTGGTACGATAGGCCTGAACCGGGGAAATGGAGGATAGGTGCTGAACAGGGGCGTTTACACTTATGGGCATCACTTATTACCCACTTTAGTTTTCTGGTGATTATGCTGGGGGTTCTGACCGGCGCAGTCTTTGGTTTTCAGAGCAGCATAAACGCTCCGGTAGGAGCTGTATTCGGCCTTGATAGTATTCCCGGATCCGGCGTAGCCCCGGGCAGGGAAGATTTTAAACTGAGGGTGGATGACTTTCGGATTGAGCGCTATGCTGATTCCACCCCTGCAGGGTATTACAGTCAGGTAACCATCATCAGAGAGGGCCAGGCTGAAAAAACTGCCACCATTGCGGTAAACAGCCCCTTGGAGTATAACGGGGTCAAATTTTATCAGGCCAGCTATGGTGAAGCCATTAAGGTGGATATTATGGGCACCGATGGCATGGTGATCGATTCAGGGCTGGTATTGTACGGTCAGCGCTTTGCGATACCCGGAACCGAATACAGTGTTTCAGCAAGCAGCCAGCTTTCCGCACCTCACCCTGATGGTAGTACCGAATCTTTTGGTCGGCAGGTGATCTATGCGGTTTTTCAGGGTAACCAACCGGAGTCTATGGGCCGTACCAGTCTGGCCACACCCATTAAGATCGGTAATGAGGACAAAACCGTGAGCTTTGTTGAGATCGTCCCATATACAGGCCTTTTGGTTAAGAAAGATCCTGGAGTGCCTTTAATCTGGCTGGGTTCATTTTTCCTCCTGGTTGGTATGGGAATATCGTTCTTTATGAGGCCGCACCGGCTTTGGCTGGTGTTACAGCAGGAGGGATCAGAAATCGCGGTTTTGATAGGCGGCATCAGCAAGAACCGGTTTATGCTGGCTGATAGCATAAAGTCTTTAAGCCATGATATACAGAGGGGAGCGTCAACTGGCGTCTGGAAAGTGAGCGATAAGGAGATGTTGTTGAATGGGAATATATGAAGATCTGGCTTTTAGCGGTGCCTTTGCGGCCTATACCATAGCCATCCTCCTGACAGTGTGGGGCTTTGCTGCCAGGCACGATGCTGTGAGCCGTTTTGCCAGCTATGTAACCATTTTCGGCTGGGTGATGAATACCTTGGCGTTGATATTGCGCACCCTTGGTGCGGGGAGATTGCCCCTGAGCAATGGTTTTGAGTTTTTAGTGGCTTTCGCCTGGGGAATCGTATTGTTTTACCTGTGGTTGCAATACCGTTACCGCCTTAAAGCGGTAGGTTTGTTCCTCTTACCTGTGGTCTGGGCCTTACTGGCTTATGCAGCAGTCGAGATACCGGAGACTCAAAAAGCGATCACTCCCCTGATGCCGGCATTAAAGAGCAATTGGCTGAGTGTGCATGTGTCTACAGCGATTCTTTCTTACGGAGCCCTGGCAGTTTCTTTCGCCCTGGCAGTGATGTACCTTATCAAGGAACGCATATCCCGGAATCAAAACACCTCCTCAGTGTTGTATCGAAATCTGCCTGGTGAGGATATATTGGAAGAATCCTGTTATCGCTTCATAACCGTGGGATTTTTTTTGCTTTCCATGGTAATCATCAGCGGTGCCATCTGGGCTGAACAGGCCTGGGGATCCTATTGGAGCTGGGATCCCAAGGAGACCTGGTCATTGATCACCTGGCTGATATATGGCGCCTGTCTGCATGTCAGGCAGACCTATGGCTGGCGCGGCCGGCGTTCTTCCATAATAGCGATAATCGGCTTTGCTGCGGTTTTATTCACATTTTTTGGGGTTAATTACTGGCTGGTAGGACTGCACAGTTACGCATGATCAATATACCTCCCTTTTTCTGCAGGGGCATTAGGAGAATTACCGGTCTCTTGTTCCTAATTTCCCAATAAATCACTTATTTCCGGTTCTATTACCCCAACCCTGGCCGATCTCGGGCATTATCCGCTAAATATGGGATTTTTATACTGAGCCCATTATGGTAGAGTATTAATAAAAAGGAAAAAGGAGAGGAGTAACATGAGTACTATTGATGCGATTACCAAAAGAAGAAGTATACGCAAGTACAAAGCTGATCAGATCAAGGATGCGGATCTGGAACAGATCATTCAGGCCGGACAAATAGCGCCCAATGCGGGGCCTTTCCAGATCAGTGTGGTTCAAAATGCGGAACTTCTGAATAAAATCTCAGCCGTGACCGTTGAGGCCATGAAGAACTCGGGGATCAAAATGATGGTTGACCGTGCAGCCATACCCGGGTTCAATCCACTTTATGGAGCGCCTACCCTGGTGGTTCTCTCGGCACCGGCCAAGAATCCATACAGTTTGGCCAACATCGCTACTGCCGGCGCTAACATGACCATTGCGGCGACTGCTCTGGGACTGGGTTCCTGCCTCATGGCTACTCCCGAACTGGGCTTAAAGGCCGATGCGGAACTGGCTCAAGCGGTAGGCATACCGGAGGGCAATACAGTTATGCTCTGTGTGACCCTGGGCTATGCTGCCGATGATGTTAAAATCCCTGAAAGAAAACCGGCCGGCAAGGTCAACTATGTGAGATAAGCATAGATGTAAACCCAATACGAGGACGGTTCTGTTGACATGCAGGAATCGTCCTCGTTTATTATTTGTTGCTTATTCTTCTTGCCCGTTTAGGAAGCGCAGTTTAAAGGTGGTTCCATCTGCACTGGTAGTAACCTCCAGACGCGCGTTGTGGCGCGCCGCGATGCTGTAACATAATGCCAGTCCCAGCCCGGTGCCATTGTCCTTGGTGGTAACAAAAGGTGTGCCCAGTTTATCTATCAATTCAGGTTCAATACCCGGTCCCTGATCTTTAACATACAGCACTGTATGCCGGTCCTCCACCATAGTGCCGATGGTCAATGTACCCCCGCGCGACATGGCTTCCAGGCTGTTGAAAGCCAGGTTTACTATTACCTGGCGGATTTCGTCCTGGTCAATCGAAAGTTTGGGGGGGTCGTTTAATTCCAGATTGATCAACATACCTCTATATTTGGCCTCAGCTTCCAGCATAGGATATATCGACATAACCACCTGATCAATGCTCTGGGGCTTAAGGTATACGGTTTTATCCCTGGCCATACCCAAAAAATCGGTTATGATCTTGTTGGCCCGGTCCAGCTCCTCTATCATCAGATCGATAAAATCGATGTCTTCGTGGTATTTTTCCCTGAACAATTGCAAAAAACCACGCACCGATGTCATTGGGTTCCTGATCTCATGCCCGATTCTGGCCGCCATGGTTCCTATTAGATTGAGATCTGACAGGCGGGCCATTTCCTGCTCAATGCGCCTTTGTTCAGTTATGTCGATCAGGCTGGTGATGCGGCAAGGGCTGCCGTTTAAATGCAGTGGATGGCTCCATAACAGGCCGCGGCGGATGTCACCGGATTTAATGCGGTAATCGATTTCTACGCCCTCCAGCTTGCCCTGCTCCAAAAGTACATTTTGTATTTCAGAGCTGGTTTCAGGGTCTTTGAAAAAATTTATTTCATCGACAGGTCGGTCAATAATCTCCTGCGGGGAATAACCCATCCCATTGAACCAGGCTTTATTGGCATCGATGAATACCCTCTCATCACCAACGGTTGAAAGCGTCATCATAATCGGGCTCTCATGAAAAACCCTGGAGAATTTCTCCTCTGATAAACGCAAGGCGTTTTCGGCCAGCTTTCGTTCGGTTATATCGATACATGTGCCTGCAACCCGTAATGGGCGGCCGTCTTCACTTCTGTAAACCACCTTGCCGCGATCCAGCATCCATTTCCATTTTCCCGATTTGGTTAACAGGCGGTATTCAGCCTCAAATTGAGGGGTTTTGCCTTGCATGTGGTCGAAAAAGGACTTCATGGTTTGAGGCTGATCATCAGGATGAATGAGGCTCTTCCAGGTATCAAAGCGCGGTTCGAGTTCTTCCGGGGAGTATTCCAGCATTTCAGCGTAGCGCGGGCTGAAGCAGAAGTAGTCCTTTTCTATATCCAGATCCCAAAAACCGTCTTTGCTGGCTTCGAGTACCAGACGCAGGCGTTCTTCGCTGTTCTTCAAGGCCTGGTCGGCAGCCTCCAGTTTCCGCATTCTCTCCAGACCCATGGATGCCAGCACCTGTGCCACTTGCGAGTAAAACCTCATTATTGGTTTGACTTCTGACTCGGGAACGATACTTATCTTGCGCAAGGCCCTGATATAGGCTTCTTCATCAAAACCGAATTCTCGAGCCTGTTGGCGGAAATACTCCTCATCTGGAGGCTCTTCCAGCACTTGTCCCAGATATATGGTGGCCAAATGCTCGCCGTTAACCATCACCGGGGTGGCATAATCGATAAGTCCGTTCAAACACCTGAATTTGGTGTAGGAACCGTATTGCAGATATTGTGATATATAACTGTTGCTCAGCTTGCACCGCTCTTCGGCGGCTGGACAGTTGCGGTGAAAGTTGAGGCATAATTCTGTCCACCCGGCCCTGCAGAGAATATTGTTATCGGTGTCCATAATAGTGTACCTGATGCCGGTGATATCATAAAAAGATTTTAACAACTGCTCCAAGAGGTGAAGGTCTATCAGTTCGGAGATGTGATATTTGTGCACTTTATCAGTGTGGAAACGCAGAGCGGAGAGATCTCCCGGTTTGGCTTTACTGGGAGGCTTATCTTCTGGTGACAGCGACTCCGGCACTTCGGCCTTCAAATGATGGTTTTCCAGGCCAAGATTGACAACACGATATGGCATCTCTGTGCTGAGATGCTTTCCGGTCTTATAGTCTTGCTTCACATCAAGTTGCCCCTTACAAGCTTATCTCTATATTATCAACAATACCTCATTGCCAGGCGATATATTGTCGAATATGGTACCTGACAGAAATTTTGTTATTTTATAGCTTGATTTACTGAATTTAGTCTGCATTATGGTTTTTGCCAGTCTTTGCATGACATATAAATGCATAGCGGTTTCTATCTGTCGATACCATGCTAAGCCGGAAATATCATGCTTAGAGCGTTGACAAGCCAGGAAGGTTTATGATAATTAATAAGTAGGGATTAGCACTCATGGGGCAGGAGTGCTAACAAAAAAGCGTAAAGGAGGTTGTTAAACATGGCTGGATTAATTCCTTTTAACAAATACTTTGGCAGACCGGCTGTCTTCGAGGAATTTTACAACATGCTTGATGACTTTTTTAACGATACGCGCTTCCCTAAAAGGAGATGGGCTGGTGATACCTTTAAACTCGATGTGCAGGAGACTGATAAAGAATATGTGATTGAGGCGGAATTGCCGGGTGCCAGGAAAGAAGACATAAGTGTTGAATATAACGAAGGCCGCTTGACCATAGCTTTTAACCGCGAAGAGAGTGTAGACGAGGAGCGCAAGAACTATATTCATAAAGAAAGGCGCTATCAATCCATGCAACGCAGCTTGTACCTGCCGGACACCAATGCCGATGGCATCAAGGCCAAGCTGGAAAACGGCATATTGCTCATTAATGTACCCAAACAGCCCACTGCAGGCAGCTCATACAAAATCGACGTCGAATAAGTTGAATAATATGCCTGGATATAATCTAGCCAGGCGAACATAGCAGGCAAGACCAGGACCGCCCCGTCCCGGTCTTTTTGTGAATAATGCCTTAAGGGGCGAGTTTGGCATAGAAGTCAGGCAGAGGGTTAAGGGAGGGTATGGTGTAATATAACCCGGCCAGTGAGATAGGGGACAGAGGGCCTGTCCCCATGTATCAGTCGATGAAAGTTACCATTTCTTCAAGGGGCTTTCTGTTGATGCTTGCTTCCGGTGAGGCAGGATAGCCCAACACCACCATGCCGACCACATCTAGCTCGTCGGGCAGGTTTAAGATCGCTTTGATTTTATCGGTTTCGAAAAGAGTAAACCATAAGCTGCCCAGACCCAGTGCATGAGCGGCTAAATGCATGTTTTGAATGGCCGCGCAGCAAGAGAAGGCATAACCGGTTCCCCTTCCCGGCAGGAATTGATCGGCGCCGGTTTTCTTGGGATCGCCGGCTACCACTATAATAACCGGGGCTTCGGTCAGGAAGTCGAGCTTAAACCTGCTCACCCATTTCCACCCGCTGGCTGCATAAATCTTATCCAGGGTTTCCTGGCAGCTGGCCTTCAAGCGGGTCTTAATATCCTGGTTCTTCACCACCAGGAAATTCCAGGGCTGCAGGTTCATCACCGAAGGTGCCCACCGGCCGGCCTCTAAAATGGCCTTAAGCTTTTCCTCCTCCACCGGTGTGCTCAGATAATTGCGAAAAGAGCGCCTCCCCTTGATAGCAGTGAAAATATCCATATTACTCCTCCTTATCATTTTTATATAGCCTGTACTTACACTATACAACGCTTTGGCCTGCTTGAGAAACGCAGTACAGAAAGCCAGGCTTTTCACCGGGGCAGCAGTGAATAACCCGTTGATTTAACCAATATTGAACTGGCCGGGGATATGGAGTGTAAATGATTGGGAAAACATGTACCAAAAGACCAATAATGCTGTATCGAGGTGAACAACGATGGAAAAGATTCAGTTTAAAACCGAATCCAAACGACTGCTGGAGCTGATGATCAATTCGGTTTATACCAACCGGGAAATCTTTTTAAGGGAACTGATCTCCAATGCCAGCGATGCCATTGACAAGCTGTATTTCCGTTCACTCACCGACCAGAATGTGGGCCTGAAACGTGAGGATTTCGCCATTCATATAAGTGTTGACAAACAGAACCGCGTGCTCACCATATCGGACAACGGTATTGGGATGAATGCTGAAGAATTGGAGAGCAATCTGGGAACCATCGCCAATAGCGGCTCACTGGCTTTTTTACAGGAAAACGAAGGAGCCCTGGATAATATCGATATTATCGGTCAATTCGGAGTAGGCTTCTATTCCGCCTTCATGGTCAGCAAGCGGGTAACGGTGGTGACCCGGGCATACGGGGAAGAAGAAGCCCTGAAATGGGAATCGGAGGGCTTAGATGGGTATGTGATCGAGAAGGCCAGCCGGGATAGCGCAGGCACCGATGTCATCCTGACCCTCAAGGATAACACTGACAGCGACGATTACGATGAGTTTTTGGAGACATACAATATCCGCTCCATAGTGAAGAAATATTCGGATTATATCCGCTATCCGATCAAGATGGAGGTGGAGAAGAGGAGGCCGGTTGAAGGCAAAGAGGACGAATTTGAAAGCTATTTTGAGATCGAAACCCTCAACAGCATGATCCCCATCTGGCGCAAGAACAAGAGTGAGCTCAGCGACGAGGACTACAACTACTTCTATAAAGAAAAATTTTTCGATTTTGAAAACCCGCTGCGGGTCATACACAGCAAGACTGAAGGCAAGGTCTCTTATAACGCCCTGATGTTTGTCCCCGCCCGCACCCCGTACAACTACTACAGCAAAGAGTATGAAAAGGGTCTGCAGCTCTATTCCAACGGGGTGCTGATCATGGACAAATGCGCCGACCTGTTGCCGGATCATTTCAGTTTTGTTCGCGGGCTGGTGGATTCTCAGGATCTGTCCTTGAACATATCCCGGGAGATGCTGCAGCATGACCGCCAGTTGAAACTGATCGCTGTCAATCTGGAAAAGAAGATAAAGAATGAACTGCTGGATATGCTCAATAACCAGCGCGAAACCTACGAAAAGTTCTACAAAAATTTTGGGCTGCAGTTAAAGTGGGGGCTTTACAAGGAATTCGGGCTTAACCGGGAAACCCTCCTGCCCCTGTTGATGTTCTATTCTTCCCAGAGGAACAAACTGATCACCCTGGCCGAATATCATGAAAACATGCAGCCTGAGCAGAAGTATATTTATTATGCCAGCGGGGAAAGTGTGGAGCGCATCGACCGCCTGCCCCAAACCGAGCTTTTAAAGGACAAAGGCCTGGAAATACTCTACCTCACCGATGATATTGACGAGTTTGTCATCAAGATATTGCGGGTTTACGAAGATAAGGAGTTCAAGTCGGTCTCCAGCGGGGACCTGGGCTTAAAAGACGGAGATGACGCTCAGTCAGCCCGGGAACAGACCAAAGAACACCAGGCGTTGATGGACTTCATGAAAGAGGCTTTAGGCGACAAGGTGAAAGCGGTACGGCTGTCGCAGCGCCTAAAATCCCATCCGGTTTGCCTGAGCAGCGAGGGCATGCTTTCTCTGGAAATGGAGAAGATACTGAACAGCATGCCAGGCGACCGGGAGGTCAAAGCCGAGCGCGTCTTGGAGATTAATGCGCATCATCCCATTTTTGAAACCCTGAAGAAGCTGCAAGCCGAGGATCCGGAGAAATTGAAGCTGTATACCGAAATCATGTACAATCAGGCGTTGTTGATCGGAGGAATGAGCATCGAGGACCCGGTAGCCTTTTCCAATGCCATGTGCGATATCATGGCCGGGCAGGCTTAGCTCCCGATTGTACAACCAAACAGCACATATAAGGGAAGGAGCCCATCTCTTTCCCTTTATATTTTTAGGACTCGTATCAGCGGGTATTTAAGTCTGTTTGTTCAAGGCCTTGTTCTAACGGTTTCAATCTTATTCAGAAACCGGTACAATGAGCTTAGAGTAACCAATTGTGGATAAATTCCCCTGAAAGCAGTGGCATGGGACGAAGGAGGTCGATGGAATGAGCAGAAAAAGATGGATCAGCGGGATAATAATGGCACTCCTGTTATGCTGGATTTTCCCCGCAAGCACCCTGGCAGCTGAAACGGTGCCAGATCCAGGCGTGGCTGTGGTGGAAGGAGCAGTGGATTTGGGCAATGATTGCTCACTGAGGGGGTTGCCGGCAGGGGCTGGAGCAACCGCAACTCAGGTGAGCTTTACAGTGAGACAGGGGATACTGGTTGATGGGCCGGTATTAAAAGTGGAAGCGAGCGGTGTACCCGAGCAGGTCTGGCAAAGCGGCCTGCTGTTGAAAATGCTCTGCAAGGGTGAAGAAGCGGTTCTGGCCTATTACAACCCCAACCGCCAGCCCTGGCCGGCCTGGGAGATAGTGCCGGGCTCATCTGCAGTACAGCAAAGCGGGAATTGGTATGCACTGGGGAGAATCACCAAACCCGGGATTTATGCCCCGGTAGTGTTGAATGCCCGGCTGATAGCTGATTCCATTACCGCAGAGCAGATCCCGGTGCAGTATGGCGAGCGCTTTGTGTTTCCGCAGCTTCCCGGGGGATATAATATCAAGATAATGAACAGCAGCAAACCGGAGCTGATCGCCACTGATGGCCGTGTAGGGGTACCGCCTCATTATTTTGACACCGGCGCTACGGTGAATTTCAGGGTTTTTAAGGGCGATGAATACGCCGATAGCGGTTACTTCATGGTCAAGGTATTGGCTCCCGCATCGGCGGCTCAGGCCCAGAAGGCCTTGGTGGCCTTGAAATCCCTGGGCACAGCCCTGGGGCAGATACAATACGCCAGCAGTTACGATGAACTGCAAAAAGCCCTGGCTGACTTGAGCAAACGGGAGTTTCAGCAGTTGCGCCATCTGTTCGGCAAAGACCTGAAACCTGAGCAGCTTATCAGCCTGCTTAACCGGGTTAATGAGGAATGGCTGAAGATAATGTCAGCCCATCGCAGTGAGCTCTTGAGCAGCTATGGCAGCAGCGAAGCCGAAGCCAGAATAATGATGGATATTTACCGCCTCAGGGCCTGGCAGCAGGTTTGCCAGGAAGAGCCCTATCAGTGGTTCGCTCAGGGCTTGGATGCCCTGGGGTGGAGTATCGATACCCTTATGTCCCTGCACAACAGCCTGGTTCAGGTGATCGATGCTGAAGAGCAGGCTGCATTAAACCAAACCCGCGCTATTTTGCGCCGGCATACCGAGCTGGGCGCAGGCCTGCGGCACCTGGAAAAAGGGGATAAGGCTGTTTATGAATTGAGATTCTTTGGCGAGACCACCGCTGTCAATGATTATGTGCAGTGGATTTCCAGCAATCCCCGGGCAATGTCGTTCAGCGACCAGCAAGGCCAACCGGCCCTGAACGGCAGCTTAAACCCGTTGTGGCAGCAGGGCAGTGGTGAGGCGGTGATAACTGCCGGCAGCAAAGCCAGTTCTGATCCCAACGCGTATTTAATAAAGTTTAAAGTGGGGAGCAGCATCCCGCCCCGCTTGATGGTTGAAGCGCTCCCGGTAGGACTGTACAAAGCCCCTTATAAGGTGGATTTACTCGCCTATGGCGGCTACGGGGTGAATGATTATGAGATTACTGCGGGACGTATGCCCAATGGCTTAAAATTGGTAGACGGCGTTATTCAGGGCACTCCTTCCGAATATGGGTATTTTAATTTCACAGTGAGATTTAAAGATTACTTTTATCATAATACCAAGGACTATGAGCTGTATGTACTACCCGATAACGGCGAAGAAAACCGCTTGTACTTTGAGCGCAGTCAGCTGTGGTACCACTATAACCCTTCCGAAATCGAGCATCTGAAGACGGTTAGCTCCAATGTAAAAGCGGTCAATGACATGCAGTGGCAGCAAATACTTGGTCCATTTTTTAACAATATGCTCTTGCAGCGCTATCGTTAAAGTTTGGGGAAGCCCTGGCCGGCTTGGATCAGATCGGGGTACTGTCAGGCGGCCACTTTGGCCATAATAACGCTATAGCGCTCACGGCGGGCTTATTAAAAATGTCCCAGCAGCAGGATTATTAGTTTAGATAGTCGAAAAAGATATTATATAGGCACTAATAAAACGTACTGGGATTAGCAAACCATCATACCAATTTAAATAGTCTTGTTTGCACGGTTAGAAGAGGAGCTGAAGCATATGGTGCGATACAGAAATTTACTGGACTGCATCGAATCTCCGGTAGTAGCTATCAACAAGGATTTACGAATCGTATACGGCAATCCCGCTTATGCTCGTTTGGCTGGTCAGGCGGTGGACGAAATCATAGGGCAAAAATGGCTGGATGTCTTCCCCGAACTGGTGGGCAGCAAAACGCAGGATGCTTATATGCAGGTCCTGGATACTGGACGTATGGGAACGGTGGAAAGCAAGGTCAACCACCGCTTTTTTATCGAGCGCCTCTATACCACCCCCGATGGGCTGGTGTCAGTATTTGATGATGTGAGCGCAGCGCGGCGTTTTGAAGCTGTTGCCCAGGAGTTGGCCGGCAAATATCATGAGGTATTGGACGAGGCCTGGGATTCAATCTTTCTTTTGGATACTTATACTACCGATATTCTGCATATGAATCGTTCCGCCTGTGAGATGTTCGGTTACAGCCGGGAAGAATTGGTGCGCATGAATATAGGCTATCTGTGCCCGGAAGAACCTCCCTACAGCGGTGAAGAGTTTAAACGCTGGCTGCGCATGTCTTCCGATGCGCGCCCGCAATCCATGGAATGGAAGATGCGTGACCGCAACGGCCGGATCTTCTGGATCGAGGTCAAGTCCAAACGGGTGGTGTTTGAAGACCGCACCCGCTTGATGGCAGCCATGCGTGACATCAATCCGGTCAAACTGGCCAGCGAGAAGCTGCGCCAATCCCGGGACACTTATGAGGATTTCTTCCATAATGCCAGTGACATGATCTTCGTCCATGATTTGGGGGGCAACCTGATATCAGTCAACCCGGCTGCAGAGCGTATCACGGGATATTCAGTGGCCGAGCTGGTGCGCATGAATATTCAGGAACTGGCCGACAATGAAAGCCTTGATTTGCTGCGCGGCTTTCAGTACCAGCGCATGGCCCCCGGCCGGCATATCAACTACGAGCTCAAGATTGTTACCAAGTGGGAAAACCAGATCTATCTGGATGTTAACATATGGCCGGTTTATGCCAATGGGAAAACTATCGCCATACAGGGTATAGCTCGCACCATAACCAGAATCAAGGAAGAAATGAACCGCTTGATGATGTCCGAAAAGGCCTTAAAAGGCCTGGCGGATTGCCTCCCGGATGCCACCCTGGTCATCGATATGGAGGGCAAAGTGGTGATTTGGAATAAAGCCATGGAACGCCTTACCGGCATCAAAGCCGAAGATATGCTGGGCAAGGGCGATTTTGAATATGCCCTGGCGTTTTATGAAACCCGGCGCCCCATAATGGTGGATCTGGTCTTAAGACCGGAGGAAGTAAAACAGTATTACCAGGTTATTGAAGTTGATGATTTTACCGTCATCAGTGAGTTTAAAACCCCCAGATTAAGGGGAGAAAGCAGGCATCT
>LFSQ01000054.1:14063-19066 GCA_001512785.1 Syntrophomonas sp. DTU019
CTGAAGCCCAAAACAAGGCCTTCATGGCAGCCTTTAACAGCCTGGCGGCCAAAGTTTTGACCTATGACAGCCAGGGCAAAATAGTTGCCCTTAGCGATGCCATGGCTGAATGGCTGGGCTATGAACAGGCCGATGAGCTGGTGGGCAAAGAATTGTCATTGCTGCTGGGTGAAGAGCAACAGGCCAGACTGCTGACCGAGCAGGAACTGGTTGAAGACCTGGAATGGACTGGCAGGGATGGCAACAAGCTATCCGCCCAGGCTATTAGACAGACGGTTTCACATGAAGGCCTGTTCGGCGGCGGAATGATTTGCCTGGTATAGAATAAGAAGAGGAGAAGAGGGGCTTTAAACCCAAGGGGACATGTTTACAACCGTCTCCCTTGGGTTTTGCTTTCACCATAAGGTTTCCAGGATATAAAAACCGAACTCCAGAGCGATGAGGATGATAATGATCCACTCCAAAGAATTGGAATGCTGTATATTGACCTCATTGCTGAGCAGGGCATAATTCTGCTGTATAACCTGCAGCTTGCGGTTTACGCTCTCACTCCACTGCTCGGCGCGCAATACCTTCAAGGTCATCTGATAAACCCGGGCATAATAGATGTCTTCGGTGATCTTGATAAAGTTGTCGATCTTCTCCGTGACCTCGCTGATATCAGCGATGAACTCCATCAGGCGGCTCATGATGCGCCGGTACTGGCGGCTGCGTTTAAAACGGGAATCCTTGTCCACCTTTTGAATATCGTCGTACATGCGGTCCATGTGCCGGGTTAGTAAGTCCTCGTAATATCTCAGCTCCAGCAGCTGTACATTGGCGAATTCTATCAAATCGCGCAGATCGGCGGGGTCCTCCTGATCACAGATCAAAGCCGTATCCCAGGTAACGATGACGAAGTCATCCTGGCTGTAGCTGAGGCGGTTTTTCATGATCTGTTCCCTCATCTGCGGGCTGAAAGCAGCCTTTTCGCCCATTAACAAAGCGGCTGTATCGCTGATCTGCTGGGGGCTTTCAATATGATAAATGCTGTAATCTTCGTAAAAGGTGGGGTCAATAGTACAGGGCAGCATCGGGTTAAGCAGGCCTTGCAGCTGTTCCAGGTAGTCGCCAAAGATATTTTCCAGGCCCCTTTGAGCGGCGAAAGCCAGGGCTACATCCTCAATCCGGGGAAGCAGGCCATCGTTCTGGTATTTTAAGCACAAACTGACCGCTCCAATGTCATATATCCTGGCCTGGCATTCCAGGCTCAGTTTCCCCTCACCCCACGGCACCTCCTGTGCTCCCAGATTCACCACCAGAGGAGGGACTTCCATGCGGATGGACTTGGGATCGGTGCGCACCAACCGGTGCCTGGCCAGTCCGTGTTCTCCGGCCCAAGTCTGCTCCACTTTGAGAAGATCAATCTCTTCGCATCCGGTTTCATATATGCGGTAAAAATATATGGAATACATGGTTTTAAACCTCCTTACCATCTAGTATAACCCAGTCCGGTTTAGCCCAGAGCAGCTTGCACTTGCCTGGCGAAATGGCTCCATGCAGCAGCTGAATGGCTTGTGTTGCCAGGCCGGGTGGCGTAAAATGATAAATACGCAGTTTACAGGGTTATGGGGGATTAAGGTGCGATTCTGGTTATGTATGGCAGCAGTCGCGATTTTAGATCAGTGGAGCAAATGGATGGTTGCGGCTTATATCGCCCCCGGAAAGAGCGTAGAGGTCCTGCCCGGGGTGGTATGGTTCAGCCACGTTTTCAATCGCGGGGCTGCTTTCAGCATACTGCAGGGACAGACGCTTTACTTTATCATAGCTGCGGCAGTGGTGGTTTTAGGGCTGATCGCATATAATCTTTTCGCCCGACCGCAGCCCCTTCTGCAACTTATTACCGGCTTGATGGCCGGCGGAGCGCTGGGCAACCTCGTGGATCGATTCCGCCTCGGCCATGTGGTCGATTTCATCGATCTGCGCTTCTGGCCGGTTTTCAACCTGGCTGATACAGCTATTGTCATGGGCGGGATGCTGCTGGTGATTTATTTTATCTGGTTGGATAGGGATGGGCAAAGCGATGCAGGATAAAACCACTTTGCTGGTTGATGAAGATCTTGAAGGCGAGCGCCTGGACGTTTTTGTGGCCGAGCGCATGGAGACGCTGTCCAGGTCGCAGATCAAGCGATTGATTGAAGATGGTCAGGTATGGGTCGATGGCAAGGTCCGCAAATCCAGCTACCGGGTCAAGACCGGAGAGGTGGTGGCAGTCGAAGTGCCCCAGGACGCCCCGGTCAGATTACAGCCTGAAAACATCCCTTTGGAGATCATCTTTCAGGACAGCGATGTGGTGGTATTCAACAAGCCTAAAGGCCTGGTAGTACACCCGGCCCATGGCAACTGGGAGCACACCCTGGTGAATGCCCTATTATATCATGTCAAAGACCTGTCCGGTATCAATGGCGAGCTGCGCCCGGGCATAGTGCATCGCCTGGATAAGGATACCTCCGGAGTGATGGTGGCTGCCAAAAACGATATGGCTCACCGGGAATTGGCCCGGCAGATAAAAGCACACACCATTGAGCGCCAGTACCTGGCGGTAGTGTACGGGGTTATAAAGGAAAATCTGGGCACCATTGAGGCTCCCATAGGCAGAAGCAAAACCGATCGCAAAAAAATGGCGGTAACCGCTGATGGGCGTCCGGCCATCAGCCATTACCAGGTGTTGCAGAGATTCAAAGACTATACCCTGGTCAAAGTCAGGCTTTTGACCGGGCGTACCCATCAGATACGGGTGCATATGCAGTACATCAAGCATCCCGTGGTAGGGGATAGGCTGTACACCTCCCGCAAAGCCCCTCCTGGGGTCAGCTCGCAGCTGCTTCATGCCTGGCTGTTGGGCTTCAATCATCCCCGGAGCGGGGAATACCTCGAATTTACCGCCAAACCCCCCGATGAGCTCTCACAGTTCCTGTCAGGCCTCGAATCCTCTGAGCGGTCGGCTGTTCAGGGCATGGAAAAGGAACTCAACAGATGGGAAAGCTGAGGCAGTCACCGGCTGTCGATTTCCTGCCGTGAAAAGCGCGTCCTTTCGTCAGGCTTCTCTTTGACATGCGGTTTACCTCGGTCAGGTGCACAACTGCCAGAAAAACGGTTACAAGCGAGGTCGAATCAGGTAATATAATAAGTGATGCTTTGCGGCGAGGATACTTTAGCGTGGTCGTTCATGCCAGGAAAAAACCTCATCCGATACAGTTTGAGGACACAGCATCGCTTTGGGGAAGGAGAACACCAGTGAATTCGATTATCGGTTATTTCCGGGGCAGGGAATTAAAGCTGCTCTATTTGATAAATCAGCAATATAAATGCCGGGTTTTGGATATTATCATGCAGATTATCACTAACCTGGGTTCATTGCCGGCCGTCATCGCGGTACCCTTGATTCTGCTGTTGTCAGACCATCCTGACTACATCAGCCTGGGCCAGGATATGGCCGTAGTGTTGATAATCAGCCAAATGATGGTTCATACCGTCAAGTTTATGGTTTACCGGGAGCGGCCTTTCAAGGTGTTGGAGGATATTATTGCCAATAAGCCGCCGACCTCCAAGCGTTCCTTCCCTTCAGGACACACTTGTGCCGCCTTCGCCCTGGCTTTGCCAATATGCCAGGTTGCGCCTGGCATAGCGCCACTGGCATTGGGCATAGCCGCTTTGATCGGGGTGTCGCGGGTGTATTTGGGGGCTCACTATCCCAGTGATGTTTTGGCCGGAGCAGGCATAGCACTGGCAGCATTCCATATATTTTTGTAATGAATATCACAGTCACAGAGGGCCATAATTGATGCGTATCGCAGTCTTTTCCGATACTTATTATCCTCAGGTAAACGGGGTCAGCGTTATCCTGGGCAAAATGAAGGACTATATGCAACGCCATAATATAGAATACCTGTATTTTGTCCCCGGGGATACCGCTGAACCCGGGGTCTTTGCTTTTGGCGGCACTAAATTCCCGCTGTATCCGGAATTGCTCATAACCATGCCCAGCTATCATAAAATAGCCAGCCTAATGGACCAATTCAGGCCTGATATAGTGCATCTGGCCACTGAGTTTTCCCTGGGCTGGCAGGGCATGAAATATGCCTTACGCCATGATTTGCCTGTGACCTCAACCTACCACACCAACTTTGTGCAGTACCTGCGCTATTATAAGCTGCCTTTTCTGGAAAAACCGGGCTGGCGATACCTGCGCTGGTTTCACCGGCGCTGTCAGATCAATTTCACCCCTTCAATAAGCACCTTGCGCCTGCTCGAGCAGCATGGCATCCCCAACCTGAGGCATTGCCCGCATGGCATCGACAGCGAGCTGTTTAACCCGTTGTATCGCAGTGAGAAGCTGCGCTCAGGTTATCTTGACAGCCCTGAGGGCATATTGCTGCTCTATGTGGGGCGCATCGCTCCGGAAAAGGATCTGGAAGTGCTGCTTAAGGCTGCTGCCCTGCTAAACCAGCACGGTTTGCAGTATAAACTGCTGATGGTAGGGGATGGCCCCTCGCGCCGCAAGCTGGAGAATCTCAATATCGATAATGTATTGTTCCTGGGATACAAGCATGGGCAGGAGCTGTATGATCTCTATGCCTCGGCAGATATATTTGTTTTCCCCTCAGTGACCGAGACTTTCGGCAATGTGGTGCTTGAAGCCATGGCCTCCGGTTTGCCGGTGGTAGCCGCTTTGGCCGGCGGGGTGGAGGACAATCTGCTGCCCGGCAAAAATGGACTGGCATTCAAGCCCGGTGAGGCCTTTGACATGGCTCAAAAGATTGAAAAACTCATGACCGATAAGGAGCTGCGCTTAACCCTTTCTAAAGGCGCATTGGAGCATGCCCGTTCGCGCAGTTGGGATGGAATACTGGCTGATTTCTTCGCCAGTCTCAGCGAGCTGCTGTGACTGTACAGGTTTCTGAGGTTAGCGTAAAATTACCCTGGGAGAATGAATAAGGAAAACAAAAAAGAGAATCCCTTCT
>LFSQ01000117.1 GCA_001512785.1 Syntrophomonas sp. DTU019
GCTTTACTTCGTTCCATACTGTCATGGTGCTAACCCCTGGTACCAGATATTCCAATAACCTGGCCGCCTTGCGAAATGGCATCTCTACTCCCATCTCTAACATCATCTTGCTTAAGCGGGGGCTAACTCTTCTCGTCATCCCATCGCGGGGACAGGTTAAAACCTGTCCCCGAGCCCCCGGCTAATCGGTTACCAGGCGGTTGAGCTCAGCCAGGGTGCCGTTCTGGTTGACTTTTATCATGCTCTGGGACAGGGTGTACAAATTGCCCTCGATAAAAAGCACCCGCTGGATTTCGAGGTTGCTGCCGCCCCAGTAGTCACCGGCCTTGAGGTAATCCTGTTCGCCCAGGTGGCTGATGCGGCCCTGCTGGGTAAATCCCTGTGGTGAAACGTTGAACACATAAGCCCCCTGGAAGGCAAAGGAGCCATACCCACCAGAACCCTCATAGACCGTCACCGGGAAGGCTATAACATCCTGATGCATCATGAAGGCTTTATGGTTGCTGGTAGCTTCAGAGCGAGTTCCGGAGCTGCCGATCACCACCTTGCTGACTTCGATGGGATTATTGACATCAGCAACATCGAAAAGGCTCAGTTTCAATCCTGTAGTGACCGTGGATTTACCGATATTTTCCACCTCACTGCCCAGTCCGATGAGATAGTGATCCCCGTAGGGATGCAAGTAGTTGCTGAACCCGGGGATCTTCAGCTTGCCCAGGATTTTAGGGCTTAAGGGATTCATGTCGATGACAAACAGGGGGTCTACCTGCTTAAAGGTCACCAGGTAAGCGCGCGGCCCCATGAAGCGAGCTGAGTATATCCTCTCACCCGGGGCAATATCTTCAATGGCACTGACCTGTTTCATGCCGGCGTTGAGAATGTACACCGCATTGCCCTGTTCGGCCGTGCCCCCTCCGCTGCGGGTGGTAGCGATACGGAAATAGCCCTCGTATTCGTCCATGGAGAACTGGTTTAACACTGTGCCCGGAACCTGGCCGCGATTGGCGTAGCGCACCCCGTTGCCCAGGGCGAATTTGTAGATCACTGTGCTGACGCCGTCCTGCAGGTAGCCCTGGCGGTAGTAGGTGGGGCGATAATGGGAAGCCGCAATATAAAGATTATCCCGCGAGCAGTATACATTGCCGCTCGACCCCAGGAAGCTTTCCAGGGCAAATCGGCTGCCGCCCGATCTCAATTGCACTTGAGCGATATGCACATAGGAATTCAGCTGCATGTCGGGGAAATAGCGAATACGGTCATAAGTCTGGGTGTATTCCCGGCCATTGATGGAATAGAGCGGTTCAAACACCTGGTAAACCGGCTCGCTGCTGATTATATAAATGTTTTCTCCTATTTTGCGCGATGATACATAGTTGCCGGGAATGCCGTACTCATCGGCTTTCACCGCCCGGGTCTTGTCAGTGGTATCAAATATGGTAACCATGGTCTCGCTCCGGGCCGGGGGGTAAATTGATGGCATGAGCCGCTTTGCGCTGCTTTCCATGGGTTCCGGCAGAGGATAATCACGATATACCGCAGGGTTTTGGATGAGGATGAGGCGGTTGTGGTCGATGTACATCTCGCGGGGGCGCTCTTTCACAGGAATCCGGGCCATCACCTTCAATTCGCTGCTGGGATAGGCCTTCACAATAATTACCTCATCATCTTTGACCTGATAGAGGTATTCGCCATCGGTTTTGACTATATCGGATTCATCCACCCCCTGAACCTGTATATTGGTGCCGGAATAGTCAACCTGGTCGCTTGATGCATCAGCAGCCGGTGCGGGTGCGGCGGCTTGTTCCTGTGCGGCGACGGAGGACTTCCTGAGGATATCTCCCGCCCGCAGCCGGTTGTAGTCCTGATTGTATTCATTTAACAGGCGTTGCAGGTTCTCGGCTGAATTGACGCGTGGCAGCTCAGCCCCGGCAGCAGCAGCCTGCTGTATGATCTCATCCTGTTCTTCCGGGGTTTGACCGCGGGTAAAAACATGTACCGACCGGCTGGGGGAATCCCATACCACCTCGGCTGCAAAGAACTCGGATATGAAGCGCAGTGGCACCATGGTGCGGCCGTTCCTGAGTACGGCTGCGGTGTCCATTTGCCGGGCAGATTCGCCGGCAATCAGCATTTCTGTGCTGTCAATGGTAAGTGTGACCTGGCGGTCTGAATCAGTCCCGCTCTCCGGGCGGGTGATAATAACCTGTTTGGTTTGCGAATTCCACTCAACCGTGGCCCCCAGGGCCAGTGAGCAAAAGCGGACCGGCACCATGGTGCGGTTGTTGTCGTCGATATAAGGCAACTGATCAGGGAAAAGGGTTTGCACCCCATTGATGTAGACATTTACATCCTGTGACTGTACGGTGGAGGCCTTTAGCAGGCCTGCGGTCAGGGATACGGTAACAATCAAAGCCAGTAAAAGAACTAAAGCTGTACGCCTGGATGGCATTGCATCACGCCCTTTCTATTTGGAAATTAGCCTTTTCCTATGCATTACACCGGGTAGCCCATAATCTTGCATAAGGTGGACAGGTTTCCAGGATTTTGCGCGCCGCCTCATTAAGCCTGCAGCCTGTTAGCGGCAGAAATGAAAAACTGCCCTGGGCTGAGGGCAGTTTTTCAAGTCTAACAAGGGCGCTATGAGACTGGTTTGGAACGAATCGGAAGATGTTGTCTCCTGTTGGGCTTCAGGAACGGTGACAGCCTTCTTGTCTATTAATGCGACTGGTTTATTTTATTTTCGGGGTAGCAGAGAAAAAATTAAGAAAAAAATGGGAAGATTTTTGTGGTGCGGGTAACGCCTTTTCAGGAGATTATCAAGGCCATTGTGTGCTACCATTAAATAACAGATACCTGATAAGGAGGCCTTAAACATGAGGAATTTCAACTTTGTCAATCCTACTCGGATCATCTTTGGACAGGGTACCATTAAAAGACTGGGCATGGAATTGAGCAATGATGGCATAAAGAGGGCTTTGCTGGTCTACGGGCAGGGCTCTGTTTTTCGCAACGGGGTCTATGAACAGGTGACTGCTTCGCTAAATCAGGCCGGGATCGATTTTGCAGAATTGCCGGGGGTTAAGCCCAATCCTGTTCTTTCCAAGGTTAAGGCTGGAATTGAGCTGGCCCGCGAATATAAGGCTGAAGCGGTACTGGCGGCCGGGGGAGGCAGCGTTTTTGACAGTGCCAAGATAATCGCCGCAGGGTATCATTACCCCGGTGATGTCTGGGATTTCTTTACCGGAGCCGCCCGGATAAAACAGGCTTTACCTATATACGGGGTGTTGACCATATCCGGGACCGGTTCGGAAATGAATTGCAATGCGGTTTTAACCCGGGAGGATGAGCGAAAAAAATGGGGCCTGGGTTCCAGACACCTGTATCCCCGCCTGTCTATCATTGACCCTTCCGTGCAGGGCACTCTGCCCGCGCAAAATACCGCCGAGGGTGCCGCGGACATGATAACCCATATTCTGGAGTATTACTTCGACGGCAGTACCGATATTGACATCATGAGGGAATACATGGAAGGCCTGATCAGGACGATAATGCAGCAGGTGGTAAAAGTGTTGCGGGACCCGGCTGATTATCAAGCTAGGGCCCAGCTGGCCTGGGCGGGAACCCTGGCATTTAACGGCAGCACAGCCCCGGGAACCCGTGGGGGTGATTGGGCCACTCATGGCATGGAACACAGCCTGAGCGCTTTTTACTCGGTAGCACACGGGGCTGGTCTGGCAATTCTCCTGCCGGTGTGGATGCGCTATGTTTACCGCAATGATGTTGAAACTTTTGAGCGCTTTGCCGAAAAGGTCTTTGGCATTAAGGATCTTCAGGGCGATAGCCTGGCTATGGCAGGTATTGATGCCCTCAAGGAGTTTTTTGTGTCCCTGAACCTCCCTGCCAGACTGCGCGAAATTGGTGTCGAGGCTGCTGATCTGGAAGCCATGGCCGATAATGCGGTTTTAAAAGGCCCCCTGGGGGTTCTGCAAAAGTTGGAGCATGAGGATGTGTTGAAGATATACCAACAGGCCTGGTAATCTTGAATGACACAAAGGGACGACACAAAGGGACGCTCTGAGACCACTGAAAAAGTCCGAATAAAAAATAAAAAGCATACCCTCCTATAGTATAATTAAG
>LFSQ01000040.1 GCA_001512785.1 Syntrophomonas sp. DTU019
CTTAAGATAGATATTTATTAACTAAGACCAGGAGTTTCTCCTACTAAACCTTGACACAGACGGAAAACACCTCTAGTATTGACATGATCTGACTGTATACAGTATACTATAAGAACATAGGTAATCGGATGCCCCGGCAGCTGTCAGGGGGTTTTTGGCTGCCTGAGGATACAACAAAACATAGGTACCCGGACGCCATGCCGGGTACCTAATTATTATGGGTTATTCTTACCATTTAATGTATGTGATAGGGAGGGTTTTTGGGTGGTTCAACGTGCCATTAAACCACAGATTTATGAAAACCTGCTGCGTCACCTGACAGAGGTCGAAGAAAACCGCAGCCAGTGGGTACATGACCATTTCCCGCAGCTTTCTCCAGAGCGTGAACAGGTAGTCAATCTTCTGGATCTCTACGTTAAACAGCTGGACGATTTCCTGTGCAGCTGCATTCGCTCTGATAGGGCCGGCAACGAATTGCCGTTTGTGACCATGGGCTGCCAGGTGGAGGTGGTCAATTCCTCCAATGGAAAGAAGCAGGTGCTGGAAATCCTGCCGCTATATGAAGAACGGGCCAAAAGCAATCATATTTCCATACTTTCACCTATGGGCAGCGCCCTCTTGCTCAAAAACAAAGGGGCTACGGTTACCATAAAAGCGCCCCGGGGCGACATAGATTGGCAGGTGCTTTCCATTCGATATCCTGAAAATAACTGACCTGGTTGATAATTGTTAACAGCTGGCTTCTATGCAGGGGTATATTGTATACACTAAACGATTCTGTGCACAACATAGCGCCTGAGTAATATAATTGGCATAGTCAACACCCCGAATATGCTACAAGGAGGCAGCAGATGCAAATGAGTGAAACAGGTTACAATCCTTTTGTCAACGCGCAGGCACAGTTTGACCGGGTGGCTGAAATGATCGGCCTGGATGAAGCCACTCGCCAACTTTTGCGACAGCCGGCAATGGAGTATCACTTCCTTATCCCGGTGCGCATGGATGATGGCACCACACAGGTTTTCCAGGGCTACAGGGTGCAGCATAACGATGCCCGTGGACCGGCCAAAGGGGGCATCCGCTTCCATCCCCAGGAGACCGCTGATACGGTCCGTGCCCTGGCCATGTGGATGACCTGGAAATGTGCTGTAGTCGACATCCCCCTTGGGGGCGGCAAAGGCGGGGTTGTCTGTGACCCGCGCAATCTGACCAGGAGTGAGCAAGAGCGTTTATGCCGGGGCTGGGTAAGGAAAATGGCCCGTGCGGTGGGACCGGACCTGGACGTACCTGCTCCTGACGTAATGACCAATGCCCAGCACATGTTGTGGATGCTGGATGAATTTGAAACTATCCATGGCGGTAGATGCCCCGGGTTTATTACCGGCAAACCGGTGGGCATGGGAGGCTCTCTGGGGAGAACCGAAGCTACCGGCTATGGTGTAATATATACACTTCGTGAAGCCCTGAAAGAACTGGGCATTAAACCGGAGGAAACCTGTGCCAGCTTCCAGGGTTTTGGCAATGTGGCTCAGTATGCGGCTCAACTGTACAGCCAGATGGGCGGCAAGATCGTGGCTATTGCCTGCTGGGACAACATTGACAAGAAATCCTATACCTACAAATGCGAGGATGGGCTGGACAGCGCCCAGCTGATGCAAATAACCGATGCTTATGGCAGCATAGACAAGGAAAAGGCCCAATCCGTGGGCTGTGAAATCCTGGACGGCAGCGCCTGGCTGGAGCAGGATGTGGATATACTCATCCCGGCTGCTCTGGAAAACCAGATAACCATCGAAAATGTGCATAAGATAAGCCCTCGCGTTAAAATCATAGTAGAAGGAGCCAATGGGCCGACCACCCTCGATGCCGATGAAGTGATCCAAGAAAGAGGAATTTTCATGATACCCGACTTTTTGGCCAATGCCGGCGGTGTTACCTGCAGCTATTTTGAACAGGTGCAGTCCAATGCCAATTATTACTGGGAAAAGGATGAAGTCCTGGCCAAACTGGATATCAAAATGACCAAGGCTTTTCACGACGTGTATGATCTGTCTAAAAAGCACAATCTGTATATGCGTGACGCTGCTTATGTAATAGCCATCAACCGGGTTGCGCAGGCCGTGAAGATGAGGGGCTGGGTATAGAAAAGCAGACAGGGGATTGCCATGCGGGATAGTGATTTTTTGGACGAGCACTCGATTCATATCCTCAAAGAGCGGGCCAAAGAGCTCAATTGCCTCTATCAAGTAGATGAGATTCTCAGCAATCAGCGCCTCTCCCTGGCGGAAATGTTTGAGGCCATCGTGGCCGTCGTCCCTTCCGGCTGGCAATACCCTGAGGTGTGCGAGGCCAGAATCCTTTTCGATAATCACAGTTACCAGACACCGGGTTACATCAAGTCGAAACAGGTTTTGAAATGCCCCATCAGTATCGATGAAACCATAGTGGGCAGCATAGAGGTAGTATATACCAGGCCGGTTCCGGCCAGCAGTGAAGGAATCTTTTTAGACAAAGAACGCAAACTGATTCAAACCATTGCCGAACGAATCGGGCAGACCCTGTTTCACCGCCGTCTCAAGCAGGTTCTGCAGGAATGGAACCGGCCCCGCCTGGATTTTCCCGAAAATCACCTGGAGCACGAGTGGATGGTCATATTGGACCTCTTGCGCCGCACCGATCCCAATATGCTCCTGTATGTGAGCCGCAAGATGATCAACCACCTGTACCGCAATGGTATCACCGAAGCGGGCAGCTTGCTCAATGACTTCAGCCCGGGATGGCAGGACACCTTCAGCCGCGGCGAGGTCAATTACCCCAGTGCCCGGGTACCCCTGGGCAATATCAACACCATCAGCGAAAAGACCTTTCAAATCGCTGCCCGGCACTTAAGCGACCAGGAAATCTCGCTGTTGCTTAAACGGTGGATTCAAGAACAAAAAACCTATGATCTGATCAAGACTGTGGATCGCATCGATGCTTCCCTGGGTGATATCGTTGAGGCCATAAAACGCTACCGCGAAATCGCCGGGGATAGCCCTATACTCTATTCGGCTACCGAGCGCTGGCTGGCAGTGGCCTTGATAAGAAGGTTTTTGTCCGACAATCTGGACTTTATCCAGGTTGCCCGGCAGTATCTGGGCATAAGTCATTTTTATGAGATAGCCAAACGCCTGATTTACCCGGAGGAAAGCCGCGGCAAAATCGGAGGCAAGAGCACCGGGCTGTTTCTGGCCCAGCAGGTTTTAAAAAAGGAAAGCCACAATTATCCGCTGTTAAGCCGGGTCAAAGTGCCCCGCACCTGGTGCATCACCACCGACGAACTCACTGAGGTTCTGCACTACAACAATTTGGAAGGGCTGAATGAGCAGAAATACCGGGATCTGAAAGAGATCCGCATGGATTATCCCAACATCATCCAAATGCTGAAAAACGCCAAATTCCCCCAGAATATTGTCAAGAGCCTGGCTATGGTCCTGGATGACCTTGGCGATACCCCCCTGATTGTGAGGAGTTCATCGCTTTTGGAAGACCAGATGGGGGCTGCTTTCTCCGGCAAGTATAAAAGCCTGTTCCTTGCCAACCGGGGCAGCAAGAAAGAGCGTCTGGACGCATTGATGGAGGCTATATTGGAGGTCTATGCCTCGGTGTACGGGCCGGATTCTATCCGTTACCGGGCCGAACGCGGCTTGTTGGATTTCCATGAGGAAATGGGGATTATGATACAGCAGGTAGTGGGCAAGAAGATCGGCCCTTATTTTATGCCGCTTTATTCCGGGGTAGCGGTGAGCAATAACGAGTATCGCTGGTCATCGCGCATCAAGCGGGAAGACGGTTTGATCCGCCTGGTGATGGGATTGGGCACCCGGGCGGTGGATCGCCTCAAAGACGACTTTCCTTTCTTAATCGCAACCGGTCAGCCCGATTTGCGGGTCAATATAGTCCCTGAGGAGATCAAATACTATTCGCCCAAAAAGGTTGATGTTATCAACCTGGAGACCAATCGTTTTGAAACCGTGTCCATTGCCGAACTGTTGAGGCATTATGGCCATGAAATACCCTTTGCCCACCATATTCTGTCCAAATACAGCGAAAACCTGGTGGAAAGCGTGAATGCCTTTCAGATTGACTTTGAGAAGGACGATCTGGTGGTCAATTTCGAAGGCCTTATTACCGGTACCGCTTTTGTAAGACTGGTGAGGCAGATCCTGGCAGTGCTGCAGGAAAAACTGGGAACCCCGGTGGATATCGAATTTGCTTCAGATGGCGAGGATTTTTACCTTTTGCAGTGCCGCCCTCAGGGTTTGGGCGAAGACGCGGTGCCGGCTCCTTTGCCCCAGGATATACCGAAAAACAAGATCGTTTTTACTGCCCGGCGGTATATAACCAACGGGCAGGTAGAGAATATATCTCATGTGGTCTACGTGGATCCCGAAGCTTACAGCCAATTGCAGAGCATAAGCGATTTGCTTGATGTCGGCAGAGCGGTAGGCATGCTCAACGTGATCCTCCCCCGCAGACGATTCATCTTGATGGGCCCGGGCCGCTGGGGAAGCCGCGGGGACATCAAAATGGGGGTGCAGGTCACTTATGCGGATATCAATAATACCGCCGCTTTAATCGAGATCGCCCGCCAGCGCTCCAGCTATGTGCCTGAACTGTCCTTTGGCACTCATTTCTTCCAGGACCTGGTGGAGGCTAACATACGCTATTTGCCATTATATCCTGATGACAGGGATGTTTTGTTCAACGAGAAATTCCTGACCAGGTCCCCCAGTATTTTAACCCAGCTTCTGCCCGACTATAAGCATCTTGAGCAGGTAGTGCGGGTAATCGACGTTACCGAGGCCAGCCGCGGCAGTATGCTGCATATCCATATGAATGCCGAATTGGGCGAAGCCATAGGTTATTTGGGAGAGGCCTACAGTGCGCAAATCCATGGAGAGAATTGGCCCAAACCGGTTGAACCAATGCCCCGCCAGGAGGTTGCCCGCTATGATGACAGCTACTGGCGCTGGAGGATGTATATGGCGGAACGTATCGCTGCTCAGCTGGATGGTGAGCGGTTGGGGGTCAAAGCGGCTTATGTGATTGGCAGCACCAACAGCGGCACTGCAGGTCCGGGAAGCGATATTGACCTGATCATTCATGTAGACCAGGACCCTGAAAAATGCGCTCTGTTAAAGCAGTGGCTCGACGGGTGGAGTAAGGCTTTAGCGGAGATGAATTATCTTAAGACCGGATATAACTCCGAGGGCCTCCTGGATGTCCATTTTATCACTGATGAGGATTTGGCCAAAAAGAGCAGTTTCGCAGCCAAGATCGGCGCTATCACCGATCCCGCCCTGCCACTCAAGCTGAAGAGCAAACGGGCCTGAACCGTTTTCCGCCCCAGCGCTTGGCTGACCGTTCCGCTGAGGGGATGGGAAAGCTGTCCTGCCATATTTATCCTCTATCAATAGCTGGCATTATAAAATAAACCGCCGCGGAAATATTCGCCACAGGCCACGCAGTATCTACAAATAGCTGACCTCATAATACAACCAGCCGCGAAAATATTTGTTAAAAATTTGAATATGTATATACGCCTTTATTTAAAACGCCTTATCCTCAAGGGCGTTTTCTTATTGCTCTGGTCGAAAAAGTTATTATTTTTGATATTCCCGGGAGGAATAAAAAGCACGGTAGCGAATATAAAAAAAAGTAATTTAATACATAATACAGTGTTATGTGAGGGGGTAATCAGGTGGATCGTGGCAAATGGTTGATATTGGTAAGCGGCTTGATTATCGGAGCGATCGCAGTCACCCTGGTCAAGTTGGGGAATCCCCCCAATATGGGCTTCTGTATCGCCTGTTTTGAGCGGGACATAGCCGGGGCTTTGGGCTTGCACCGGGCTGCTGTGGCGCAGTATATGCGCCCTGAAATCATCGGCCTGGTGTTGGGGTCGGCTTTGACGGCTTTGTTCGCTGGTGAGTATCGAGCCAGGGGGGGTTCGGCCACACTGCTGCGCTTTTTCATGGGTGTTTTTATGATGGTAGGAGCCCTGGTTTTTCTGGGCTGCCCGCTGCGCGACATTTTGCGCATGGCTGGCGGTGACTATAATGCTGTGGTTGGCTTATTTGGTTTCATCCTGGGGGTAGGCACAGGGGTGTTTTTCCTCAAACAGGGTTTTGACTTGGGGAGGGCTAAAATCAGCTCATCGCCCCTGGGTGGGTTGATAATGCCGGCCCTGATGCTGTTCTTCCTCTATCTTTTGTTGAAGGGCACCGTATTTAACCCGGCAGATGGTGGGCCTCTGTTCTTCAGCCAAAAGGGCCCGGGCAGTATGCATGCGGCCATTGCATTCAGTCTGGGTGCCGGGCTTATTGTGGGCTTCCTGGCTCAGCGCACCCGCCTATGCCTGAGCGGGGGCATAAGGGATTTTATATTGATTCGGGATAATACGCTTTTATTGGGGTTCATCGGCATATTTATCGGTGCCCTGGTCCTAAACATCGCTTTCGGGCTGTTTAAAGCCGGTTTTGCCGGGCAGCCGATTGCGCACAGCAATCATATCTGGAATTTCCTGGGGCTATACCTGGTGGGTTTGACCGCCACCCTCCTGGGGGGGGTGCCCTTTACGCCAGCTGATTCTGTCCGGTCAGGGTGACATGGATGCTGCTGCAGTGGTGATAGGCATGATTGTAGGGGCCGGTGTCATTCACAATTTCGGTTTGGCCAGCTCTGCCATGGCTGCAGCGACGGCAACAGCGCCGGCAACTATCGGCGGGCCTAATATATTTGGGCAGATTGCCTGCGTGGCAGGTATTCTGATCATGCTGGTCATCGGTTACACATACCGTGAAGAATAGGGGGGTCTAAGGTGGAAAAACTCGATGTGCGCGGGCTTAGCTGTCCCATACCGGTAATCAAAACCAAGAAGTTGATCGACCAGGGCCTGGCCGAGATACAGATTGTCGGGGACAGCGCGGTATCAAAGGAAAATGTCAGCAAATTGGCCAGATCGTGCGGATATACTGTGGTTATGAAAGTGGATGAGAAGAACAACTGGGAGATGGAAATTAAGAAATAAGGCCCAGCCATCCCCATACCATAAGAAAAGGCGGGGGTTTATCCCCCGCCATAATTATGCCTTATTAGCCGTGCCTATGCAGCAGTGGATTTGTCTTTGGCCACCGGGGCATCTTTTTTCAGGTAGGAGTACCAGTACAGTGAACCCACCATTATGGAACCGCCTACGATGTT